>NZ_JBQHWP010000003.1:0-212973 GCF_052063915.1 Bilifractor sp. HCP3S3_D3
TACCATGCGGTACTGTGCGCTTATGCGGTATTAGCAGCCGTTTCCAACTGTTATCCCCCGGTATGAGGCAGGTTCCCCACGCGTTACTCACCCGTCCGCCGCTCAGTCGCTGAAAAATCATTCCGAAGAAATCTTCTTCAGTGCTTCGCTCGACTTGCATGTGTTAAGCACGCCGCCAGCGTTCATCCTGAGCCAGGATCAAACTCTCATAAAAAAGATTGATTCGTTCAGAATTAACACTTGGCTAATTCATCCCTTTTTACTGTTTTAAAGGATCGTAATCAATTCATGTATCGTTCATCTGAACGTTACATTCATGAATACTCATCGATCGTTCAAACAAAAATTTTATAAAACTTCATTTGAATTTTCGAGGATGTGTTTTACTGTTCAGTTGTCAATGTTCATTCTGTGTTACTTCTATGCTGTCGCTGTATTTCGGCGACAAATGGTACTTTAACACCGTACGATATAAATGTCAACCATGAATTGTAGATTTTTGAAAAAAATTTTTATCACTAACATTTCCCTTAAATATGCGTTTTTCACCCGGCTGCCCAACATACCGCATCTTATTGTATCTATTGTCTGCGTAATTTGGACATTTGTTGGCATGACCACACCGCAAAGACAAACACGCCGGTGAGACTTTTTTCTCAACCGGCGTTACCGTCTTCGATCCTGTTCGTATACAACAGGCCTTACCTGAATAATCGATCTGCTCCCTCGATGTGTCAGCCTCTTCTCGATCCAGCCAGTGAACTACTCCGACTTATAGAAGTCGGAGCTTCCTGTTTAAACCACTAATTCCAGTCGTTTCAGCCTTCGTTCCAGATTCGCCCTTACTCCAGCTTCACCCTTACTCTAGATTGAGTTTCCTGTCGAGAACGATCCAGGCAACGATACTATAAATCGCAATTATCACAATACACCCCAGCAAAACGGACACCTCCGCTCCGATTGATCCCATCGCACGGAATAAACCCGGAAGGTTAATTGTTATGAAAAGGCTGCTGCCCAGAATGGCCATTATGATCAATTCCAGAATCTCAAATCCTATATACGTCAGAACCGCACCGATGATTCTGTGATCCGACCATAAATGTCCGATGGATATGGCCGCATATATCCGAACGATCGCCGCAACAGTCGAAGCAATCACGATAAGAACTCCCAGCACAATAGTTGCCGTATACGGCGCCGCCGCTTCAAAAACCTTTGAGACGATGCTGCTGATTTCGATTTTCTCCACTTCCTCAGAAAAAGACGGGATCAGGAAAAACGGAATGACCGATGCAGCTGCCACGATTACGCTGAACAGGCTCCAGATAACAGAAGAAATAACCTTCGCCCAGATCAGGCTTCCCGTTCCCGTCGGCAGGGAAAACATCAGATATCCTTCCCGCCCCAGAAGATTTGTGTAAAAACGCCCTACAGAGAGAATAATCGTAATAAGGAACACGGCCACAATCAAAAGTACGAGTATAATGGTAAGCGCAACAGATCCGGCCGCACCTTCCGGAGCCGAAAACAGACGAAAATCAATGCCCAGCAGTACCGCAACCACTACGATCGCCAGATAAACCGGAAACAGAATCCTTCCAAAAGCTTTCATTTCATAACCGATTAACTTGCTCAGCATGCGAATACCTCCCTGAAATAATCATCGATGCTTCTTCCTGTTTCCGCGCGGAGATCATCTGCGTTCCGGTGAAGAAGGACTTTTCCGTTTTGAAGAAAAATCACCTCATCCAAAATCGATTCAATATCTGTAATCAAATGTGTAGAAAGCAGAACCAATCCGTCCTCGTTATAGTTTTCCAATATTGTATGAATAATGTAGTCCCTCGCCGCCGGATCCACGCCGGCAAGCGGTTCGTCCAGCAGATATACCTCTGCCTTACGGCTCATGCACAAAATCAGCTGCACTTTTTCCCGGGTCCCCTTCGACATCTTTTTAAAGTTCAAATTGTAGTCGATTTCCAGCTTATCCATCAGATTTTCAGCCTTAACCCGATCAAAATTGCTATAGAAAGCTTCAAAAAATGCCAGCAGTTCTTTTACCTTCATCCAATCCGGAAGAAAATCCCGGTCCGGAAGGTAAGAGACCATTTCCTTTGTTTCCTTTCCCGGCTGCAATCCGTGAATTAAGATTTCCCCGGATGTCGGCGTAAGCAGACGCTCAATCAGCTTGATGAGCGTCGTCTTTCCACTTCCGTTCGGCCCCGCCAGTCCGATGATTCTCTGTTTCTCCAGAGACAGGTTCACTCCATTCAGCGCGACCTTCGCCCCATATTTTTTTACCAGATCCCTGCATTCTATTTCTGCCATTATTTTTCTCCTTACATCCTTTTCTATGAAAAATAACTTTGTCTCATTGCATCTAACCTTAGTTCCATTACATTCGATCACCGTTTCGTCACACCCGGTCATTGTTCTCATTAATCCGGCAGCCTGACGTCTCATTAGAACTCTGAACATTCCCGATTGAAATCCGATTTTCACTCACTATTCTTATTAACATTCCTGTCTTCCTGTGGTCTCCACCGGCTGACTTCAGAAATGATTTCCTCTCTTGTCATACCAAGCCGCGAAAGCTGTGTGAACAATTCCTCCACGTACCTCTCACTCAGGCTGCTTCTTAATTCCTTCATCTTCTCCTCATCCTCCGTCACAAATCTTCCGCTTGTCCGCTGTGTATAAAGCAGCCCTTCCTGCTCCAGCTGCGTCATCGCCCGCTGCATCGTATTCGGATTCACCCCTGCCTGCGCAGCAAGGTCTCTGACCGAAGGCAGCTTGCTTCCCGGCGGAAGCAGTCCGCCAGCAATCCGGGTTTTTATTCCTTCCATAATCTGAAGATAAATCGGAATACCGTTCTTAAATTCCCATGCCATCTGTATAACCACCTCCCTACGGGCTTGCAATCATCTCTTTCGCATGTCTGTATTAGTTCCTTAGTACACTAGAACAATATCACGAGTTCTTATCTGTGTCAATAGATTAATACAATATGACAAAAAATAATTTCAACATGATTCTACATGCAGACAAACATTCATTTTTGTTCTTTGTAAGAAGCAGTACACATCTGAAGATTCCGCGGTATTTTCCATCATCAACGAGATAAAACACGCTGCGCGAGTTTTATCTCGTTATCGCGACGCTCGCCGCACACGAATACTTCGCATTCGGCTGCGGCTCACTGTTCGCGTAAAAAAAGACCTCTGCAGTATCCGCCTGAGGTCTCCTGAATCAAATGCTTTCTATTCTCTTTTACTTTTTCCTTTCCACTTACTGCGGTTGCGCAAAACGAAACTACAAACAGAAGCACGATGCTGCTTTTCCCAAAGAAAAATGCAATCACGTACAATAAACCTGTGGCAAGCTGCGTCATCATCAGTGCTCTGTGGCCGGACGTGAACTACTCCGACTTATAGAAGTCGGAGCTTCCTGCTTCAACCACTACTTCGTTGGCTACGATGGGTACGTAACGCAATGTCTTACACAATGTCTACAGGCGTACCGGAGAATTCTCAGGTAATACTTTTGAGCATGCGGGCAGGTACGCCCCCAACAACCGTGTTTTCAGGTACATCACGCACTACAACCGCACCTGCTGCGACAACAGAATTATCTCCAATGGTTACTCCCCTGGTAATCACTGCATTTGCACCAATCCAGACTCTTTTTCCAATATGGATAGGTGCGGGATGCATCTGATGTCTTTTTTCCGGGTTGAAATCATGGTCCAGTGTTGCAAGCACAACTCCTGGCCCGATCAGGGCATCATCGTCAATAAAAATTCCGCCCTGATCCTGAAATTTACAATCAGAATTGATGAAGACGTTTTTTCCTACTGTAATATTCTTTCCAAAATCCGTATAAAAAGGAGGAAACAGCCCAAATCCCTCTCCTACCGGTTTTCCGATAATTTTGGAGAAGAGCTCCGCGATTTCTTCCGGCTCATGAAAACTGGTATTTAATTCCATGGTCAGCTTCTGGGATTCGCGGCTATAGTAACGCATAGTCTCTATAGCCTCCTGATTTTCGCCAATGGTATCACTGGTTTTAAAGTACTCAATAAGCTTGCTTAGTCCCATCAATATTCTCTATCTCCTTCATTCTGTGATACTTCTGCTTCTCCCGATACATCCACTGATCCGCAATTGACCTGAGCTTCTCCGGATCATTTCCATCTCTGGAAGAAAACGCATATCCTGCGCTAATACTGACATAAATCAGATGGCTCCCTACAACAACCGGCGCCTCAAAAAATGCCTTGATGCCTCGAATAATATCCCGGTATCCGTCCTCCGTGTAATCGTCTGTTACAAGAACAGCGAATTCATCTCCGCCCAGCCGGTAAGATGCGTATGGTACCGACGCAGAAAGCCTCCTCGCCACCTCCACCAGAACATCATTACCGGTCTGGTGGCCATATTGATCATTGATCTTCTTGAAGCAGTTGAGATCGATATAAATAATTCCGAATCCGCATCCGTCCGAAGCTGCCTTTGCGGCAGCGGCAGCGGCATCTGTGCCGAACCTTCGTCCGTTTAACAACATGGTAAGACTGTCATGCTCTGACATCGACACAAGCTTTTTCCGATCCTCCGAAATCATCAGCACCAGATATACCAGCACCGTGATCAGAACACAGATTACCGTGCCGAAATAATAGTAATTTTTCAAGGAATCGGTAACCTGCCAGCCTTTTTTCGGCGTCACATCCAGTCGCCAGGTGCAGCCACCATTTACAAAGGAAACCGTCTCAGGCTTCACCAGGTATCTTTTTGAAGAATTCACCAGATGATATTTTGTTTCCAGCGGATTTGTCTTATACAGGTGGTAATCATATCCGAAGGAACTCAGGGAATTCAGCGCTGCCTGAAATGCCTTGGAAACACGGATAATCGCAATGGTAAAGCCCCAGAAGTGCTTCTTCCCGTCCTGCCCGTACAGATAAACAGGATTCCGCACCACGATACATGAATCGCCCTGCTTCATCTCTATCGGCCCCTGAACCACAATTGCGCCAGATGTTTTGGAATACTCACATATTTCCCTTGTTTCCTTATCCTGGAAAAGATCTTTCTTATCCGAGTATCCGGCATCCTCAGGATATGTCTCCTTGACGATTCCATCCGGAGCCAGCTGCAGGCAAGCCACTTCATTACGGCCGTACAGCATATTCCTGGAGATCATGGTAAAATTCCGGATTTCTCCACTGTTGCTGTCCTGCAGCAGTAATTTCAGCGTCTGCGTGATATCCTTGCACTGATCAATGTCTGCGTTAAGCTCGCTTATCCGTGCCTGCTCGCTCAGACGACACATCTCTCTCATCTGTGCTGCGGATTTTCTGCGTACCGCCCCGATAAAGAGCCATAATGTAGCTGCACATAGCAAAAAAACGATACCGGTAATGATCCACCTTTTGCGGAGTGCGCTCCCCTTCTTCTTTGTCTTTTTGTCCAAAATTTTCTCCTTCTGCGCAAATATATTAGTATATAGTAACATATTTTGTCGCAGAAAGCACGAATTAGAGAAAAAACAGCGTGTAATTTTCAGATACGACATCATCCTCTGTAAAACGCCATCTAAAGCCTCTTTTTCAGGCCCATTTTCGCGGCTTTTCGGGCATTTCAGGGCACGAAAAAACCGCCTGATGAAATCAGACGGTTTTGGTCTGCGGAAGATGGGACTTGAACCCACACGGTATTGCTACCACAAGATCCTTAGTCTTGCTCGTCTGCCAGTTCCGACACTTCCGCATTTATTCATTTTGTTGTCGCCGTTGTTCTCGCCGACAACGAATATTATAATAGCACCTGTACCCGGATTCGTCAACAGTTTTCTTGAAATTTATGAGAAAAAATTTTAGTTTTTCTCGTGCCCGCCATCTGACCTTCTCAGCATAACAGCAGTCCGGCGAGAAACGCTGCCGCCTCACCGATTAATCAACAGTCTACTCGGACTCTGTAGCCTTGGATTCCATTCTCACCGGTCTCTTTACCATGAAATACCACACCGCCTGGCTGATCACCAGTGCTACCAGAAAGCCGCCGATCACGTCAGACGGGTAATGAACCCCAAGATACATCCTTGAGTACGCGACAAGCGATGCGAGGATCACAAGGGGTATCCCCTCTTTCCGTGGCAGCATGTGTACAGCCGAAAGCGCTACGGCAAAGCTGTTCGCCGTGTGTCCTGACGGGAAGGAGTAGTCCGTCGGCAGTTTTCCGATCGGCATCAAAAAGTTGAAGGCATCAAAGGGTCTTATACGCGCAAAGATCAGCTTCATCATCAGATTGACAACAATTGCCTCAATCACGAGTGAAACCGCGGCAACCTTGCCCGCATCCCTTGTCTTCCGAAATACCAGCAGAAGAATCGTCAGAATGAACCAGCCGAAAAAACCGAAGGCGCTGATTCCCTGCATAATCGGTGTCATCCACGAAAAGCGCAGGTGATCCCGGAAGAATACCAGTACCCTCACATCCATTGCCGTAATTGATGAAATCATTCTTATTTCCTTTCTTCTTTTAACCGGAAACCCGCCAGGACACGCGGCCATTCGTTCTCCTGCCATTACAACGAACCACAACACAGCAGACATCGCGATCTCACGAAAATATGGCGGCCTCTGTGCAGCGGGCATCGCGATCTCACGAAAATATGGCGACCCCTGTGCAGCGGGCATCGCGAACTCCCGCGCGCATCGCGATGCATATACGACAGCCACGCCGCGGCTCCGTCTGGCTCAGATAAGCTTCATAATGTCATGCACCGTTATATACGCAATAAATACCAGCAACGCCATCAGGCCATAGAAGTTGATATTTTCCTCGATCTTGCGGTTAACCGGCTTCCTGCGTATGCCTTCGATAAGCATCAGAAGGAGTCTTCCTCCGTCAAGTGCCGGAAGCGGAATCAGGTTCATGAATCCCAGAGAGACGGATATCATGGACATTACGCTCAGGAGCGTGAGGAGAGCCGCTGCCGGCGATACCTCTGCCGCTGCCGCGCTGTAGGTGTCTCCTACCGTTTTGACGATTCCCACCGGTCCGGACATGTCATTGATACCAAAAGTCCCATTCAGCATCCCTGCCAGCGACTTCCAGGCCATCTTGATCCAGAAAATCACCTCATAAAAGGAGTAACGGATTACACCAAAAAATCCCTGCTTTACGCGGATCGACTGATACGAAAAATTCAATGTGGCAGTAACGGTCTTTTCCGGAGTTACCGTCACCGTTCCTTCTTTACCGTTTCTCTCATAGGTGATTTTCACGGGAGACCCGTCCAGAGGATGCTCCTCCAGATAATTGCTGATATCCTCCGTACTGCGAACCTTCGTCCCGTTCAGTGCAGTTACAATATCACCCATTTCAAGGCCTGTCTTCCGGGCGGCTGTTCCCTTGTTCACCATGGTCAGCTGAAGGCCGCTTCCGGCTTCCGCCTCCTGCCAGTGAATTCCGAGCAGGTATTTTGTCTGTGATGACGGCTGATAATTGATCCGGACGTTCTTTCCGTCCCTCCTTACGACAAGCGCGATCTTATCTGTCGGAATCTCCTTCATCAGAAGATCCATATAGAAATCCCTGGAATTTACGATCCACTCTCCATTGTAGGATACGATTTCATCCCCGGCGCGAAGACCCGCCTCTGCCTCCGGTGTGCCGGACGGAACCTCCGCGACTACTGCCGGGTCCGCTCCCGTTGCCCCGACGATCACAAGAGACAGCAGAAATGCCAGAATAAAATTGAAGACGGGTCCTGCCGCGACGACGAGCGCCCTCCTCCACACCGGAGCGCCGATGAAGCTGCCGGGGATCTCCTCTCCTTCATCTTCATTCAGCATCGCGCAGGATCCTCCGAAGGGAAGAAGGCGCCACGCAAAGACCGTTCCGCTCTTTTTGCTTTTGAACGACAAAATCTTCGGTCCCATGCCGATGGCAAACTCTTCAACAACGATGTGATTTTTCCGCGCCAGGATAAAATGGCCGAACTCATGAAAAAGAACAACAAGTCCCAGCACCAGGATTCCGATGATATATTTCAATACGTTTCCCCTATATTATCTGTACCATTCTTCCGAGATCCGTCTCCTCGTCTCTGCCTCAACGCCGAGTATCTGCCCGAGATCCGGATTCTCAATCGTTCTGTGTCTGTTCATTGCCCCCTCGATAATGCGATAGATATCCAGAAAACCGATTCTGTGATCCAGAAAAAGAGCCACTGCCTCCTCGTTTGCTGCATTGAAGACCGTCGGCATTGAGCCGCCTTCTTTCGCCGCCTGAATTGCAAGCGGCAGACCCCGGAAGGTTTCCATATCGGGCTCATCGATTTCGATGGAGCGCAGCTTTGTGAAATCAAGCCGCTCTCCCGGAAGATATCTTCGCTCCGGATAATAGAGCGCATATTGAATCGGCAGCCGCATATCCGGAGAACCGAGTTGTGCCATAACCGCCCCGTCTTCAAATTCCACCATAGAGTGAATGATGCTCTGTGGCTGGACAACGACCTGAATTCTTTCCAGCGGCACATCGAACAGCCATCGGGCCTCCATGACCTCAAGACCTTTATTGACCAGTGTCGCGGAATCAATGGTAATTTTTCTTCCCATCGACCACGTCGGATGCTTCAAGGCATCCTCCGGCCGGATGTTCGAAAGCTCTGCTGTTTTTCTACCCCGGAAGGGTCCTCCGGAGGCTGTGATGAGGAGCTTATGTATCTGCCTTCTGTCCTCGCCGTGCAGACATTGGAAAATCGCGCTGTGCTCACTGTCAACTGGAAGAATCCGCACGCCCTTCTTCCGCGCCAGCGGCATGATCAGATGTCCCGCCGTCACCAGGGTTTCCTTATTGGCAAGAGCAATATCCTTTCCGGCCTCAATGGCGGCAAGTGTCGGACGGATCCCGATCATCCCTACAATAGCGGTGACCAGAATGTCCGCATCCGGCATCACCGCCAGCTCCAGAAGTCCGTCCATGCCCGACAGCACTCTTGTATCCGTGTCCCGGACTCTGATTCTGAGATCCTCCGCCGCCTGCCCATCGTAGATAACCGCAATCTCCGGATGAAATTCCCGGATCTGCTCTTCTGCCTTATCTACATTGTGTCCCGCGGAAATTCCAACCACGCGGATATCCCCATTGTTCCTCACCACATCCAGCGTCTGGGTCCCGATTGATCCGGTCGAACCCAGGATGGCTATTTTTTTCATTCCTGCCTGCCCCCTTTCTGCCGCACTTCTGCTCACTTCACCGGAGCTTCCGTCCGAACTATGCTCACTTTACCAGTGTCACTGCCAGAAAATAGATAATCGGAGCGGTAAAGATCACACTGTCAAAGCGATCCAGAACACCGCCGTGACCGGGTATGAGCTTTCCGTAATCCTTGATATCGGCATTCCTCTTGATCGCAGATGCCGAGAGATCGCCAACCATTGAGATCAGCGCCCCGACGAGACAGATGATCATATATTCCATCACCGGTCCCCGTGTGAGAAATGCATAGATCATGCCCAGAATCGTTGCTCCGGCGACTCCCCCGATGGCTCCCTCGATGGTCTTCTTCGGGCTGAGCACCGGCGCCATCTTATGTTTGCCGAAAAGTCTTCCCGCGCAGTAGGCGCAGGTATCGCATCCCCATGAGCACAGGAAAATAAGCCAGACAATAAACTGTCCGCCCTCAAGACACCGGGTCTGGTAGACGAAGGACAGCATAACACCCACATATATCACACCGAAATACGTCTCCATAATCTGACGGGCATTATACTTCGGATAAGAAAATACATAGACGAACATCACGATGACCAGGCTGCAGATGATTGCGAACACCTGATAACTGCCCCACATATAAACGAGGCTCACATAGTAGAGAACCACCGAGATATATCCGAACAGTTCAAGCATATCGATCGTCCTGCCGCCCTTGTGGATGCCGAGGGCACGGTACAATTCAAATGTGCCGATCAGAGCCAGAGCGAGAGAGATGAGATAGAGCACCCATCCTCCGGCATTGATTCCCATCAGCGCGATCAGAACCAGAATCACACCGCTGACCAGTCTTGTGAGAAAAGAATTTGTCGTCTTTCTTGTCAGATACTGAACGACAAGCATCACAAGTACCCCGACAAGGCCGAGAATATAAAACATTTGTATTTCCTCCCTGCTGTCCTTACTTTGCGTTTCCGAATCTACGGTCCCGCCCGTTATACTTTTCGATCGCCTCAATCAGATCCTTCTTATGAAAATCAGGCCATGCCACATCGGTAAAATAAAATTCCGTGTAAGCCAGCTGCCACAGTAAAAAGTTCGAGATCCTCTGCTCTCCGCTTGTGCGGATCAGAAGGTCCGGATCTGGTATTCCGGCTGTATCCAGATATCTCTCAAAGATCTCTCCGGTCACCCGTCCCTCCGGAAGCTTGCCGTTTCTGGCATCCTCCGCAATCCTTGTGACCGCGCGTTCGATCTCATCTCTTCCACCGTAATTCAGGGCAATCTGAAAATACATCTGATCGTAATTTGCAGATGCCTCCTCAACCTCGCGGATCTCTTCCTGGAGATCCGGCGCAAGCGCGGAAGGATCACCGATGATCCGCACCTTCATCCGGTTCTTGTGCGCTTTCATCTCGACACGCCTCAGATACTTCCGAAAAAGATTCATCAGCACCTTCACCTCATCCGCCGACCGTTTCCAGTTTTCGGTGGAAAACGCATAGACCGTGAGATACTTTACCCCCATTTCGCAGATCTCATCACACATCTTCTCCAGGTTATTGCAGCCGACAATATGCCCGTAACTGCGCGGCATTCCTCTGCGCTTTGCCCATCTTCCGTTGCCGTCCAGAATAATCGCAATATGGTTCGGGACCTTCAGGCCCTCAAGCCGGTCTTCTTCTTTCATTTTTCCTCCAGCTGCAGTAAATGCAGCAAGTACAGAAAGAAGCTGCCGTGCGAAATACCTTTTTGCACAATGCCCCGGAGCAAAACCTCTGCGGCAAATGATACAACAAGCATTTCGTACGTCAGCTCCCCCTCATTTCTGTTTCACGAAGCCATCTGTGCCGATCAGACTTTCATCAGCTCTTTGGACTTCTCTTCCACAGCTTTGTCGATCTCTTTGATTCTCTTATCGGTTGCCTTCTGAAGGTCATCCTGAAGCTCCGCAATGAGGTCCTCGGACAGATCCTCGGATTTCTCCAGCTTCTTGAAGGCCTCATTGCCATCCCGCCGAATGTTGCGGACAGCCACCTTGGCTTCCTCGCCCTTCTTCTTTGTCTCCTTTGTGAGCTCCTTACGTCTCTCCTCTGTCAGTTCCGGGAAAATCAAGCGGATCACCTTGCCGTCCGTATTCGGATTAATGCCGAGATCAGACGTCTGGATTGCCTTGATGATCGGTTTGATCATGGAGGATTCCCACGGCTGAATCTGAATGATTCTGGCCTCCGGAACCTGAATATTCGCCACCTGATTCAGTGGTGTCGGAGCGCCGTAATAGTCAACCGTGATACGATCCAGGACATGGGGATTCGCACGGCCGGCACGAATAGCGCCGAGCTCATTTGCAAGGTTTGCGAGTGTCTTCTCCATTTTGGCATCGTATGCCTTTACTCTCTCATTCATTGTAAAATTCCTCCCTGGTCTCTTACACGGTCACCCTTGTCCCGGTGATCTTCCCGTGCGCAGCATTGACGATGCTGTCTTCCCCGTCAAGGCCGAATACTACCATCGGCATCCTGTTCTCCTTTGCCAGGATCGACGCGGTCATATCCACCACCTGAAGTTGTTTGTCGATGACCTCCTGAATCGAAACTTCATCGTACTTCCTTGCGTTCGGATTGCTCTTCGGATCGCTGTCATAGACGCCGTCGACAGCCTTCGCCAGAAGCAGTTCGTCAGCATCGATTTCAATCGCGCGGAGAACGGCGGTGGTATCTGTCGAAAAATACGGGCTGCCCGTTCCTCCTCCGTAGAATACAACCATGTTGTGCGCAAAATATTTATTGCTTCGATCCTTCGAGAACAGCTTCGTAATTCCGCCGATCTCAAAGGGTGTCAGGACCGATGTCATCATCCCCTGTGACCGGAAAATCTCGGACACATAGATGCAGTTCATAACCGTCGCAAGCATACCGATCTCATCCGCCTTCGTGCGGTCGATATTCTTGCTGGAGCGGCCTCTCCAGAAGTTTCCGCCTCCGATAACAATCCCGATCTGGAAGCCGTCATCCACCAGTTTCCGAACCTGTTTCGCGACACCTGTTACAACTTCCTCGTCAAATCCAGTCTTCCTGTCTCCTGCAAGCGCTTCTCCGCTGAGCTTCAGCAATAGTCTTTTCATGCACGATCTCCTTGTTCTTCTTCTGTTTACGGACCCTGCCGCCAATGATTCGTACGGCAACTGCTTATATTATAGCATAAAGAAATCCCTTATCGCTATGAAATCTGACGATTACAGCCGTGAAACAACAAAGATATCGTAAATCGCCTTGATCGCCGTCTCAAAATCACGGTTTTCCACACCGATGATGATGTTCAGCTCGGAGGATCCCTGGTCGATCATCTTGACATTGACATGCGCATGAGCCAGTGCAGCAAAAATCCGTCCCGCGGTTCCTCTCGTTCTTCTCATTCCTCTGCCCACGACTGCAATCAGCGCCAGATCGGATTCCAGCTCGATCATGTCCGGATGAACGGATCTGTGAAGTCCGGCGATAACCTGCTGCTCATGCTTCTCGAATTCGTTCTGGTTGACATACACAGAGAAGGTGTCAATACCGGAAGGTGTATGCTCGAACGTCATCCCGCAGTCCTCGAATACCTCAAGCACCTTGCGGCCGAATCCGACTTCCGCGTTCATCATCGCCTTCTCAATTGTGATGGAAGCAAATCCCTTCTTGCCGCCGATACCGGTGATGGTATATTTCGGCTTGTTGCAGGTGTTCTCGACAACCATCGTGCCCGGATCCTGCGGACGGTTTGTATTTCGAACATTGATCGGTATTCCTTCCTTTCTGAGAGGGAATACCGCATCCTCGTGAAGAACTGTTGCTCCCATATAGGAAAGCTCGCGCATCTCACGATAGGTAATGGTATTGATGGTAACCGGATCCTTGATGATTCTCGGATCAGCCATCAGGAAGCCGGATACATCCGTCCAGTTTTCATACAGATCCGCATGAACCGCCTTTGCCACAAGGGATCCGGTGATGTCGGACCCGCCCCGGGAGAAGGTCTCAACGGTACCATCCGGTTTTGCGCCGTAGAATCCCGGGATCACCGCATGCTCAAGAGGCTCAAGCACCGCACCCATCTGCTTGTCTGTCCTTACCGCGTCAAACTTTCCCTCTTCATCGAAGGCCACTACTCTTGCGGCATCGACAAATTCATATCCGAGGTATTCCGCCATCACAATTCCGTTCAGATACTCTCCCCTGGACGCAGCGTAATCGGTTCCGATCTTGCTGCGGAAATTTTCAGCGATTGTCTCGAACTCACTGTCCAGATTGAGAGACAATCCCAGTCCGTTGATGATCTCATCGTAGCGATCGCGAATATTCTGAAGCGCGTCGGAGAAATCCTGATCTTCCTCCGCGCGATGGTAGCAGTCATACAGCATATCGGTAACCTTGGTGTCATTGCTGAACCGTCTGCCGGGTGCTGACGGGACAACATAGCGTCTGCCCTCATCCGCCCGGATGATTTCTCCGACCTTCTTGAACTGCTCAGCATTTGCGAGAGAACTTCCACCGAATTTCACTACTTTTTTCATTCCTGTTGTCCACCCTTCAAAAATGTGTGTTTTATGTAAGAAACAGTTACGTCTTCGCCCTTCTCTGCCAGCATCCCGAGCAGCAGATCAAGCTGATTCTTCACGGAATCATCGACAAACCATAGCTTGTCTCTGCCCTTCTTCCAGTACTCATAGGGAGCACAGTCATTGTAGTTGTCTCCCAGATACACTCTGGATGCGCTGATACGGTCCGCGACCATTTCCGCCACATATTTGCGGGGAATCGGCACGCCTTTGATGATTGTATCACAGTTTATTCCATAGTCAATCCAATATTCGAAATGGTGCTTGTTGCGTCCCTTATGATGAAGCCAGGCAAGGGAAACTCCCGTATCCTCGCGTTCCGCGTTGTTCGGGCTTCTGGTTCCCTGCCAGTATCTGGCCCCCTCACGGAATTCCGTAGGAGAATACTTGGACAGATCATGCACGATTCCCTGCCAGTAAAGCCCCATCCGGAAACAATAATGAAGAACCAGACATTTATGATGTGTAATTGTCTTGAAATGCTGCCACGCGTAATTTTTCTTCATTTTCGCACCGCCATTAAGATCACGATACTCCTCGGAGATACCTCCACCGACTTCTCGTCCGAATCGATTTCCATCTCTGTGCCTTTCTCCGGAAACGCCTGCTCACGCGACGTATCCGCGCAGATCACCCACCGGAGGTCTTCTGGAAGGTCCGGAAGCGCGAACCGCTGCATCTGCCAGTACATGTTGTACGCGATATAGATCGTGTCGTCCGATGTCCCGTCCGTCTTCTCCGCATACTGTCCGCAGTACATGACACCGAGCCCTGTCTTCGTCTTTCCGGAAGCGCTCATCCATGCCACCTCGCTGTGAAATGAAAGATCCGGGAATCCGCAGGCCTTATAGTCCGCCATCCGCAGCACCCGCGCGGATCGGAGGACCGGATGTTCTCTGCGGAACGCAATGGCCTTCCTGACAAAATCATGCATCTCTCTCGCTGATTTTGATCTGCTCCAGGTAACCCAGCCCGTGCGGTTGTCCTGGCACCAGGCATTGTTGTTCCCGCCCTGGCTGTTCTCTATCTCATCCCCTGCGTAGAGCATCGGTGTACCCTGACTGGTCATCAGCATGAGAAACGCATTCCTGAGCAGCTGCCGCCTCAGCGCACGAACCGCGCTCTTTCTGGATGGCCCCTCCTCCCCGCAGTTCCAGGTAAAGTTGAAATCCGTCCCGTCGTGATTCTGCTCACCGTTGGCTTCGTTATGTTTTTCCTCATAGGAAACCATGTCATACATCGTGAAGCCGTCCTGATCCGCAAAATAATTGATGAATGCCTGGTCCTCGGAGTTTCTCCGGAGATACCAGCCGGCCTCGTCCGTACCGACATCCGGATCGCCCTTCAGAAACCGGCGCATTGCCTGCTCGTAGGACGGATTCATAGCCGCAAGGTTCCGGAAAGCCGGTTTTCTGCCTCCGTACAGCACGGAGGTATCATAGCCGGAGGTAATCAGCTTCGTTCTCCGAAGCAGGGGGTCAGTAACGGCCGCGTGAATCCAGCTCCCGTCGCCGACCAGATGGAAACCGTCCACCTTGAAGTGAAGGCGCCAGTAGCGCAGCACATCAGTGACAAGTCTTGCATCCGCTTCCGGAAGAAAATAGAACTCCGGGATGCATTCCAGACCGGCCTCATGGAGGACATCCACCATTTCCGCGAACTCCTTGTTCGGATTATCCGTGGCGCAGTAAGCCTTCTTCGGCGCAAAATAAAGTCCCTTCGTGTACCCCCAGTAATTCAAAACCGGGTCCGCATTATTCTCCGGTTCCTTCACCTGCACCTGCTGATCCAGATAATAATATTTTTCCTCATCTGATTGATTTTCGAACGTATAGCACGGCATGAGGATCAGCGAAGTCACCCCCATGTCCTTCAGATACGGGATCATCTCCGTGACGCCGAGAAATGTTCCGGGATGCTTCACGCCCGCCGGCCGGGTCTTTGTGAAGCCTCTCACGTGAAGTTTGTAGAAGATACTGTTCTCATAGGGTATATTGAGGGGCTCTGTTCCTGCCTTGAAATAGACCTTCATGGAACACCGGTACTCTTCCTCCCCGCTGACCGGATTTGTGATTCTACGAACAGATCTGGCATAGGGATCCGCAACGGTCTTCCCCTCTACCCGATAATTGTATTCATACGCTCCCGCATTCTCCATCTCCACAAAGACTGCGCTGATGTCGCCGATCCGGTATTTTTCCTCGAGAGGAATCACCTGACAAGGCTCAATCTCCCCTGTATGATAGAGCAGAAGCTCCGCCCGCTTCCCTTCCGGAATCACGCAGGCGAACAGGTTTCCGTTCCGTACTCCGTTCGTCGTAATGCCGTGCACTCCAAGTCTTTCCGGATCTGATGGTGTTACCCTGAATTCTGTCTTCTCTGCCATTCTCTTCCTCCGGTTCTTCCCTGATCACAGACAGGTAAACCGCTTCACACTGTGTGTGCGCAAATGTGGCTCACCCGCCCGCGCATATTCGCACTTTCGTGCCGCTTGCGCGTCACTTCGCTGCTTCGCAGCTTCATCCCATACCTGTTGTCAGATAGCCGGCTTCCCCGAATCCGATCTCATCCGGTTTGAAATCATATCGTAAGATCCAGCTCAACCGGGCAGTGATCCGATCCCATCACATCTGTGTGGATGATTGCATCGGTGACATGATCCCTGAGATTATCGGTGATCAGGAAATAATCGATTCTCCATCCCGCATTTTTCTCACGCGCCCGGAAGCGGTACGACCACCAGGAGTACTCAATCTTATCAGGATGCAGCCAGCGGTAGGAATCCGTGAACCCCGAATCCAGAAGCTCCGTCATCTTTTCCCGCTCTTCATCGGTAAATCCGGCATTTCTGCGGTTCGTCTTCGGATTTTTGATATCGATTTCTTCATGCGCCACATTCAGATCCCCGCAGACAATCACCGGTTTTTTCTCCGCGAGGGCGTGAAGATATGCGCGGAAATCATCCTCCCAGCGCATCCGGTAATCCAGCCGTTTCAGTTCACTCTGGGAATTTGGCGTATAGCAGGTCACGAGATAGAACTTCTCATATTCCAGAGTGATCACGCGTCCCTCATGATCATGCTCCTCCACTCCGATCCCGTAAGTGACATTCTGCGCCTCCTGCTTTGCAAAAACCGCTGTGCCAGAATATCCCTTTCTGTCGGCATAATTCCAGTAGCAGTAATAGCCCTCCGGCGCAAAATCGATCTGACCAGCCTGAAGCTTGCTCTCCTGAATACAGAAGAAATCCGCGCCGGTGCTGTCGAAATACTCCCTGAATCCTTTTCCCACACAGGCTCGCAGCCCATTCACATTCCAGGATATAAATTTCATGCATACCTCCCGGTTAATATTTTTCCCTCATGCCATCCTCAGGTGATATCCAGCTTTGTTCGATATCGGATGACCCTCATGGTTTCCAGATCACGGTCCGCAGGTCCGTGGATCGGCAGCCGGTTTTCCCTGTACCGCTGGACAATGTCGAAAATCTCCCTGGTGATCACCTCACCCGGGCAGATCAGCGGAATCCCCGGCGGATACGGGATGATGCTTTCCCCGGCAACTCTGCCGACCGCATCTTCCCATTTCACCAGAATCTTCTCACTGTAGAAAGCTTCTCTCGGTGTCATTACCACCTGGGGAAGCACAGATGCAGCATGCCTGAGATAGTCCTCGCGTCTCCCGTCCGACAAGCTCCCAATTTCTTCCGCACTTTCCCTCGGAATGTCCTCTGTGCCGCAGCCCGTCTGTTCCCTCAGGATCTTCTTCAGTGTCTCTACCAGCCGCCGGATATCGTCGCCGTTATTTCCCCACGTGACGACTGCCACTACGTTTTCAAAATCTGCCAGTTCCGTGCTGACTCTGCCCTTATCATAGAGCAGTCTCTGCAGGCGAAAACCTGTAATTCCCGCTCTCCTTGCCGAAAAAACGATCCGGAGCGGATCCATCGTCAGGTGTTCCGGCACATTTTTTCCCTTCCCGAGAAGCTCTTCCACAGGAATTCCCGCTGACTTTGCAGTCGCAAGGGCAATTTTTTCTTCTCCGGACATCTCATAACACACATCTGTCGTCAGTACATCCACGTAAGGAATCCGCGCAAGCTCCTCACGAAGTATGTCTGCCATCGCCATCGATTTGCTCATCAGTTCTCCGCCATGGAGCGCAAGATTATGGCGTGCTCCGTCCAGTGAACCCATGAGCAGATAATTCGGGCTCGTGCTCATCACGAGCTTCAGACACTCATCCAGCCTCTGTCGCGAGATAAAACGGCTCTTCCACTGAAGCATTGAACTCTGCGTCATACTTCCGGATGTCTTGTGAATGCTCTGTGCCGCCACGTCCGCCCCTGCCCGGATCGCTCCTTCCGGCATCTCGTCCGAAAAATACAGGTGGGATCCATGTGCCTCGTCGACAAGCAGAGGAATCCCATGCCGGTGACAGATGTCCGCAATTCTCCGCAAATCGGAACAGATCCCGTAATAAGTCGGGCTCACCACAAAGACAGCCCGGATTTCGCTGTCCCGCTCCAGTGCCTTTTCAATCTCCTCCGGCTTCACTTCGCCGGAAATATTCCATCCGGGAACCGTCTCCGTGTTTACCCATACCGGAACAGCTCCGCTCAAAATCAGGCCCATCAGCACAGATTTATGTGCATTCCTTGGAACCAGGATCTTTTCACCAGGCTGTACGGAGGCGAGAATCATAGCTTCATTTCCGCACGTTGTACCGTTCACCAGAAACCAGCAATGATCCGATCCCCAGATTTCTGCAGCCAGATCCTGAGCCTCCCGGATCGGTCCCGCCGGCTGATGCAGATCATCCAGTCCCTCTGCCTCCGTAAGGTCGCTCATAAACGCCCTTTCCCCGAGCACTTCCAAAGCTCTCGGGTCTGCTCCGCGCTCAAAGCGATGCGCCGGAATACGGAAAAATGCCGGCCTTTCGCTGCGGAAATTTTCAATTGCGTCCAAAATCGGTGTACTATTCTGATTCACTTATGATGCCTCTCTGTCTTTCTTCCGGGCTCACAAAAAATGAGACCACCGCATTGAGCCTACCCGTGAATCAAAATCTTCTCTGCTTATCCCGGTCCGCAGTACGTGTTCCTCCTGCGGCCGGTCCGCTGATTCACTGTATGCATATCATGCGACAGTCTCATATTAGCATCAATTTTCTGTTAATTCAATTAACCTGTAAAAAGAACGTCACGGATTCACTTTTCTTCAGTCAACGTCTATCTCATGAACCCAGCCTTCCGGTCCTTCGATCTCTCCGTCCTGAATACCTGTCAGTGTGCTGCGAAGCTTTGTGAGAACCGGTCCCATCTTCTCCATGCCGCTCGGAATGTTGATGATTCTGCCATGGTCATTGATCTGTCCTACCGGGCTGATAACGGCTGCGGTTCCGCAAAGACCCATTTCCTCAAATTCCGGTACTTCACTGAACATAACCGGTCTGTGCTCCACCTTCATGCCCAGCATATTCTCGGCAATATAGCAGAGGGAACGGCGGGTGATGGACGGAAGAATCGAATCGGACTTCGGCGTTACCAGTGTCTTCCCGTTGTCCTTGATAAAGATTACATTTGCTCCGCCGGTCTCTTCCACCTTTGTTCTGGTTGCCGGATCCAGATACAGGTTCTCGTTGAATCCCTCTCTGTGCGCCTCCATAATCGGGTGAAGGCTCATCGCATAGTTCAGGCCGGCCTTGATTCCACCGGTTCCATGCGGCGCGGCGCGGTCGAAGTCAGGAATACGCACAACAACCGGCTTTGCTCCGCCCTTAAAATACGGGCCAACCGGCGTCACGAGGATACGGAACATATACTCCTCAGCCGGCTTTACTCCGATAACCGCATTGTATCCGAACATATAAGGACGGATATAGAGCGTTGCGCCGGAGCCATATGGCGGTACCCAGTCAACGTTCGCCTTTACCACCTCTTCAACAGCCTTCACAAAACGATCAACCGGGAACGGCGGCATTTCCAGCCGTTTGCAGGAGTCATACATACGCTGCGCATTCATATCCGGGCGGAAGCATACCACCTTGTTGTCCTTCGTTCTATATGCCTTGAGGCCTTCAAAGCAGGACTGAGAATACTGAAGAACCGCCGCGCACTCACTCATCGTAACTGTGTGATCCTTCGTCAGCCTGCCCTCATCCCACTTTCCGTCTCTGTACATGGAGACATAGCTGTAATCTGTTTCTCTGTAATTAAAGTCCAGGCTTCCCCAGTCAATATCTTTTGTAGCCATTGATTTGTCCTCCTAATGATAATCTGTTGATATTATACACCAAAATTTCACTTTGCAAACAAAAAAACGAAAAGGTTTACTGTATAAAGCCGTCGTCAAGCGGGCAGTTTTCGGGCATGCGAAGCATGCACAGAAAACTGCATGCCTGAACGACGCTAACATGTATGAGCATGGAGCGGTGTGAAGCACGGAGCAATCCATAGCTTATACAGTATGTGTCACGACTTATCGTATGGCCGTTTACTGTATAAGCTCTTCGAAAACGCAGACAGGATCGTCACGCGCGAAGCGTGTGTAAGAGACTGTATGCGATTTCGAAGGCAACAGGTATGAGCACGAAGTGACGCTTAAGCGGCACGGAAGTGCGAATACCTGGAGGATTGCGGGAGTGCGAAGCACGGAGCAATCCATAGCTTATACAATATGTGTCACGACTTATCGTATGGCCGTTTACTTTGTCACAAGGTTCAGAATGCGCCCCGGCACATAGACAATTCTCCCGACATCTGATGGCATCCTGCTCCCGAGGGCAGCGGCCGCTGCCCTTTCCGCCCGTTCCCGGGTCCACCCAAAAAGTGCCGGTATCTCGGTTCTTTTTCTTCCATCGATACAGACTGGAAGGCGAACCGGATCACCGGACCTATCTGCATCCCCGGCAATCGGCCAGGGCTCATCCATGACGCTTCTTCTGTCTTCATCTTCCAAAACGTCCGGCACACCGCGATGATATCCGCGCCCATCATGATATCCGCACCCGCCGTACCTTTCCCAAAGCTCCTGTGCGATGTAAGGAGTGAACGGAGCTGACAGAAGAATGTAATTCTTCATAAAAAGAAGTTCTTCCGCAGGGTTCATCAATCCCCGGCCACGCTCCTCCTTACGCAGCAGATTAAGGCCTTCCATCATCGAAGCTGCCGCTGTATTCCACTTAGAACGGCTGACTCTCTCATTCACAGTATATATCAGCTCACGGGCTTCTCCCGGCAGTTTTTCCACGCTGCATGCGTCGAAATTGTCACCAGTCTCTGTTTCATCTGCTGACTCTGACTCATTCGACCGTTCCAGAATCGCCTCCGCGATTCTCCAGTATCTGCGAAGATACCGAAGAATTCCCTCGGCGCACGCTTCATCCCGTTCACTGTTTCCGGGCAGTTTTCCGGAGAACAGGACATACATGCGCATCGCGTCCTGCCCGTATTCCCTTTGATAATACTCCGGTATCCCGTCCCGGGCATCAGCGGAGGGGCCCAAAAGGCCCTGCCACCTTATCTCCAGTCTGCGGAAATTATACGGAGAAATCATGCCTTACCGTCACTTTCTCCGGACTCTGTTTCCTCCCGCTCATCCTTCATGATCCGGGAAAGCTCCGAGCTCATTTCCATAAACTGAAGCATCCGGTCGAGTCCGAAACGATTAACGACCTTTTTCGTAAACTTGTCCACGCGCTTCTCATTATCCGCAAGCATATCAAGCCCGCGCTGGGTAATATTGAGATAAGTGCCTCCGTTTCCCTTCCCATCAAAGGTCCAGGTCACGTAACCGCGGTTTTTCAGTGCCTCGGCCACATGGGAGGTTTCGTTTATCGGAAGCTCCAGCTTCTCCGACAGAACATTCAGATACATTTTCCGATTGTCCTCAGGAAGATCCTTTACATATTCCCGCACGATATGCAATGCCAGGTATTCCGGCATCTTCAGGTTATGCAGAAATTTCTGGTTCTGTTCCTTACCCACAATATATCTGGAGTAAATGAACTTCTCCGCCAGATCCCGCACTTCCTCCGCACTGATGTCAGTTCCCAGAGGATTCCTTCCTGTACTGCCAGCCTCAAATTCCTTATCATTCCCCATTTTCTGTCTCCTTTCCATTGCAGGCGCCCTGATCTCCGCCTCCGTCTTCGCGGTGGCTTATATGGATCCTGCCCCTCCGCCTGTGATGCATTTCTATAACCTTTCTCATCATAACACAAAGGCTGTCCGGAAAGCGAGTTAAAACACTCTAAAACGAGATAAAACACGCTGCGCGAGTTTTATCTCGCTATCGCGACGCTCACCGCACACGAATACTTCGCATTCGGCTGCGGCTCACTGTTCGCGTAAAAAAACTGTCTGCCGCATCCAGCCTCTCAGCCAATGCAGCAGACAGCAATATTCAACAAAACAGTCTCAGCAGCAAGGAGCCGTCCCGTCAGTCATCAAGCTTCGTAACCTTTCCTGCTCTCGCCTCAACCTGTGCTTTCTGGATCTCCGCCGGAGCCTGCTCATATCTCGCGAACTCATAGGAGAAATCGCCGGCACCTCCGGTCATGGAACGAAGCGTATTGGAATATCCGCTCAGCTCGAGCTGCGGTACTTCCGCCTCGATCTCCGTCTTCCCGTTTCCTGCCGGGTTCATTCCCAGGACGCGTCCGCGTCTCTTGTTCAGGTCACCCATTATATCGCCGGTGAACGCATCCGGTGCAGTCACCTTAAGATCTACAATCGGCTCCAGCAATACCGGATCCGCCTTCATAAAACCATCTTTAAACGCCATAATGGTTGCGGTCTTGAACGCCATCTCCGAGGAATCAACCGGATGATAGGATCCATCATAAAGAATCGCTTTGACGCCGACTACCGGATACGCCGCAAGCGGTCCGGATGTCACCGATTCTGCCAGGCCCTTCTCAACCGCAGGGAAATAGTTCTTCGGAACAGAGCCTCCCACAACCTCCTCTTCAAAAACAAACGGTGTGTTCAGATCGCCCGAAGGCTCAAAGCGCATTTTCACGTGTCCATACTGACCGTGTCCGCCGGACTGCTTCTTGTACTTGGAGTCCACGTCGGATTTCTTGCGGATCGTCTCACGGAAAGCGATCTTCGGCTCAGAGAGCTCGATATCGACCTTATATCTCTCCTTCAGCTTCGCTGCGATTACTTCGATGTGCTGTTCACCAATGCCATAGATCAGGGACTGATGATTTGCCGAGTCATTGACAACCTTCATCGTCAGATCCTCCAGCTGAAGTCTGGAAAGGCCCTGCGCAATCTTATCTACATCGTTCTTGTTCAGCGGTTTGTACCGTTTCGCCGTATAAGGCTTCGATACTGCAACCGGACCGAAGTCAACCGGATGGTCCTTTGTCGCCAGAGAATCGCCCGTCTTTGCGTCGCCGAGCTTTGCCAGCGCTCCGATATCACCCGCATGAAGCTCCGGAACCTCCACAGGTTTGTTGCCGGTCATGACATACAGCTTCCCGATCTTCTCCTCGGAATCCTGCGTGACATTGTAGAGCACGTCATTGGACTTCAGTACGCCGGAGCAGACCTTGATCATGGAATACTTTCCGAGGAACGGATCCGCGATCGTCTTCCAGACCGTCGCGCTCTTCGGGCTGGTGAAATTATAGTCGGCATTAAATACATCATTGCTGCTGCGGTCAAGTCCCGCGCGCGCTCTCCGGGAAGGATCCGGGAAATATTCCACAATATCGTCTAGGAGAATTTTCACGCCCTGCAGATTGATCGGAGATCCCATGCAGACCGGAACCATATCGCCGGAGCCGACATTCATTGCAAGCGCGGCGCCGATCTCCGCTGGAGAGAACTCTTCTCCGTTGAAATAGCGATCCATCATCTCTTCGCTGGTCTCCGCAACCGACTCCAGCAGCGCGTCTCTATATTCAGAGAGGTAATCCGTCAGGTAGTCCGGTATCGGGATTTCCTCTTTTTCATTCTTATTAATATATCTGCGGCCCTTGTTCTTCACAATGTTCACATAGCCGATAAACTTCCCGTCCTTGCGGATCGGCATGTGAAGGGGCGCGATCTTCTTGCCGTAAAGCTCCTGAAGCTTCAGCACAACATCACGGTAGGATACATCATCAATATCCATGTCTGTAACAAAAATCATTCTTGGAAGATTGTATCTCTCACAAAGATCCCATGCCTTCTCTGTGCCTACCTGAACGCCGGCCTTTCCGGAAACCACGATTACCGCCGCATCCGCGGCAGAAACTGCTTCTTCAACCTCGCCGACAAAATCAAAATAACCAGGGGTATCCAGTACATTTACCTTGCACTTGTTCCACACAACGGGAACAATGGATGTATTGATCGAAATCTTGCGCTTAATCTCTTCTTTATCGTAATCACTGATTGTATTTCCGTCGTTAACACTTCCGAGACGGCTGGTGATGCCGGAAAGATATGCCATTCCCTCAACAAGGGTAGTCTTGCCTGCTCCGCCGTGTCCGAGTATTACGACGTTTCTGACCCTGTCAGTTCTGAAAACCTCCATAATGTTAACCTCCATACATTTGAGTCGCCTCGAAAGCGCTTTCTCTCTTTCTCGGCGCTATGGATATATTTTACTAAAAACTCGCAATATTATCAACCTTTTTGTGTCATTTACCCAACATTTCCGGAGGTGTGATCATAAAAGAGCTGTTATTCCGCCGCATTTACGTCTTGTTTTTAAACGATTATCGTCTGATCTGCCTTCATTGACTTTTCTCTGTTTATCCAGTACACTGACATAAGTTGTTTTAGCACTTTGACGTGCTGATGTATATTACAGTGAGGAAAAACTCCTATGACTTGTATCGGCTTTATAGGTCTCGGACTGATTGGAGGTTCCCTGGCCAGATCCATCAAAAAATTCCATCCGGATTTTCATATACTTGCATACTCTCACACTCCTTCCACGCTTGAGCAGGCTCTTGCGGCAGGCGCAATCGATGAAGCCCTCTGCCAGAATGACCCGCGCTTCGGAGACTGTGACTTTATTTTTTTGTGCGCACCTGTACAGACCAATATCACCTATTTTCCGTTTCTCAAATCCATCATCCGGAAAGACTGCATACTGACCGATGTAGGCTCCGTTAAGGGCGAGACGACCGAGGCCGCGATCCGGACAGGCCTGGCGCCGAACTTCATCGGCGGCCATCCGATGGCTGGCACAGAAAAAACCGGTTTTTCCAGCTCCACGGATTACCTTCTGGAGAACGCGTACTATTTTATAACGACAAACCGGGAAACTGACACAGAAAAGGTTCATCGTTACTCGGACCTGATCCGGTCCATCCGCTCTCTCCCGATCGTTGTCTCCGCTGAAGAACACGACTACATCGTCGCAGGTGTCAGCCACCTCGAGCATATCGTTGCCTCATCTCTGGTAAATACAGTGAAAAGCATCGATACCCCGGACGAAAAGATGAAGCTCGTTGCCGCGGGCGGGTTCCGCGACATCACAAGGATTGCCTCCTCGTCTCCGGTTATGTGGCAGCAAATCTGCCTCGCCAACCGGAACGATATCCTGAAGGTGCTGGATCGCTACATGGAATTTCTTTCCAATTTCCGCTCCATGATCGATTCGGCTGATGCCGACGGCCTCTACCGCACCTTCTCCTCGTCCAAGGATTACCGGGATTCCATCGATGACATCAAGAGGGGATCGGTTCCAAGGCAATATCTTCTGTACGTGGATATCTACGACGAACCTGGCGGAATCGCAACCGTCACGACGCTGCTCGCCATGAATCAGATCAGCATCCGGAACATCGGCATCATTCACAACCGGGAATTTGAAGACGGAGTCCTCCGGATCGAATTTTATGATGAAAACGCCCGCAATGACGCTGATGACGTTTTGCGAAAGCGAAACTACCTCGTCCGGCGCAAGGTCTGAAAAAAGATTGCTTCCCGCCGTCTCTCTAAATGATTCCGCAGAACTTTCAGATACAATGCAAACGATTCTGCAGAGCTTTCAGATACAATGCAAACGATTCTGCATATCTTTCAGAAGGAAGGAACCGTGTCATGAAATTTTATCCTACAGATAAACCGCTTCACGGACAGCTGGATATTCCGGGAGATAAATCCATCTCTCACCGGGCAGTCATGTTCGGCAGTCTCGCAAACGGGACGACTGAGATCTCCCATTTTCTGCCCGGCGCTGACTGTCTTTCCACCATCAGCTGCTTCCGCAGCATGGGGATCGACATCGAAACCGATCCGGAACACCCGGATCATGTCATCGTCCACGGGAAGGGGCTCCACGGGCTCAACGCTCCGGACACTGTGCTCGATTGCGGCAATTCCGGAACAACGACCCGCCTCATCTCCGGCATTCTCGCCGGACAGGATTTTCCCTGTACGCTCACCGGAGACGCCTCCATACAAAAGCGGCCCATGAACCGGATCATCGAACCACTGACGCAGATGGGTGCATGCATCACCAGCGAGCGTGACAACGGATGCGCGCCTCTTCAGATCATAGGTCAGCCGCTTCACGGCATTACCTATCATTCTCCGGTGGCATCCGCCCAGGTAAAATCATGCCTTCTGCTTGCAGGGCTTTACGCTGATTCTGCCACGACCGTCATTGAGCCGGCTCTTTCCAGAAATCATACGGAACTGATGCTTCGTCATTTCGGCGCCGATTTGTCCTCCGACGGTCTTGCGGCAACGATTCATCCCGGAAATGAGCTCTCCGGAATATCGGTAAAAGTACCCGGCGACATCTCCTCCGCCGCCTATTTTCTGGCGGCCGCCTGTATGATCCCCGGCTCCGAGATTCTGCTGCGGCACGTGGGCACCAATCCGACCCGCGACGGTATACTGCGCGTCATTCAGGACATGGGCGGAACTGTGACCTACCGCAGGCTCTCGGCTTCCGGCGGAGAATCCACGGCAGACCTCGAGGTGCGGTACACTCCGCTTCATGGCACCGTCATTGAAGGCAGCCTGATTCCGACCCTGATTGATGAGATCCCAATCATTGCCGTTCTCGCCGCGACGGCCGAGGGAACAACCGTAATCCGGGATGCCGGAGAGCTGAAGGTAAAGGAATCCAACCGTCTTGACATTATGGTGGACAATCTCTCCCGCATGGGTGTCGACATCACCGGTACCGATGACGGAATGATTATCAAGGGAGGAAAGCCGCTTCACGGCGCGCTCATCGACAGCCACCTTGATCACCGCATCGCCATGTCCTTTGCCATTGCCTCCCTCGCCGCCGATGGCGAGACAGAGATCCGGGACGCCGAATGCGTGAACATATCCTATCCGGAATTCTACCGGGATCTGAAGTCTCTTCTGCAGCAATGACGTAGGCTACGTCGATCTGCGGTCTGCCTCATACCAATTTTCTTCTTCCTGAATAAAAGCTTCACAACACACCGGGCGGTCTTCCCACAGCCGAAGACCGCCCGATCTTTCGTTCTATCTTGCAGTTCTGTTTCTGTTCGGAATCTTCGTCTATATCTCTGTCTTTTTCCTTGTTCTGTTTTTGTTCTGTTTTTTGTTATGTTTTTTGTACCTTTTGTCAAGAAAATGCATCGTATTTCCGGCACAATCTGTTATAATGATAGACGATGACTAGAGAAGTTTTCTATATCAGGACAAACTTCACAGATATTAAGGGAGGTTTTTAGAATGGTAATACATAATGTCCACGATGAATCCTTTCATCCATACGGCCGCGTAATCAACGGCCTCGATGTTTCCGGCATTATGGAGGCTTTAAAGGATACCGAGTGTCCGACGGATCACACCATATACGTCGCATCGGATCCGAAGCTTGAGCAGACCGCATCCGGAGAGAAAGTCCGCCAGATTGTATATGGCGAGCTTCCAGTCCAGATCGGATACTGCAATGGGTATAATGTTTTTCTGAACGCTCTGGAATATCACCGTTCATCCGAGATCAATATTGCAGAGAATGATCTCATTCTCCTTCTCGGAAAGCAGCAGGATATCACAGATGATTTTCACTATGACACCTCAAAGGTTGAGGCATTCCTCGTGCCGGCAGGTACAGTGATCGAGGTTTACGCCACCACCCTTCATTACGCGCCGTGCAGCGTTGACGGCAAGCCGTTCCGCTGTGTCGTGGTACTCCCGAAGGGCACGAATACCGAGCTGACCTCCGCTCACGGGGGAGACAGCGAAGACAAACTGATTACCGCTGTCAACAAATGGCTCATCGCACATCCGGATGCCGGAATCGAAGGCGCTTTTAACGGTCTCGATGGCGAGAATCTCAGGGTGGACTGACCAGCCCATTACCCGGGAAAGCTTCGCAGATCATTTTATTTTATCCCGGAACGCTTCAAAAGTTTTTTATTTTATCCCGAAATGCTTCACAGGATTTTTTATTTATCCCGGAATGCTTCACAGATTCTTTATCTGTCCGGGAAAGCTTCACAGACTTTTTATCTATCAGGAGGATATCATAATGAATAATATTCCAGTTGTAAAAATCGGCATTGTCGGCGTGAGCCGTGACTGTTTTCCGGCAAGTCTCACACTTGACCGGCGCAAGGCTCTGGTAAATGCCTATGCCGCGAAATATAACGCCGCAGATATTTACGAGTGTCCGATCACCATCATTGAGAGCGAGACAGATATGATGAACGCACTCAAGGATGTGAAGGCCGCAGGCTGCAATGCCCTGTGCGTATTCCTCGGCAATTTCGGCCCTGAGATCTCCGAGACAATGCTCGCGAAATATTTTGACGGACCGGTGATGTTCTGTGCCGCCGCCGAAGAGACACAGACCAATCTGAAGGGCGGCCGCGGCGACGCATACTGCGGAATGCTCAACGCGAGCTACAACCTGGCTCTGCGCAATGTTAAAGCCTACATCCCTGATGAACCGGTCGGCGACGCCGATGATCTTGCAGACCGCATCCATGAATTTCTTCCAATCGCCAGAGTTTCCATCGGACTGAACAACCTGAAGATTATCTCCTTCGGCCCGCGTCCGTCCAACTTCCTTGCCTGCAATGCACCGATCAAGCAGCTCTACAATCTGAACGTCGAGATCGAGGAAGAATCCGAGCTTGACCTCTATGAGTCCTATACCAAGCACGCGGATGATGAAAGAATCGCATCTGTTGTCGAGGACATGTCCAACGAAATGGGATACACCGAGGCAAACCGGCCGGCGATGCTCCCGAAGCTTGCGCAGTACGAGCTGACGCTCCTTGACTGGGCGGAAAGCCACAAGGGCTGCAAGGAATATGTGGCACTCACCACAAAATGCTGGCCCGCGTTCCAGGATATGTTCCGCTTTGTTCCCTGCTATGTAAACAGCCGCCTCATGAAGAGGGGAATCCCGGTAAGCTGCGAGGTTGATATTTACGGCACCCTGTCCGAGTACATCGGTCTCTGCCTGAGCCAGGATGAGGTAACTCTTCTCGATATCAACAACTCCGTACCGAAGGATATGTACAAGGAAAGTATCGAGGGCAAATTCGCATACAACTGGAAGTTCAGCGACACCTTCATGGGCTTCCACTGCGGCAACACCTGCTCCAACAAGCTGACAAATCCGCATCTGGCTTATCAGGCCATCATGGCGAACACCCATCCGAAGGAGTGGTGCGACGGAACAATCGAAGGCGATATCGTTCCTGGCGACATCACCTTCTACAGACTCCAGTCAACCGCAGACAACAAGCTCCGCGCCTATGTCGCACAGGGCGAGGTCCTTCCGGTTGCGACAAGGTCCTTCGGATCCATCGGCGTCTTCGCGATTCCGGAGATGGGCCGTTTCTATCGTCACTGGCTGATTGAGAAGAATTTCCCGCACCACGGTGCCGTAATGTTTGGTCATTACGGAAAGACTCTCTACGACACCCTGAAATTCATCGGTGTCCCGGTTGATGAGATCGGATACAATCATCCCGCCGGGGACCGCTACGCGGACGAAAATCCTTTTGCCTGACAATCACCAGTAAGCGCCCTGCCCCACAGGCGGGGCGCTGCAATATTTCACAGAAATATATACAGGAGGAACCGCTCTATGTACTATATCGGCATTGACCTTGGCACATCTGCTGTCAAGCTTCTTCTTATGGATTCCGCTGGTACGATCCGGAACATCATCAGCCGCGAATATCCTCTCCACTTTCCTCACCCCGGATGGTCCGAGCAGGACCCTTCGGACTGGTACAGAGAATCCCTGGAGGGCATGAAGATCCTGACCAAAGATATTGACAGAAGCGAGATCGCCGGAATCAGTTTTGGAGGCCAGATGCACGGCCTCGTCATCCTTGATGACAAGGATCAGGTTATCCGTCCCGCAATTTTGTGGAACGACGGTCGCACACAGGAGGAAACCGACTACCTCAATCATACCGTCGGTGAGACTAAAATTGCTTCCTGGACGGCGAATATTGCTTTCGCCGGCTTCACTGCCCCCAAGATCCTCTGGGTCCGCAAAAATGAGCCCGATAATTTCCGCAGAATATGCAAAATCATGCTTCCGAAGGATTACCTTGCATATATGCTTTCCGGGAGCTTCTGCACAGACCTGTCCGACGCATCCGGAATGCTTCTCGTCGACGTGAAAAACAGACGCTGGTCCCCGGAAATGCTTGAGATCTGCGGCATCACAGAATCACAGCTTCCAAAGCTCTATGAAAGCTATGAGCCGGTCGGAACACTCAAGCCTTCCGTTGCGGAGGAGCTGGGCTTCCCCCGCACGGTGAAGATCATCGCGGGTGCAGGCGACAATGCGGCTTCCGCCGTCGGAACCGGAACCGTCGGAAATGAGAGATGCAACCTTTCGCTCGGAACTTCCGGCACGCTCTTTATTTCAAGTTCCTCGTTTGTGGATACCCCCAACCACGCGCTTCACTCCTTCTGCCACGCAGACGGTCACTATCACCTGATGGGTTGCATGCTCAGTGCCGCCTCCTGCAACAAATGGTGGAATGAAGAGATTCTGAATACAAAGGATTATGCAGGCGAGCAGGCGTCCATCTCCCGGCTCGGAGAGAACAATGTCTTCTACCTCCCGTATCTGATGGGCGAGCGTTCCCCGCACAATGACCCCTCCTGCAAGGCAGCTTTTATCGGCATGCGCATGGATACGACACGCGCTGAAATGACACAGGCTGTTCTTGAAGGTGTCGCTTTTGGTCTTCGGGATTCTCTTGAAATCGCCAGAAGCCTGGGTCTCCATATCACCCGTTCCATGATTGTCGGCGGTGGTTCCAAATCAAAACTCTGGATGAATATCTGCGCTAATGTCATGAATCTGACGCTTGATGTCCCCGCCATTCAGGAGGGGCCATCTCTCGGCGGTGCCATGCTGGCGGCTGTCGGCTGTGGTGAATTCGCTTCTGTCGAGGACGCGGCAGATCGCATTATACATGTCACAGATACAATCGAGCCAGACCCGGTTCTCACGGAAAAATACGAGGAGAAGTATAACCGGTTCCGTAAATTCTATCCTGCTCTCAAGGGCCTGTTCTGACATGAACGAGATAAAACACGCTGCGCGAGTTTTATCTCGCTATTGCGACGCTCGCCGCACACGAATACTTCGCATTCGGCTGTGGCTCACTGTTCGCGTAAATAAAAGGAGGGCTTTCACACGAATTTCATCGCATGAAAGCCCTCCTTTTTCTGTTTTTATAAATCCTGCGGATTCTGTTTTCTTTTATCCCGGATGTCAGAATTACTTATTCCGATATTTTGCTCAGGCTTTCCTTACAATATCAGCCATCACATCAGAATCTCTCATTCTGATATTTCATTCAGGCTTTCTTTGCAATCTCAGCCTTGATATCCGCCGTGAGCTTCGGAACGATCTTGTTCAGATCTCCGACGATTCCGATGTCTGCAACATCAAAGATCGGCGCGGATTCGTCCTTGTTGATCGCGATGATCAGGTCGGACTCCTCCATACCAGCTACATGCTGGATGGCTCCGGAAATACCAATTGCGAAATAAATGTTCGGACGAACGGTCTTGCCGGTCTGGCCGACCTGCAGATCCTTCGGTGCCCATCCGTTATCAACAACCGCACGGGAGCAGGACACCTCTCCGCCAAGAACATCCGCCAGGTCTCTGAGGATCTGGAAGTTCTCCGGGCTTCCGACACCACGGCCGCCGGATACCAGAATCTTTGCCTTCTGGATATCTACCGTCTCGGTGACCTTCTTTACGACCTTCTCGATCGTGACATAGCGGTCATCCGGAGTGAATCCCGGATTGTAGTTAATAACCTCAGCCTTTGCGCCCTTGATCGGCGTGATCTTCTCCATAACGCCGGGACGGACGGTCGACATCTGCGGTCTGTTGTCCGGGCATGCGATGGTGGCAATGGTGTTGCCTCCAAATGCCGGACGGGTCATGAGCAGCTGATTGTGCTTCTGCTCCTGATTCGGCTTCGGCTGAAGCGGGAAATCTCCGATATCGAGGGAGGTGCAGTCCGCGGTAAGTCCTGTATGAACACGGGCCGATACCGTAGGTCCGAGATCGCGTCCGATCGCGGTTGCGCCTACCAGCATGATCTCCGGCTTGTACTTCTCGATAACGGATGCCAGTGCGTGTGCGTAAGGCTCCGTGCGGTACTCCTTCAGTTCCGGATCATCCACAACGATGACCCTGTCCGCGCCGTACTCGGCAAGTTCGTCCGCAAGGTCTCCAACCTGGTATCCGATCAGGACCGCGGTAACCTGTGTGTTCAGAGGCTTTGCCAGGTCTCTCGCCTTTCCGAGGAGCTCGAAGGCAATGTTGTCAATGTGATTATCTACCTGCTGTGCAAAGATATATACACCCTTGTAATCTTCTAAACTCATTCTACTCACCGCCTTCATCAAATATAATGTCTCTTTGTCAGTTCTTCGCAGATGACAGCCGCACCGGCATCCGGATCAAGATCCTTGAACATGGTGCCTGCTCCCTTGCGTACCTTGTCGGAAGCCTTCGCGATCTTTGTCGGAGAACCAGCGAGACCGCAGTCCTCATCCTTCAGTGTAGTCAGATCATCGCGGTTGTAAGTGGTGATTTCCGCGTCAACCGCATCCCAGATTCCCGCCGGAGTCATGTAGCGCGGAGGATTCAGCTCGGAAAGAGCTGTGATCAGGCAGGGCATCTTTGCCTTCAGCACATGATATCTGTCGTCGAACTGACGCTCAACCTCTACGGTCTTCTCCGCCTCGTTCACCTTGATCGCCTGCGCATACGAGATCACCGGAATACCGAGATGCTCCGCGATCTGCGGTCCCACCTGCGCGGTATCGCCGTCGATCGCCTGACGTCCGGTGATGATCAGATCATACTCTCCGATTTTGCGGATTCCGGCAGCAAGCGTCGAAGAAGTCGCCCAGGTATCTGCTCCGCCGAGCTTCCGGTCGGTCAGAAGAACGCCCTTGTCCGCGCCCATCGCGATCGCCTCGCGAAGAACATCAGCTGCCTTCGGAAGTCCCATGGTGAGAACCGTAACCTCTGCTCCGGTCTCGTCCTTGATTCTCAGTGCCGCCTCAAGTCCGGCCTTGTCGTCCGGATTCATGATGGCAAGCATAGCCGCACGGTCCAGGGTACCATCCGGTTTGAATTTGACACCGCCTGCGGTATCCGGTACCTGTTTAATACAAACAATTATCTTCACGGTATATTCCTCCTGTTATTTCAGTAAACCGCATACAGTCTCTTACACACGCTTCGCGTGTGACGATCCTGTCTGCGTTTTCGAAGAGCTTATTTCAATAGATTCGCAGAAATAACCATACGCATAACTTCTGCGGTTCCCTCATAGATCTCGGTGATCTTTGCGTCACGCATCATACGCTCTACGTCATACTCTCTGATATAACCATAACCGCCGTGGAGCTGTACGCATTCTGTCGTGACATCCATCGCTGCCTTTGCCGCGAACAGCTTTGCCTCTGCAGCCTCTACGCTGTATGTGGATGCCGGTGAGAATCCGGCAGCGTCCTTCGCGCAGGCAGCCTTATATACCAGAAGCTGAGCCGCGTCACAGGTCGTCTTCAGATTTGCCAGCTGGAACTGTGTGTTCTGGAACTGCGCGATGGAGCGTCCGAACTGCTTTCTCTCCTTCGTGTAGGCAACCGTAAGGTCAAGTGCGCCTTCCGCGAGGCCGAGTGCCTGTGTCGCGATTCCGATACGTCCGCCGTCCAGCGTGTGCATGGCAATTCCGAAGCCCTTGCCCTTCGCGCCGAGGATGTTCTCCTTCGGAATACGGCAGTCCTGGAAAATCAGCTCATAGGTCGCGGATCCGCGGATACCCATCTTCTTCTCCTTCGTTCCGAAAGTGAAGCCCGGTGTTCCCTTTTCCACGATGAATGCGGAGATCTCTTTCTGTTTTCTGCCGCGTTTCTCAACGGTTCCCGTTACCGCGATGATAATGTAGACATCTGCTTCCTTGCCGTTTGTGATGAAGCACTTGGAGCCGTTCAGTACCCACTCGTCTCCGTCAAGAACCGCCTTTGTCTGCTGTCCCTGCGCGTCTGTTCCGGCGCCGGGCTCCGTCAGACCGAAGGCACCGAGCCACTCACCTTTTGCGAGCTTCGGAATATATTTCTTCTTCTGCTCTTCAGTACCAAAGGTCATGATCGGGTCGATGCACAGTGAAGTATGAGCAGAAAGAGCAACCGCAGTCGTTCCACAGACCTTTGCGATCTCTTCCAGACAGAGCACATATGTCAGCTCATCGCAGCCCTGTCCGCCGTACTCTCTGGGAGCGGTAATTCCCATAAAGCCGTATTTTGCGAGCTTGTCAAATGTCTCGCGCGGAAATCTCTCTTCCTCATCGATCTCCTGCGCAAGAGGCTTTACTTCATTCTGCGCGAAGTCTCTGAAAAGAGATCTCGCCATTTCATGTTTTTTATCTAACGTGAAATCCATGTCTAACCTCCAAACGTTATTATAATCTCTTCCGGAAAGCAAAACGGGCAACCGCACGCGTGAACCGGTGGCAGATACGTCTGTACAGCCACTCGATGCAGCGCTGGAAACCGGAGCCGGACGTCTTTTCGAAGGTGTCCTGAAAGGACACGCGTTTATCCGGCAAACGGACGCAGTGCTCCGCCGCCGGAAAATGTATGCTTTATGATTTGATTACTTCTTGTCGGTCGGAACCTTTCCGCCATTGGAGTAATCATAGAATCCGATTCCGGTCTTGACTCCGAGCTGTTTGCCGCGAACCATCTTGCGAAGGAGCGGGCATGCGCGGTACTTGGAATCACCGGTCTCTTTGTAAATGACATCCATGATGGCAAGTACGATATCAAGTCCGATATAGTCGCCGAGCTCAAGCGGTCCCATCGGATGATTGCATCCGAGCTTCATAGCGGTATCGATGCCTTCAATATCAGAAACGCCTGCAGCATATACACAGATTCCCTCATTGATCATCGGCACAAGGATACGGTTTACAACGAATCCGGCTGCCTCATTAACCTCTACCGGAGTCTTGCCAAGCTTAACCGCAATCTCCTTGACCCGGGCAACGATCTCAGCAGGAGTGTTGATTCCGGCAATAACCTCTACCAGCTTCATAACCGGTGCCGGATTGAAGAAATGCATTCCGATGACCGGTTTTGCAAGTCCGGATCCGATCTCGGTGATAGACAGGGAAGAAGTGTTGGACGCGTAGATGCAGTTCGGGTTCTTTACAACGTTCTCCTGAAGATCCTTGAAGCAGTTTTTCTTGATTTCCATATTCTCAAGAGCCGCCTCTACGATCAGATCAGCATCTGTGCAGATTGTGTTCAGTCCGGTTTCGATCTTGCCAAGGATTCCATCGACAGTTGCCTGGTCAATCTTTCCCCGCGCCACTCTCTTATCGAGGCCCTTCTTGATCTTCGCGAAGCCGCCGTCAGCGAACTCCTGCTTGATATCACAGAGATAAACCTTCTCCACTTCGCCGCACTGTGCAAATGCCTGTGCAATACCGGAACCCATTGTGCCGGCGCCAATAATACCAACTTTCATTGCTGTACCTCCTGCATAGATTATTCTATAGTGATGGAAACAGTATCTGGTGTCCGGCTTCCGGAACGCGAAAAAACCGGCGCCGGACACCTGTACTGTATTATACGATTACTTGTTCTGGAATGCCACGTGTTTTACCTTCTTCGGATCATCCTTTTTGCGGAGGAAATTTGCCATTCCCTCTTTCTGATCCTCGGAATTGAAGCAGGAACCGAAGAGCTTCTCCTCGATCACAAGTGCATCATCGATATTCTCCTGAAGGCCCTCATTAACCGCTTTCTTGCATGCTCTTACCGCGATCGGCGCATTGCCCGCGATAATGGAAGCAATTTTTTTCACCGTTGGCATCAGCTCTTCCTGTGGCACCACCTGGTTGACAAGACCAATGCGGAACGCCTCATCCGCCTTGATGTTTCTTGCGGTGTAGATCAGCTGCTTTGCCATTCCCGGTCCTACCAGACGAGCAAGTCTCTGTGTGCCTCCAAAGCCCGGCGTAATTCCAAGACCGGCTTCCGGCTGTCCGAATACGGCATTCTCAGAGCAGATACGGAAATCACAGCTCATCGCGATCTCGTTGCCGCCGCCCAGAGCAAATCCGTTAACCGCGGCAATGACAGGAATCGGGAGCGTCTCAATTTTGCGGAACAGGTCATTTCCCTTCTTGCCGAAAGCCTCTCCCTCGGCAGCTGTCAGGGTGCTCATCTCTCCGATATCCGCACCGGCTACGAAGGATTTATCGCCGGCACCGGTGATGATAAGGCAGCGGATGGTATCAAGATCAATGCCCTCAATCACCTTCTCCAGATCGTCAAGAACTTCGCTGTTTAATGCATTCAGAGCCTTCGGGCGGTCAATAGTGGCAATTGCTACCGCGCCTTCGGTTTCATATGTAACATATGCCATGATAGAAACCCTTTCTTATCCAATATGATTCAGGAGCCGGAAACGGCTCTCCCTGTGCAGGGAAAAACAGCTCCGTTTCAGCTCCTGATAAGTTTCCGTTTACTCCTCGTATCTCTCTACCGCGGTAGCGCAGCCCATGCCGCCGCCGATGCAAAGAGTTGCAAGACCTTTGTTCGCTTTTCTCTTCTGCATCTCATAGAGCAGAGTAACAAGGATTCTTGTTCCGGAGCATCCTACCGGATGTCCAAGAGCGATTGCTCCTCCGTTTACATTCAGCTTCTCCGGATCAAATCCGAGTTCCTTGGCAACTGCGAGAGACTGTGTAGCAAATGCCTCATTTGCCTCGTACAGATCGAAGTCCGCAACGGTCATTCCGGTCTTCTTCAGCAGATTTCTGGTAGCTACGATCGGTCCCACGCCCATGATAGCCGGATCAACACCGCCGAGCGCGCCTGCGATCCAGGAAGCCATCGGCTTTACACCGAGCTCTTTTGCCTTGGATTCTGTCATTACTACAACTGCTGCCGCACCGTCATTGATTCCGGAAGCATTACCCGCGGTTACAATTCCGTCCTTCTTGAAAGCGGGGCGAAGCTTTGCAAGTCCTTCTGCTGTTGTTCCCGGACGCGGTCCCTCATCGGTATCAACGATGGTAACCTTGCCCTTACGTCCCTTCACCTCTACCGGAACGATCTCATCCTTGAACTTGCCCTCTTCAATTGCCTTGCAGGCCTTCTGCTGAGATTTTGCGGAGAACTCGTCGAGCTCTTCTCTGGTCAGGCCGTATTTCTCGGCAACATTCTCAGCTGTGATTCCCATATGATAATTGTTGAACGCATCGGTAAGAGCGTCATGCGTCATGGAATCAATCAGTGCTCCATCGCCCATTCTATATCCATAACGTCCGTTCTGCAGAAGGTACGGAGCCTTGGACATGCTCTCCATGCCGCCTGCAACAACGATTTCTGCCTCTCCAGCACGGATCATGTCTGCTGCCATGTTCACAGCCGCAAGTCCGGAACCGCAGAGAATATTCAGAGTCATTGCCGGAACTTCAACCGGAATTCCTGCATTTACGGAAGCCTGACGGGCAACGTTCTGTCCCTGTCCTGCCTGAAGTACACATCCCATGTATACCATGTCTACCTTATCCGCCGGTACTCCGGAGCGCTTCAGAGCCTCTTTGATAACAATTGTTCCGAGATCAGCAACCGGAACTGTGCTAAGTTCTCCACCCATCTTACCGATCGCAGTACGGCAGGCGCCAGCAATAACAATTTTCTCAGCCATATTAAAGCCTCCTTAAAAAATAAATATTTAGTACGTGAAATATGTATTTCCTCATGAATCACCGTCAGGAAAAAGCCGGAACGCTGTACCGCGTCTTCTGATCCAGACCGCCGGAACAATGCTCGTTTATTTCTTAACGATGTAATCATAATACCCCTATTCCGCCTTTTTGTCAAATATTTATCAATCTTTATTTCGGAAAAAACTTACTAAATTTGGATTGCAATCTTGTATAGTTTTTTCCTTGACATCGCCGCCGCATGTCATCTCTTATTGGACCGTCTCCAGATGTTCATTTTCTCCGCCTCACGGATCAGTTCATCCCGTACCTTCGGATGTGCGATATTGATCAGCTGTTCCGCTCTCTGCCACATGGAGAGCCCCTTCAGGCAGACCTTTCCATATTCGGTCACGATATACATCGTGTTCGCGCGGGTATCTGTAACCACGCTTCCCGGGGTCAGCGTCGGACGGATCCGGCTCTTGATCTCCCCGGTCTTTTTGTCCTTGTACGCGGACGACAGGCAGATAAAGCTCTTGCCGCCCCTGGATTTATACGCTCCGAGTACAAAGTCAAGCTGTCCGCCGGCTCCCGAAATATTCTTGATCCCTGCGCTCTCGGCGTTAACCTGTCCGTAAAGATCAATGTCCACAGCGTTATTAATAGAGATAAAATTGTCAATCGCGCCGATGGTATCGATGTCGTTGACATATCCGACAGAGGCAGCCATACATTCCGGATTTCCGTCCAGATAATCGTACATTCTTCTGGTACCGGCGCCGAAAGCGTATACCTGAAGCCCCCGGTCAATGTTCTTCTTTGATCCGTTAATTTTGCCTGCCTCTGCCATATCTACAAAGGAATCCACATACATCTCCGTGTGTATACCAAGATCCTTCAGGTCACTTTCTGCAATCATTTTGCCGATCGCGTTCGGCATTCCGCCGATGCCCAGCTGCAGGCAGGCGCCGTCCGAAATTTCCGGTACCACAAGCTCCGCGACCGCCTTATCCACATCGCTGGCCTCTCCTCCTGCCGGCACCTCGTCAATCGCAGGATCATCTCCCTCGACGATCATATCGATCTGGTCGATGTGCACGTAATTATCCCGGGTTCCGAGGCATACCGGCATGTTTTTGTTCACCTCTGCGATTACGATATCTGCCGTCTCCACAACAGCGCTCATCTGACTCGCGCAGGGACCGAAATTAAAGTAGCCGTGTTTGTCCATTGGCGATACCTGAAAAATTGCCACATTCAGCGGCATCGTGCTTTCTCTGTAGAGGCGCGGCAGCTCAGAATAACGAAGCGGCGTATAAAAACAGAAACCTTTGGAGACCGAATGTCTCTCCACCGGGTTCATATGCCAGCTGTTCCAGATAAAATGCTCCGCCGGATTTTCAATTCCGAAGATAGCCGGAGCATGACAGAGAACACCGCCGCGGATGTTCACGTCATGAAGCTCAGGCATTCTCTTTGCCAGAGCTTTATCAACCGCGACATTCGTACCGACACACCATCCGTAATCAACCCAGTCGCCGCTCTTTATCACGGAAGCTGCTTTCTCGGCCGTTACCAGTTTCTCTTTATACTTTTCATCGTAATTCATCAGCTCATTCCTCCTCTTCCAGACGCCTTTCCGTTTCCATTTTCAGGGATCGCGTTTTTATGATATTTTTTTAACAACCTATCTGTATTTTACCATTTTTGTGACAGATGTAAATTATTTTTCTGCTATTTTCTTTTCCCGCTATTGTCTTTCTGTTTCTTCGCCTCCTCCATTTTCCGTTTACATCCGGTTCTGTATATAATTTTGCATTGGTTACCAATCACAGTTAGAAAAGACAGTTTTTTCACATTATCCGCCACACCTCAAGGGCAGTCTTCATGGAACAGCCCTGCCGAAGGAAGCACCACAAACGGAACAATTTTCCACCAACAGTCTGACCGGAACAGCAAGAACAGCGAAAATTCCTGCTTTGCACTGTTCATTTCTTTCGAAAAAGGATATACTGAGTTTAAGCGTCTGCAACAACTCAAATTCATGGCGCTGGACAGGAGAATATATATGAGAGAGATTCTCATATCAACAGAAAGCGGATCCGATCTTCCGGAATCACTTGTACAAAAATATCAGATCCATGTTGTTCCAATGCATGTCATTATGAACGGCGAGTCATTTGACGACGGTCATTTTCCGATTGACCGCGTTTTTGACTATTTTGACGAAACCGGGAGGATACCGACGACATCCGCGGTAAATGAAGGCGAATACATCGACTTTTTCCACAAGCTGCAGGAAGAGCATCCCGGATGTGTGATTTATCACTTTGCCTACTCTGCCGCCGCATCAAGCACATATGACCACGCCCGGCTTGCCATTGATGACGAGGGTTTTCAGGATGTCTATCTGATTGATACAAAGTCTGTATCCGGAGGCTGCACCGCTTACATTTCAGAAGCATACCGTCTGATCCGGGAACGCGGGGAGCATATCACCGATTACAGCGCCTTCGCGGATGAACTCCGATCCATCTCAGATCATATCGAATGCCAGTTCATCCCGGCGACACTCGCATATCTGCGGGCTGGCGGAAGAGTATCCAATGCCTCATACATTGCCGCCAACATCCTCAATCTGAAACCTCTGATCGAGATTGACAGCACCGGTCACCTGATCGCAACCAGGAAATACCGGGGTTCCATGCGCAAGATTGTCGATAAGTTCTATCGGGATTTTCTCAGCCGTTATGACTGCCGCAAGGATACCCTGTATCTGATGTACGGAAAGGGACTCGCTCAGGATGTTCTGGACCGCATGAAGGAAATCGCCATCGAGAGTGGATTCCGGAATACTGAGTATGTCATGACCGGCTGCACCATTTCCTGCCACGGCGGAAAAGGTGCCATGGGCATCGCTGCGGTCACTGTATAAGCTTGGGCGGCTGTTCTGCATAAGCAAAACAGCCGCCCTTAATCGTGTTTACGGCCACAGGCGGCCGCAAACCGCAAATAATGAGATTTTGCTATTATTCTATAAGCATCGCATCCCCGAAGCTGAAGAAGCGATATTTTTCCTGCACAGCGATGCGGTACGCATTCATGATATTGTCCTTACCCGCAAACGCGGATACCAGCATGATCAGTGTGGATTCCGGGAGGTGAAAATTCGTGATCAGTCCGTCCATGATCTTGAACTGATAGCCCGGATAGATAAAGATGCTGGTCCAGGCGCTGCCCGGCTGAAGGATTCCATTCTCATCTGTCGCGGATTCCAGTGTGCGGCAGCTGGTTGTGCCCACACAGATCACCCGGCCTCCTGCTGCCTTCGTATCATTGATGATTTTTGCCTGATCCGGCTCTACAATATACATCTCGGAATGCATCTGATGCTTCGTGACATCCTCCACCTTTACCGGACGGAAGGTGCCGAGGCCCACATGAAGCGTCACATGCGCAATCTTCACGCCCTTGTCCCGGATCTGCTGAAGCAGTTCCTTTGTAAAATGAAGCCCTGCCGTCGGTGCCGCTGCCGATCCGTCATTCTTCGCGTAGACGGTATTATATCTGGTGCGGTCCTTCAGTTTGTGTTTGATGTACGGCGGAAGAGGCATCTCTCCGAGCTTGTCCAGAATTTCCTCGAAAATTCCCTCATAATGAAACTGAATAAACCGGTTTCCGTCTTCCGTCACATCAACGACGGTGCCTGTCAGGATTCCCTCGTGTCCGAAAACAAGTTCCGTTCCAACCTTGCATTTCCTTCCGGGCTTCACCAGCGTCTCCCATATATTATCCTTCTTCCGTGTCAGAAGCAGAACCTCGATCACCGCGCCAGTATCCTTCTTGGTCCCGTAAAGACGGGCAGGAATCACCTTTGTATCATTGATGACCAGACAGTCCTTATCTGTCAGATGATCTATCACCTGTGTGAAGTGTTCGTGCCGCACCTCTCCGGTCTCTCTGTTCAGGCACATCAGTCTGGAGGAACTTCTGTCCTCCAGCGGGTCCTGGGCAATCAGTTCCTGCGGCAGGTCGTAATAGAAATCACTTGTTTTCATCGGCATGTTTCTTTTTCTCCTTCTGATCACCGGCATCTGACGGATGCTTGTAAAAACTGTGATAGTATTTTTTCGGATAAAATACCTGATCCGATGCCTCCAGCCTTCCCACTCCGTTTTCCACGTCAATAATGCTGACGGAGCAGTTCATCGGCACACCTCCGTGCCAGAAATCTTTTTTGTCCTCGTATACATTGTTCAGAAAAGCGCGGACGGCGCAGCCATGTGAGGATACCAGTACGGTTTTGTCCTGCAGATCGGGGTTGTGAATCAGCTCCTCATAAAAACTATGAGTTCTCTCCAGAACATCCTGTATCCGTTCCCCGCCCGCTGGCGGAATATAATGAAGCGGATCCTCCTGAAACCGGATATACTCATGCAGCGGAATCTGCATTCTCTCCGGATGATCCGCATCGCAGCACAATCCTTCCCAGACTCCGAATCCGATTTCCTCAATTCTCGGCTCCGGAATCACCGGAACCTTGCGGTCCGCGAGAATAATTTCAGCCGTATGACGGGCACGAACCAGAGGACTTGTGTAGCAGATATCAAATTTCACTTCCCGAAGTGCTTCCGCCGTCATCTCCGCGAGCAATACTCCCTCGCTGTCCAAATCACTGCCCTTTTGCCCCTGCAGTCGTCTTTCTTTGTTCCAGGATGTTTCGCCATGCCGGATTGCGTATATTTTCACCTTTACCTCTCCTCTTACATTACTGCCGGAGTTCGATGCCGAGACCTGACAGTCCGTTCAGAATCTTCTTCATTGATGCCGCGATATCCGACTCCTCCAGCGTCTTTTCTCTGGAACGGAATGTCAGCGAATAAGCCATGGATTTATGTCCTGCCTCAACCTGTTCTCCCTCATAGATATCGAACAGCTTCAGATCCTCCAGGATTTTTCCGCCCCTCTGGCGGATCATTTTCTCAATAACTGCCGCTTCGATTTCCTTCGGAACTACCATGGATATATCACGGGTTACCGCGGGGAATTTCGCAATCCCCTCAAACTTACGATCAAAGGAAGCGAACGGAAGGATCTCCGGCATATCAAGTACAGCCACATATGCGCGCTCACCGATTCCGTAGTTTTTCAGTACCATCGGATGAACTTCGCCGAGATACCCGATAATATTTCCGTCATATCGGATCAGTGCCTGGCGTCCGGGGTGAAGGAACGGTTTTCCGGCTTTCGCATCGTATTCTACCCTGTCATGCATGCCGATCTGTCCGAGGAATTCCTCTGCCACACCTTTCATATCGTAGAAGTCGCCCTTGCCGTAAAAGCCCAGAGTAAACTGCATTCTCTCGTCCGGAAGTTCTTTCAGCGGAAGTTCCTTCGGGATATATATATTTCCGAGCTCGTAGAGACGGACATCTTTGTTGCGCCGGTTGTAGTTGGTCGCCAGGGATGTCAGCATGCCGTTCAGAGAAGTGGTCCGCATGATCGAAAAATCCTCACCAAGCGGGTTGGAAATCGCAATAGCCTTTCTGACCGGGTCATCCTCCGGGAACAGAAGCTTGTCGAAGGCTTTCGGACTCTCGAAGGAGTAGCACATGCCCTGAGAAAATCCGCAGTACTCTGCCACGTCTCTTGCCTTGGCCTCAACCCTGTTCTTGAAGGACAGTCTTCCAGTAGTTGCCTCTCCGGTCGGAAGTGTCGTCGGGATATTATTATAACCGAAGAATCTCGCGACTTCCTCCGCAATATCGCAGGTTCTGTGAATATCCTGCCGGAAGGTCGGAGCCACGATCTCATTCGTCTTCTTATCATATCTGAGTTCCACAGAGGCAAGATACTTCAGCTGCTCCTCCGCTGAAAGGTTCGTGCCCAGAAGGCGGTTGATTTTGTCAGGCTCAAACGTAACTCTCGACTCTTCTCGTTTAACCGGGTAGATATCAATGGCTCCGCCGACTACCTCTCCTGCCCCGAACTCTTCGATAAGCATGCAGGCGCGGTTCATCGCTTCAAGGGCAGTATTCGGATCGAGGCCCTTGTCAAATTTTCTGGATGCATCCGTCTGGTTTCCAATCTTTTTTGAGGAAAGACGGATATTGGTACCGTCAAAGCAGGCCGCTTCAAAAAGCATGGTGTGTACACTGTCCGTAATCATGGAATTTTCACCTCCCATGATTCCGGCCAGGCCTACTGCCTTCTCATCGTCACGGATCGTCAGAATCGAGGAATCCAGTGTGTATTCTTTTCCGTCCAGAGTGGTGAATTTCTCCCCGTCATCTGCCCGTCTCACGATGATATGCTTTCCGGCAATCGTATCGAGATCGTAAGCGTGCATCGGCTGCCCGTATTCCTCCATCACATAGTTCGTGATATCCACGACATTATTGATGGGACGGATGCCGTTTGAAGCGAGACATCTCTGCATCCACTTCGGCGACGGTGCCAGATGAATGTTTTTCACGACTCTTGCCGTATAGCGCGGGCATAGAGTCTGGTCCTCAACGGTTACCCTGATATAGTCATTGACATCCTCGTTGTTGCCCGTCTCCCTGATCACCGGCGGGTAAAATTTCTGATGGAAGGTAGCTGCCGCTTCCCTCGCGATACCAATCACGCTGTAGCAGTCCACACGGTTCGAGGTAATTTCATATTCGAAGTTCACATCGTGAAGCCCGAGCGCTGCAATCGCGTCATCGCCGGGCTTCACCCCGTCATCCTCTGAAAACTCATAGATTCCGTTCTCCGGCGCCTCGGGATAGAATTCTCTCGAACTTCCAAGCTCCTCAATCGAGCACATCATTCCGTGCGATGGAACTCCGCGGAGCATACCGTCCTTGATCTCGATGCCTTCCTCGGGAAGCGCGCCTCCGTCATGTCCGCCGGCGACTTTTCCTCCAGGAAGGACAACCGGAGTCAGCATGCCCTCATGTGCATTGGGCGCACCGGTCACGATCTGTATCGTCCCGGTCCCGATGTCCACCTGGCAGATCACCAGATGGTCGGCATCCGGATGCTTCTCGATCGACCGGATCTGTCCGACCACAATATTTTTCAGATTTTTATCCAGTACCTCGTAGGTCTCACATTTTGTTCCGGAAAGCGTCATCCCATCAAAATATTCCTGCGGGGTGACATCAAGATCCGGTACGTATTTTTTTATCCATGAATAAGATGTATTCATTTTTCTCTCCTATATCTGATCAGGGTTTTGTCTTCGCCTGTGCTTTATTCTCACCTGCGGCTTTATCCTCGCCTGCGGCTTTATCCTCACCTGCGGCTTTATCCATGCCTGCGGCTTTATCCATGCCTCAGTCTTTTATTTCTCTGAACCCGGCGCATCCATGTTCCGTTTCTATCTCTCCGGATCATCAGAACTGCTTCAGGAACCGCGCATCGTTCTCGTACAGAAGGCGCATGTCATCAATTTCATACTTCAGAAGTGCGATACGCTCAAGTCCAACTCCGAACGCAAAGCCCGTGTACTGTTCCGGATCAATGCCGCACATTTCCAGTACATGCGGATGAACCATTCCGCATCCGAGGATTTCGATCCATCCCTCGCCCTTGCAGAACCGGCATCCCTTTCCACCACACTTGAAGCAGCTGACATCCATCTCTGCACTCGGTTCTGTAAACGGGAAGTGATGCGGACGGAATTTTGTCTTCGTGTCCGGTCCGAAGATTTCCTTTGCGAACTCTTCCAGTGTGCCCTTGAGATCTGAGAATGTAATATTTTTGTCGATGACAAGGCCCTCCACCTGATGGAAGGATGGAGAATGGGTGGCATCTACCTCGTCCGCACGGAATACCCGTCCCGGAGAGATCATACGGATCGGCAGATTCCCCTGCTCCATTCTCCTGGCCTGAACCGGAGACGTCTGCGTACGCAGCACGATGTCCTTTGTGATGTAGAAGGTATCCTGCTCGTCCTTTGCCGGATGGTTCGCCGGAATATTCAGCTTTGTGAAATTATACTCATCGTACTCAACTTCCGGTCCTTCCACGACCTCGTATCCCATTCCGACAAAGATTCTCTCCATCTCTTCGAGTGCGATTGTGTTCGGATGACGATGACCAATCTCAGCCTTCTTCGCCGGAAGCGTCACATCGATGGTCTCCTGCTTCATACGCAGATTCATCTGCTCCAGTTCAATCTTCTGCCTTGCCTCATCCAGTTTCTCCGAAATTGTATCTCTCGCCTCATTGACAAGCTGCCCGACCCTCGGACGATCCTCCGGCGCCACATCCTTCATGGCTTTCATCAGATTCTTCAGCTCACCCTTTTTTCCAAGTACATTGACACGGATCTCGTTCAACGCATCCGGAGTGTGAGCTTCCCGAAGGCTCTCCAATGTCTTGCCGACAATCGCTTCCAGTTTTTCCTTCATGCTTACATCACTCATTGTTTTTCCTCTTTCATTTTTGATCTTTTTTGATCTTTACATGATACTTCAGCGGTGCTCTCTGATTCACCGCCCGGGCAGGGCCCCATCGCTGTCTTACCGGTAACTCCTCCGCATCACTGGAAGGCCGCCGGCACCATTCCTGTCAACGGGCTTCCGACAAATGCTGCATTCCGGTCAAGGCCAGGCCGCCTTCCGACGAAAAAATGTTATTTCCGTCTGAATGCCGCTCCTTCAGCTGAAAACAGAAGCGCAACGAGATAAAACACGCTGCGCGAGTTTTATCTCGCTATCGCGACGCTCGCCGCACACGAATACTTCGCATTCGGCTGCGGCTCACTGTTCGCGTAAAAAAAGCCCCATCCCTGTCTAGGGACGAGGCAAAACTCTCGCGGTACCACCCTGATTCCCGATTCTCCCGCATGATTCTCCCTGCTGCCGCAGGCTGTTCTCCACACAGAAAAAACGGACACTCATAGCTGCTGTAACGTGCAGACACGTCTGATCCTACCGGCCGGAAAAACTCCGGCGTTCAGAAAAGAAGCTCCGACGCGAAACTCTGAATATACCGGAGCCCGGAAGAACTTTCAGCCATCGATCCTTCCTCTCTGCGGGTCAATATACCCATACATACGTCTTCAACGCTTTTCACTGCCTGTTATTCTAGCTTCTTCCCCTAACAGTGTCAAGAAAAACGGCATAAAATGTATGTGGTGGATTTATTTCCTCTTTCAGCTCTCGCAAAAAAGGGGAGACCATACGATCGCCCGGTCATGCCAACGAAAGCGCCGAACTTGCAGATCTCGCTATCGCGACGCTCGCGTAAAAAAAGGGAGGAGAGCATACACTCTCCTCCGACCCGAAATGCCGTTCCTGCCATTTGACTCCTAGAAATAAATTCCAGGTGGGCAACCGCAAACGTACTTTTGCCTTCCTCTGCAAACGGAGGCCTGACAGCCGTACCTTGATATAGGAATCCCGTTTTAAAGTAAATGTAGGTTCATAATAGACAGGGGATCGAACACCCCAGGAAAATTCATTTCAACATTTCGTGTTATTCATTAAACTGAAATGCGATCCATTCTACCACACTCTGTACAGGCTTCAGATTGCTCCGTGCTCTGCGTTCTCGCAATCCTCCAGATAAACGTTATATCTGCTGACCACTTCATATGACTAGTGGTGAATTTGCCGACCGCTTCATCTAATTAGATTATATATGATTGTTCTCTGTTTTTCAATTGCAAAAAGCATCTTCTAACCAGGAGCAATCGAATAAATCATCTCTCCGGCGTATGCCTGACCCTGCGTTACGGAATACCGCCACAGCTCAGGACTGTTCCTGTTTTTTCAAGTTTTTGAGGTTCTTGTCGATGATCTCCTCATAATCGGCGACAGCCTGTTCTCCCTTCTCAATTCTCTCGAACAGATCCGAGTATTCAAAGGGCGGTGTATCCTTGTTTTCTCTGTAATAAAGCGAGCCCAGCTCCGCATAGATATCCTTAAGCTTTGCTTTCTCCATCTCAAGCTTTGCCTTGGTGGAAGCCGCGCTTCCGAGATCCTGCGCACCCTTCCCGATTCTGCTTCCGAGCTCTTTCGCGGAATTCTTCAATTCCCCGAATTTCTCATCGAATGCACTCATTTCTCAAGACTCCTTTCAGCCGCCTCAACAACATGGCTTACAAGAACAGATGTCGTTACGCTTCCCACGCCTCCCGGCACCGGTGTAATCGCATCAACAATCGGCTCCACCTTGTCGTAAGAAACATCTCCGCAGAGTTTCCCCTCGTCATTCACGTTGATACCCACATCGATTACCATCTGTCCCGGTCTCACAAAAGTGTCATCGACAACGTCACGGTGTCCCGCTGCGACCACAAGAACATCCGCCTCCCTCGCCTCCGCTGCCATATCCTTTGTCTTGGTGTGGCAGATGGTAACGGTCGCGTTCTGCTTCAGCAGCATCATTGCAACCGGCTTTCCGATAACCAGGCTTCTTCCGATGACGACAGCCTTCTTTCCCTTCAGATCCACCTGATAATGTCTGAGGATCTCCATTACCGCCTGTGCTGTGCAGGGAGGAAAGCCCTTTTTCTGACCAGTATAGACACCTACCATGGATCCGTCTGTGATTCCATCGATATCCTTCTCCGGATCGAGAGCCGCAATGACCGCCTTCTCATCCAGCGTCTTCGGCAGCGGACGGAAAATCAGCACTCCGTGAATCGAACTGTCCTTGTTCACCTGATCGATGGCGCCCATCAGCTCTTCCTGAGAAACGTTCTCGGGAAATACAAATTTCTTGTATTCCACGCCGAGTTTTTCACACCGCTTAGTTGCACCGCGCTCATATGACAGATCCGCGTCCTTTTCGCCTACACGAATGATTCCGAGGGTGGGAACGACCCCCTTTTCCTTCAGCGCATTGACCCGGTCAATGATCTGCTGGTTCAGATCCGCATTTACTTCCTTGCCCAATAACTGTTTTGCCATTTCTGTCAATCCCTCTTTCTATAATGATATTGATTCGTATTGCCGCCCAAAGCTCTGCATTTCCACAGGTTTAAAAGGTCACGCTCGTCTCTTTGACTCCACGTCACAAGATCTGACAGACCATTCCGGCCTCTTCTTCACATGCAGAGATCACTCCGGCCTCTTCTTCTCCATGAAATTGCAAGAGGTCTGTCGATACAGTGAACCCTGTCACGGATTCAGCTTCCGGAGTACTTCCTGATAAATCTGATCCGCCAGGGAGCAATAGATGTCCAGCATCTCATCACAATCTCTGTTCAGCATCTCCGCGTACTCCCGGTCCTTCATGGATCCCGTGTTGATGTACACATTCAGACTCGCTCCCCGGAGAGCCGCGCTGCAGAGAGCCGCCGCAACTCCCGCATCACTTACCGCAAGAACCGATCCCTTCGTCTGGAAGACACGGATCATAGAGATCACGCGACAGATCTTGTGCATGATCTGCATCGGCGCGCTGCATGCGCCCTTCAGACATTCCTCAAGAACTTCCGCCTTATGTGCCTGCTCTTCAGGCGTCGCGTGAGGAAGCCCGTATGCGGCTGCCAGCGGAGCAAACGCCTTTGCATCCTCCTCCACGCACTCGAGCAGCTCCTGCTGAAGTTTCGTGACCTTTTCCATCAGATCCAGAATCTCCGCTTCAACATCCTTATATTTCTTCTTGCCAACCGTGAGATTCCCCACCATGTTGCAGAGCGCCGCCCCAAGGGCGCCTACAAGAGCTGAAGCTCCGCCGCCGCCGGGTACAGGAGCCTTCGAGGAAAGCTTTTCCGTAAACTCTTCGCAGGAAAGATCTGTGAATCTGTAAGTCTGTCCCGCTGAATCCTTCTGATTCATTACTTTTTCATCACTCACTGAATAGTCTGCCTCCTTTTCTGATTCTGAAACGTTAGATCACTACATACACCATCCGTTATTCATTATCCGGAAACGCAAACAGATCACCCGTCGCGGAATCCGCAGCGCATATAAATCCGGACCTTCATTATAGATTTTATAAATTAATACAGCTCATGGCACAATGTATTGGACGTTTATCTTTTAGCTGACGAGATAAGGTACACTCCGCGGATTTCGTAACATTATCCCGACCTCTGATCCTCTTTGCCCCGGCTGCGGTTTTCCGCCCGCGCAGATACAGAATGTGCCCGCGGCAACTGCCGTTGAACAGCAAGAAAACCGCAGGCACACTGGTTATTTCACCCTGTACATGAAAGTACAGTCCCTATAAGCTTTACCGGATCAGCCGGACGCAGAAGGTCATCTCAGAACAGGCCTGTGATCTTGCCGTTCTCATCCACATCGATGTCCATTGCCGCCGGATGCTTCGGAAGTCCCGGCATTGTGCTGATTTCACCGGTAAGCGCTACAATAAAGCCTGCTCCCGCCGAAATCTTCAAATTACGGACTGTTACAACAAAACCGCTCGGTGCGCCGAGTCTGGTCGGATCATCCGTGAGACTGTACTGTGTCTTCGCCACGCAGATCGGAACATTGCTGTATCCCGCATCTTCCAGCTTCTTCAGCTGCTTTTTCGCGTTCGCTGTGAATTCAACATGATCTCCGCCATATACCTTCTGAACAATGGCATTCAGCTTATCCTCGATTGAGGTACCCTCAAGCTCATAGCTGTAGGTGAATGTGGAATTGTCCTGCTCGCAGAGACGTACCACCTCTTTGGCAAGATCAATACCGCCTTCGCCGCCCTTAGCCCATACCTCGGACAGGCAGACATTTACGCCGAGCTCTTTGCACTTCTCCTCAACAAGATCAAGCTCCGCCTTTGTATCGGTCGGGAACGCATTGATCGCAACCACGCAGGGAAGATGATATACGTTCTTGATATTGCTTACATGCTTGAGCAGGTTCGGAAGGCCTTTTTCCAAAGCCTCAAGATTTTCATTGTTCAGATCCGCCTTTGCGACTCCGCCGTTGTACTTCAGAGCACGAACGGTAGCGACAATCACAACCGCGTTTGGCTTAAGGCCTGCAAAACGACACTTGATATCCAGGAACTTCTCCGCTCCCAGATCCGCGCCGAATCCGGCCTCTGTCACACAGTAATCACCGAGCTTCAGAGCTGTGCGTGTAGCGATAACGGAGTTGCAGCCGTGCGCGATATTGGCGAACGGGCCTCCATGAACCAGAACCGGCGTATGCTCCAGCGTCTGAACCAGGTTCGGCTTGATCGCATCCTTCAGAAGGGCGGTCATTGCTCCGGCTGCGCCGAGATCTCCGGCTGTAACCGGCTTCTCCTCTGAAGCCTTGCCATAGGTGTAGCCGACGATAAGCTTTGACAATCTCTTCTTCAGATCCATCAGATCCTTTGCAAGACAGAAGGTAGCCATAACCTCAGAAGCCACGGTGATATCAAATCCGTCAGAACGCGGAACACCGTCAAGTCTGGTTCCAAGACCATCGATTACGTTTCTGAGCTGACGGTCGTTCATATCTACGCAGCGTCTCCAGATCACCTTTCTGGGGTCAATGTTGAACGGATTTCCCTGCTGAATGGAATTGTCTACCATTGCCGCGAGAAGGTTGTTCGCAGCTCCGATGGCATGCATGTCGCCGGTAAAATGAAGATTAATGTCCTCCATCGGCACAACCTGAGCATAGCCGCCGCCTGCGGCTCCGCCCTTGACACCGAATACAGGTCCCATCGAAGGCTCACGGATCGCACCTACCGGATGCTTGCCTAATCTGGAAAGGGCATCAATCAAACCGATGGAAGTCGTTGTCTTGCCCTCGCCTGCCGGAGTCGGATTGATTGCGGTGACAAGAACCAGCTTTCCGTCCGGCTTATCCAGTTTGTCCATTAATTTGTCGGAGATCTTCGCCTTATACTTTCCGTAGTACTCCAGATACTCCTCGTCGATACCCGCTGCTTCAGCGACCTTCGAGATCGGATCCATTACACATTCCTGAGCAATCTCAATGTCTGATTTGTAGCCCATACTAAAATATCCTCCTTTAAGACAGCATCTCATATACTATACTGTACCGGTAATTATTGTAACACAGTTTACAATAGTCATCTACTTCTTTTTTTAATATTATTCTGTTATTTCTAATTATATTTAATATAATTCAATCATGTATGCTTTTATATCTTTTATTTACTGTCATTTTCTCGTTCTGGCGCAAATAATTTTCCTCAAAAATTGTGCAATCTCCTACAAAAAACAGGAGATTGAATCATATCTTTTTGACTCAATCTCCTGTTTTTTGTTCAGTCTAACCAATATTTGTGTGAAATAAATAACAATCAGACCGTCCGTGATCTTTGCGGAATCTTTTTGAAATTATTTGTACAATTTGCCCAATTAAAGATTTCTGCCGTCATCTGAGCTTTACGGACGGGAACAGCGTGCTGTCCGTGTGCGGCAGGAAACAGCATGCGACGAATTCATCCATATACGTATTCACTGTGGAAAGTTCCATGTAAGTCATGCTGCGCGCAATCTCATACACCTTTCGTTCAGCATCTCCCGACAGCAGCATGCTGTACGCACCCGTCAGAGAGGAATTGCCAATGTAATGGAATTTCTCAAGAGGTATGTCCGGAAACATTCCGATCGTAACCGCGTTTTTCATGTTTATGCCACTGCCGATTCCGCCTGCCACATATACATCATCGATAACTTCGACAGGAAGCTCCAGCTGCCTGAGCATCGTGCGGATCGCGGAAAAAATGGCTCCCTTCGCACGGATGAAGTTGTCGATGTCAACCTCTGTGATTTCAATGTCCTTAACGCTGTCTGCATCCTTCTCATATGCAATGACATAGCTTCCCATTCCGTATTTGTCGTGTCGGATTCTCTCCCCCTCACGGACAAACTTTCCCTTCGGATTGATAATCCCGTTGATATACAGCTCAGCGATAGTGTCAATCAGCCCTGATCCGCACAGGCCGACCGGCTTCTGCCCCTTATCTCCAATGATGCTGAGCGTCGGCTCCATCGTCTCCTTGTCGATCGTGATCGCGTCGATCGCGCCGTCTGTCGCGCGCATACCGCAGCTGATATCGCCTCCCTCAAACGCGGGTCCTGCTGAACATGCGCAGCTCACGAGAAAATCGGAATTTCCCAGCACCAGCTCTCCGTTCGTTCCAAGATCAATGAACAGCGACATCTCCGGACGGTTCCAGATCATGCTGATGAACGCTCCTGCTGTGATGTCGCCTCCCACATAGCTTCCGATATTCGGAGCCAGAATGATGTGTGCATCCGGGTGAATGTCGATTCCGATATCCGAGGCAAACAGTGAATTCGTCTTGAAGAACGTCGGAATATAGGGTTCCTTTCGGATCGGATCCGCATCGACGCCGAACAGAAGATGGTTCATCGTCGTATTTCCCGCGACAGCCATTCGGTAGATGTGGCTCTTCGGAAATTTTGCCGCCCGGCAGATTTCCTGAATCAGCGGATTGATCGTTTCCTTGATCACCGCGTCCTGGAGTCTTTTACCACCTCCCGGTTTCTGAGATTCAATGATCCGGTTGATGACGTCTGCTCCATAACGGATCTGACCGTTGCCCGATGACGCCTTTCCGAGGATTTCTCCGGTCTTCATATTCAGCAGCACCGCGGAAACCGTAGTGGTACCGATATCAACCGCAAGTCCGCCAATCACAACATCAACGGAGGCCGGAAGCATGTCATATACAAACACATTTTTCCCGGTCGTCCGGACGACACATTTCACATGAAAATCGCTCACCCGGAGGACATGCGCCATTTTCCGCATGACAGAATAAGGCAGGCTCACTTTCTCAATCCCGGTTTTCTCCTCGATCGCATCCACAACTCTCTCATTGTCCGGCCTGGTATCATCCAGCGTCGGAGCATCCATCCGGATCTCGATGACATCCATATTATTCCGGTACTCAATCCCCGCCTTCTTTACCTGATCCGTCGCATCCCGGAAGATTTTCAGCTCAGCAGGAGAACTCAAATCCGCGACCCGCATTCTGCTCTTGTAGGCGGAAGCAATATCCGGAACTTCAACTGTGACATCCCCGATCACCTTGCTGGCGCAGGCCAGTCTCCATCCTGCCGCATAGTCCTCATCCGTGATGTGCCGCGTCTGCCTGGACTCCACTTCCCCTGACACGATTTTTACCCGGCACTTTCCGCACGAAGCATTCCCGGAACAGGGTGCGTCAATCGCGACATTACTCTTCTGCGCTACAGACAGAATCGTTTCTCCATCATTTGCAAAGGCTTCCGTCCGGCTGCCTTCCTCTGTCACAAATGTAATCTTGTACATACCTTACCTCCACCTTCTACTGTTCTCTCTCCGGTAACGGATCCGGCGGTTATCACACCGGTTATCCGGCTGTATCAGCCCCGTGTCACCACTTGCCCCGCAAGCAGGACACCACAATATGTATGCTGTTTTCCGAGCATGCTTCGCATGCAGAGAGACTTTTATCCTGTGTAAAATTCATCGTTGTTTCCGTTCCGGACTTCTTACCATGCTTCACATGCACAAAAGCTTTCCGCTTGACGACAGCCTTATACAGCAACAGACTCCGGGAAGTATTCTTCCCGGAGCCTGTTTTTCCATCCTCTGTGATTACAGCTCCAGATAGGAATCTGCATACAGTGTGTTGCCTTTGAATACATCACAGGACTTGATTGTCTCCATCAGTCTCTGATCGCACGGATTCACAATTGCAGAGGTAAGACCCTGCATCATTGCCATGGCAACAAGTGCAGAATCCATGATCGGGCGGATGTTCTTCGGCATTCCGTTGGAGTTGTTGGAAAGACCGCCGGTAGAATTCAGTCCCATATCGGAGAACATCTTGATGCACTCCAGAACCTCCATCTGCTTGTCCTGCATTCCCTTTACAACGACGAACAGCGGATCAAACCAGAGATCCTCAGCTTCCATACCGAGCTCCATGCCGTGTTCAAGCATATTCTGGCAATGCATCATACGCTCATCGTTATCGGCAGCGATCGGTCCGTTGGAGCAAAGTGCGATAACAATTGCATCATTTGCCGCAGCAAGGTCGATGTTGCTCATGCGGTCTCCTGCATCCGCGGAGTTCACGATCGGTTTGCCCTTGGAACGGTTGTAAACGGAAATTCCCGCTTCAATCGCTGCCTTGTTGGAGGTATCCAGCGCAAGCGGAACGTTGTCAAAATTGCTCTGAATAAGCTCAACCGCCCATTTCATAAGCTCCGGTCCGTTGCTCTCAGCAGGTCCGATGTTAACGTCAAGATACGTAGCGCCTGCGTCAATCTGCTCCTTTGCACGCTTCAGAATAGCCTCCGGCTCCTTGTTGTCCATAGCTCTGCGGATTGCCGGGGAAATGCAATGGATGCGTTCACCGATTGTAACGAATTTTGCCATGTTTTTGTCTCCTTTATACTTTTATATAGATTTTGCCGCGGGACGGGCAGCATAACTGCTGTCCACCCTGCCCGAAGAGATCAGATCTCTCCGTTTGCTTTCATATCCTTCAGGAACTTCACAAGCTGAACTGCCTCAAGAGGAGCCACTACAATCTTCCAGCCCGGAAGCTTGTTCTCAAGATCTCCCTTCAGAACAGCGACCTTACCAGGAATGATAAGGGTACGATTTTTGATCTTGCCCTCAACGTTCTCCTGGATGTACTTGGAGATGGAGGTTGCGGAGAGCTTTCCTGCAGCCCAGGATGTCAGTACGGAAAGTCCGCCGGCATCGGAAATAATCAGATTGCAGGGTACTCCGGATCTCTCCAGCTCACCGGATACAAGGAAGTACGTAAGAGCGAAGTCAACGGTCGTCAGGCATACAGAGTTCTCATCTGCTCCGTTGATCGGATAGATTCCCGGTGCGACCTTCATCGGCTTCTGCGGATCAGTGAACAGGTTCTGACGCAGTCCGTAGAGCGGAAGGGCCATAGCGTAATCCATGGTGTCCACAACGACGATGGAGCCGTATTTCAGTGTGAACAGAGCAACGAGAGACTGCTGAAGCTCTCTGTCATCGGTCAGCTTGTTGACCTTTACAATGGACGGATATCCGAAGCTGCGGTCTCCGTCTGCCAGTGCCGCACGTCTGATAATAACAGCAGCCTCAAACGTAGCCTTGATGGAATCCATTGTCACATCGAGAATCAGGTTCTTATTGCCAAGCTTCTCAAGCTTCTGAACGGTATCATACAGCTCGTCGATACTAGTACCACCGACACCAAGCACAACACCGGCATCGGTCGCAAGCTTGCTGAATGCCTCGTAGTTGGAAGCGTCCGCTCCGTCAAGCACAGGCTTGGTATCCTTAACCGCATCCAGTGCAGCCTTTGCCGCTGCCTCATCCTTTACGGAAAGGATAACCGGGCGAACCGCTGCAGCCTTCTTTGCCACCTCAGCGAATCTTTCCGGTGTCGTATCCTTACCGAAGTTTACATTGATCATCTCTGTATACATACGCTCGTTGATACGGTCGTAGTCTACAGAAGGAACCTGTGCGAGCTTTGCATCGATCTCCGCGTCATCCATGCAGGTGCAGATGTTTGCCGCGTAAACAGTCTTATTTACGAAGGTCTTCTCATGTCTGTACAGAACCGTCTCTCCGCCGAGCGTATGCTCGCTGTCTCCCGCTCCTACCTTAATCGTCTTCATCGGCGGAGCAGTTGCCTCAGAGAGCTGCTCCAGAGCCTCTGCAGACATATGCGGGCACTCACTGATCTGCTTTGCGCCCTGCGCTACCTTCATGGAGAATGCCATACATGTCGGGCATCCGCATTCCTTACAGTTTTTCTTCGGGGTCAGTTTGAAAATCTGAATACCACTTAATGCCATAATTCTTTATCCTCCTCTGCTCTCTTAGACTAATTCCTTGATTAACCTGGAAATTGTTTTAACAGATTCCGGATGTTTCAAAATTACAGCATCAGAACCGGAAACAAGGCAGGCTGTCGCGGTCTGAACCTCCATGGAAATTCCGCGGGCCTCAACCGGTCCCCATCCTTCATCAGCATCTTCCTCTGCAGCCGTAGATTCCTTCACTGCCCATGTCTCGGAAGCAACCGGTGTGATGATCGGCATCTGAAGCATCTTGTCATCCTGTCCGAGTGCCGCCGCACGTACACGGTCAAATGTGGAAATCGTGTAATCAAAGCCGTATCCGACCGCTGCGGAACCGGTATTCATCACGATACTGGATGCCGGAACGCCGAGCTGCGTCATTACTACGTTCAGCTGTTTTGCAAGGTTGATATCAACCGCGGATTCTGCTCCGACCTTCTGACCGTAAGCAAGGCCCGCAGCTGCGCCGATTGCCTTGTAGTTCTCTTCCTTCGCTGACATTACCAGAATATTCTTTCCCTGAAGGGCTCCCGCAACCTTCGCGAGAAGATCCGCATCCTTCTCAACGTTCTTGCAGCCTTCCACAACCAGCGGAGTGTCGATGGCATCGGCAACTTCCTTTGCAACCGCTACCAGATCATCCACTGATTTGTTTGCTCCGTTCGGATCTCCGCCAGCCAAACGAAGTACGACAAAATCTCCGCCGGGCATCTGTGCTGCCTTCTTGGCGATTTCGCCGATGGTATTGCATCCCGCGTAATAAGCCTTTACGCCATCCGGCTCTCCGTCAAGACCAAGATCTGTGATCTCAACGCCGATCTTCGGGCCGGAGCCGAGCGACCCGTCAAAGCTGTAGAAAGGAAATGTATTCTCCCCTCCGAGCTTGATCGCCTTGTCGCCTGTTCCGATTTCAACCTCATTAATAGAGGCATTGAATTTGTGTGCTTTACGGTTAAACGGCATTTCTCTTGTTCCTCCTAAGCGAGTAAAAATAGTATAACAATCTTAAACTTCTGCCGGCTCCGCCAGGTTATCTGTCAGCAAAAATACACAGGCAGCTTCTGCGATGCCGGAATTGTTACCCTTCTATCATACCAAAAAATGCATCAATATTCCATCCTGACAGGTGAAATACCACAACGAGATAAAACACGCTGCGCGAGTTTTATCTCGCTATCGCGACGCTCGCCGCACACGAATACTTCGCATTCGGCTGCGGCTCACTGTTCGCGTAAAAAAGCCTGCCGGAAAAGGCGTCCCCATAAACGCCTTTTCCGACCAGCCTGATCAACGAATTACATCATCGGATCCATGCTGAGTGCCGGATGTCCCTTCTCGGTCAGCCATGCAACCAGCTCCTCAGGATCGGTCGTAACGGTTTCATCCGCGATCATATCACAGAAGTTGTCGATTCCGTACAGTTCCTTCGCGGTCTTATTGACAGCATCCGCAACCTGATCCTTCAGATCCTTCGGCATCCATACGATTCTGGCAATTCCGCCCTCTGCCTTCATGAACTTCTTGGATGCGATGAAATGCTTGCCATGTCCCATGAAGCCCGGTGTCTGAACACCGCCGCCTGTCATGGAAGCGAGCTCTGAGAATGTCATTCCGAGAGGAGTCTGACCTGCATACTCACGGTTTGCGATGCAGACACCGTTGGAGAACGGCTCAATACCGCAGATACACTCGAAGCATCCGCAGGATGTCATCGGCTTCTCCATAATGGAATACAGAGATACATCATCAAGCGCACCCTGGGAGAACTTCTTGACTGCCTCGTTTACATCCTCATACTCACCGATTCTCTCATCGATCGGGCGCTCCTTTGTAACAACCTGGCAGGGTCCGTTCGGATCCAGCTCATGCGTTGCCTTTGCATCGAACCAGGATACGGCTCCGCACAGTCCAAGACGCTCCGGAGTTACGATACATACATGGCTCGGAGAGAATGCCTGACACATGATGCAGCTGTAATATACATCAACTGCCTCATCAGTCATGCTCGACAGTCTCTCGTCACGCTTGTCAAACATCGGAATGGCAATCTCATGACGAATTCTTGTGCAGTCCTCCGGCTTGGTGTAAATCTTTACCTGACATTTGTCTACAACAGCGGCAAATTCGTTCTTGATCTGGGTGTACAGAACCTCTGCAAGATCCTTTGCGCGGAAGCCGGCATTGAAGGTATCCTTGCTGATACGGATACGGATCATATCACGCTGACCGGTGTGCATCAGACCCTCGATGCAGTTGAGGTAAGAATGGAACTTACGCTCAAATACCGGCTCGAAGTCTGCCTGCATGTTCTTTCCGGCAACCTCAACCACATAGGCGATAGACTGCTTGCTGCCGACCGGGAATTCATCGAAGTCCGGTCCGATCAGCTCGAAGGAGTGATCCTCAACCTCTGACGGATCCTTCATATGTACGAGCTCGCAGCAATCCACACGGGAACCGTCAAACTCAACCTGCATGTCACCGCGGCGTACGATTTCACCTTCGAACGCGGAGCCGAAAGAAACCGGAATATCTACCTTTGTAATCTTGATCTTGATGTTTCTCGCTTCCAGGGAAGCAGCATTCATCTTTTCTACCGGGACCTTCGGAATCAGGCATTCCGGAACCGCGAAGGTATCCTCGTTCGTGATAACCGGGAATCCAAGCGCGATCGCGCCGGCGCCGGCAGCCACGATAACTTCGTTCAGAGGAGCAAAAGCATTGACAAATGCCGGAACGCGCTCCTTGGTATATGCCATGAGTCCTGCGGCGTCACCCGGTTTGATGTTGCCAAAGATCAGAGCCGCACGGATCGCGACAGAAACGACATGTGCAACAGCTGTGATATCCTTGCCAAGCGGGATTACACGGACATTAGCGCCCATCTTAACCTTCTGCTGCGCGCACTGATCAATGATTCCGCCGACCAGTGTAACGAGCTGTCCCTGCTCCTGATAGGATTTAACAAGGGCTGCGCCCTCTTCTGCTGTCGGAGCCTCACCGATGATAACCGGAACGCCTGGAATGTCTCCGGTAACAAGCGGAACACCGAGCTCACGGATAACCGGATCCGGCAGATGACCTGTGTAAGGAGCCTCATATGGCGTATCGTTATCGATATACTTGAGAACCTCGATGAACTCCGCAAGAAGAGCCGTTGCTACACCGGACATCAGAGCGTCATTCAGCTTTGCCCCTCTTGTCATAAGTGTCTTGACAACCGCAAGCGCATCTTTCAGCTCGCCGAGTGTGCCGACCTTGGTTCCTGTAACAGCATAATAGCACGGAATGCTGTATGCAGTCCCCGGAAAGCCTACCTTTTTGTCTGCGCCATACTTTGCGATGGCATCGTCTACGGCCTTTTCTGTCAGTCCGTAAACTGCATCATTTCCCTGAAAAATCACATCAAATAAAGTCATTTTTCTACCTCCGCGTTTTTTATTTGATCTATTTTTTCTTTAATAGAACTAACTTCTTCAAGGAGCTGCCTGCTGTAATCATACGGTGAACAGCCCTGCCTGTCGGCATCCATGATATCCGTATTATAGTGTATGAATCCGAGGATATTTTCCTCCGGTATCCGGGATCGGATAAATTCTTCATCCTTCTCGTCACGGATCTTATTTGCCACTACATTGACATCGTTGATGCCAAGCTGAGCGGCAAGCCGTTTTACATTTTTGTATGTCTGAATGCTCCTCGCCCCCGGTTCGATCACGACAATGAACTGGTCCATTCCCTTTGTGGTTCCTCTTGCGAGATGCTCCAGTCCTGCCTCCATATCCATGATCACCACATCGTTGCTGCGAAGCATCAGATGATGAATCAGTCTTCGGAGCAGCACGTGCTCCGGGCAGACGCACCCGCGGCCCGCTGTATCTACGGTTCCGAGAAGAAGAAGCTTCACGCCGTTCTTCTCTCTTGCAAACTTATCCGGAAGATCATCAACCTTCGGATTCAGCTTGTACATATTCGTAATTTCGTCCAGATCAGTCCTCTCATTAATCAGCTCACGCATCTTTGTGATCGGAACGATCTGGTCGAGTTCGTCTTCTGAAAAACCGAGCGCCAGTCCAAGGTTTGCGTCCGGATCCACATCCACCGCAAGCACCCCATTGCCCTGATCCGCATACATCCTGGCCAGTGTTGCCGCAAACGTGGTCTTGCCGACGCCGCCTTTTCCGGTGATCGCTATCTTCATTAATAAAGCCTCCAACTCTGCTGAATAATTCCGGCCGCTCACGTTCTTATCACACGGATAATCTGCGCAAAAGCAGCCGGAAACAGCGGCGGACAGCCCCGGAACCCGCGAAGATGCAGGTCACGAAGCGATCCGCAGCTGATACTTTTCTATGGCGTCCCGCATCCGGGTGCGCCGGCCTGCATTTGTAAATCTGTCTGTGCGGCTTTTGATCAGATTCCGAGTGCTTTTCTCTTCTCCTCGATTCTCTCGATCATCTCGTCACCAAGCTTATCGATATCCGGCTCGAAGGTATATGCAGCCTCAACCCAGTCGCGGATTCCACCGGTAAGAAGGTCAGTGATCTGATCCGATCCGGATACTCCAGGTTCAACTCCAAGGAAGGTATCAATTCCGGTAGCAACCACATAGTTTCCGATGGATACTGCCTTTTCGGACATCCATTCCGGAGCGCAGCCGACAACAGGAAGCTGAGAAATATTGCAGCCAGCCTGTTTTGCCAGATCCGATACCAGTACGCACATACGGCTGATATCTACGCAGGATCCCATATGAAGAACCGGCGGGATGTCTGCGAGTTCACAAACGGTCTTCAAACCGGTTCCGCAGATCTCCTTTGCCTCCTTATCCATGAGTCCGACTCTTGCCGCTGCCTGTGCCGAACATCCGGATGCGACAATCAGAATATCGTTCTCGATCAGCTTCTTCATCAGCCCGATGTGAGCGGTATCCGGACGAACACGCGGGTTATTGCAGCCGACCATCGCAACGCATCCGCGGATAACACCGGATGTGATGCAGTCAACCAGCGGCTGAAGCGTATCCAGCTCGTCCACCTGAGAGTTTGTAACCACGTTGAGCTGTTTCTTGATTGCTTCAACAGAATATCCGACGGTTGCCTTTGTCTTCAGCTGCGGGATATGTACAAGCTCCGGTTTTCTGTTCTTGAAGTTCTTCACAGCCGTCTCAACGATCAGCTTTGCCTGCTTATCCGCGTCATCTACATCAAACTCGATGAAATCGGAATCTGGCATTCTGGCAATCGGAGAAGTTGTGATGAACTTTGTGTGGAAGCATTTGGACAGGGGTCCAAGTGCCGGGAAGATACACTGAACATCAACAACAATCGCCTCGCAGGCTCCGGTCAGAACTACATTTTCCTGCTGCAGGAAGTTTCCTGCCATCGGGATTCCGCGGCGCATCGCAACCTCATTGGATGTGCAGCACACGCCGGATACGGTGATTCCCTTTGCGCCGACGCTCTTGGCGAGCTCGATCATCTCGGGATCTTCCGCATAGTCACAGACAAGCTCGGAAAGTGCCGGATCGTGTCCGTGTACAACGATATTTACGTTCTCCTCGACCATTACGCCAAGGTTCGCGCTTGTGTCAACCGGCTTCGGTGTTCCGAACAGAACATCGGAGAACTCGGTTCCGGCCATGGAACCGCCCCATCCGTCGGACATTCCGGCTCTCAGAGACTGACGGATCAGTGCCTCCGGCAGAGAGGAGTTGCCCATATGTGTCATATGCATGGAGCAGGAAATCTCACGGTCGATTGCTCTCGGCTCAATCTCCGCCTTGTGCCAGAGCTCTCTGGTGTGCTCCGGAGCTCTCGACAGCCATCTCTGCGTGCCGAATACCTTTCCGTACTCCTCCATTGCCATGTACGCAACCTCGTGAGCGAGGTCATAGATATCCTTTCCCTCAGTCTCAACGCCCCACTCCTTCGCGATACGGGTCAGTTTCTCAGGATCCTTCACGGTGTACGGGCCTTCCGGCTTTGTATTGTAAAGGGTGTAGCAGATGGAACGTCCGTGATCTGAATGGGTGGCAGCGCCTCCCGCTACAAAACGCAGGAAGTTTCTTCCAACAATTCCATGCGCGTCGCAGCCGCAGATTCCGCGAGGTGCCTTCGGTGTGATACGGCACGGGCCCATGCGGCAGATCCGGCAGCAGATTCCCTTCTCACCGAATCCGCAGTGCGGGGTCTGATTCTTCAGTCTGGCCTGATAGGAATCCGCTCCTACTTTTGCGCCAGTTTCCAATAATCTGTTGGTGGCCGCCTCGAGTTCTTCGATCGTATACGGTCTGAATGCCATGCTTTTGTCCTCCTCAAAAGTATAATGGTTTATTAAGTTAATTAAACAAAAATATAATCTATCTGCGGTCCCTCATCACAGAACCGCTCTGCCGCAGGCAGCAGAACCACTGCATCGCCTGTGCCAGCATTCGAAATGAAATACGTACCCGGCTTACGCCCCTCCGGTACGTTACCCGCATCCGGATCTCAGAGTCCCAGCTTTTTGACTGCCTCCATCAGAGCAGCTCTTACCGGTGAATCCTCCGGGAGATCAACAGATGGTTTTCCATCGCAATCGAACTCATACACGGTATCATCTGCCGGAACCACCGCGAGCAGCTCCAGGCCCTGCTTCTCGATTTCCTCTTTTGTGCCCTCATTGAGCTTTCCGTTCGGAGCACGGTTGACAATCAGTCCGATTCTCTCCGGGTTCAGATGACACTCTGCAATCAGATCCTTGATCCTTCCGGCAGCCTGAACGCCTCTTCTGGAGCAGTCACTGACAAGAATTGCCGTCTCCATACTTGGAAGAATGCCCCTGCTGATATGTTCAAGTCCCGCCTCATTGTCCACTACAATGTAGGGATAGTTCGACTGAAGCTTCTGAAGCTGTGTCTGAAGCAGTCCGTTGACGTAGCAGTAGCATCCCTTCCCCTGAGTACGCCCCATGACCAGGAGGTCAAAATCATCCTCCTCTGTGAGCGCGCCCTGTAAACGGAACTGCGCGTACTCCGCCTTGCTCATTCCGGAGGGAAGCTTGCTTCCAAAATCCTCCGCATGATTGATCTCTTCACGAATCTCTCCGAGTGTCGGCGGTGCCTCGACTCCGAGAACTTCGTTAAGATTTGAATTTGCATCCGCATCCACCGCAAGCACGGGACCCTTCCCGCTCTTACAGAGATACTGTATTAATAATGCAGTCAGTGTCGTCTTTCCGACACCGCCCTTGCCTGCAACGGCAATCACATGCGCCATTGGCGATTACACCTCCTGTTTCCTTATCTGCATCTGCAGCAAACGCCCATATGATAAATCGTTCCACATACTGTATAAGCTACGGATTGCTCCGTGCTTCGCACTCCCGCAATCCTACAGGTGACCGACTTCGTCGGTCTGTCGCGGCGTTCACCCCACCGCTTTACACTTTGTGTGAGCGGATGTGGCTCACTGCCCGCGCATATTCGGATTTCGCGCGTTCGCGCTTCATCAGTCGCAGACCAGCATAACCTTGCTCGCCGCAAGATCCACCCACTTGATTCTGCCCTGAATTCTTGTCTGTTCTCCGACAATATCTTCTACAATCACAAAATCACCGTCCACATCGATTCGTGCGGTGTTTTCCATGATTACGGTATTGTCGCTTTCTTTATATACGGTTGCGAGACACATTTCTATCAACTCCTTTGCTGTGTCTTCTGCGTCAGTGCTCCTCTCCGGCCTTTTCCTTCAGGTGTTCCTTATAAAGTGTCAGAGCGATATTCAGATACATGTTGCCCTTCTGATATTCGGTGACGCCCTCCCTGATCTGTGCCGCAACATCTGCCAGTCCCTGATTCTCCAGTTGGCCGGCCATCTTCTCCGCTTCCGCGGCGTGCTGTGTGTTGTGCTGAACCATATAGTTCAGTAAAGCAAATGTCTGATCCTTGCACTTCCCGCTTTCCGGTTCACAGTTTCCGCATCCGGCATCACAGGCTGCCGCATGATCGTGATCGTGGTGATCATGATCGTGCGCACCGTGAGGAATCAGATTTCCATTTTCATCTCTTAAAATATGCATGAGAGACCTCCGCTGAAATGATCAATTGCTGAAAAAAACAAGCATGATATTCTTTTCACAATCACTTTGATTATATACTCACCCATGGAAAATATCAATAGAAGTCATTTGGCGAAGGGCTCGTTTTTTGTACAAAGTGAACGTAAAAAAACGTTTTCACAAAATTAAACTTCTCCTGAATCCCGATCTTTTTGTACAGGTATGCACAAGTCATCCTTGACAACAGGAAGAGCTTTTGTCTGTTGCCGTCACCATCCTCCCCAGGGGGTTCTCCAGCCCGAAAACTTGCACATTTTTGGCACGTCTTTTTAATGTAATCTGCACAATTCTTCCGCAGGGTATCAAAAAATTGTATTTTTTTGCAAACACAGCGCATATCTGTCCTTACGCCGCGGTGATGATTGCACTTTTTCACAATGTGTATTATGATAATAGCAATATTTTCCATCTGTGCAGGGAATATCATCAATGGCGCTGTGCATTTTCCCCCGCTTTCAGATATTATGTTTCCGGTAACATCTCTATTTTAAATGATTTCATCCGTAATTTCCATACTTTTTCATGCATTCTGCACATTCCGGCATTCTCAGCTTCGTCTTGCAGCTGTAAGCAATGTCACATCTTATCGTTCTGATATTTATCAACCGGATGTTCAAAGATAACCGGAGCAATTGAGCAAAAGCGAAATAAAACACGCTGCGCGAGTTTTATCTCGCTATCGCGACGCTCGCCGCACACGAATACTTCGCATTCGGCTGCGGCTCACTGTTCGCGTAAATCATTTTCAATGGGTATCAAATGATAGGCAGAGTATTTCAGATGTTTTAATGTGAGGTATCAGACTATGACCGAAGTATTTAAGAAGATAAATATCCCCTCTCACTCCCTGAACGACGGGAATTCCATCCCGCTCCTGGGGCTCGGGGTTTACAAGACAACTGATGAAAAAGACATGCATACTGCCGTGGATGCAGCTTACCGCTGCGGCTATCGGCTGTTTGACACTGCTTCTGTCTACGGCAATGAAGAACTTCTGGGAAATGCCATCCGGGACCTTGATATTCCGAGAGAGAAGATTTTTCTCACGTCGAAGGTCTGGAACAACGCCCAGCGGCTCGGAGACGTGTCGGGTGCCTTCCAGCGGACGCTGGACAGGCTCGGAACCGCTTATATCGATCTATACCTGATTCACTGGCCGGTTCCGGGATGTACCCGGCAGACCTGGAGGGAACTGATCCGCCTGAAGGAATCAGGACTTGCCCGATCCATCGGCGTGAGCAATTTTTCCCCGGCTCAGCTCGAATGTCTTGAGCAGGAAACCGGCGTTGTTCCGGTACTCAATCAAATAGAATGCCATCCCCTCTGGCGTCAGCGCGAAACCGTAAATTACTGCCAGAGCCACGGTATTCAGGTTCAGGCTTATGCGCCGCTCGCGCGCGGCGCATACAAGGACCGCGAGATTCTCATCAAGATCGGCGAAAAATACGGAAAAACGGCCGCCCAGACCGGTCTCCGGTGGCTGATACAGAGGGGCATCTCAGTGATTCCGAAATCCGTACACCCTTCCCGCATCGTGGAAAACGCGGACATCTTTGATTTTGCCCTCACAGAACCGGAGATGACCGCAATCGACGCGATGGATGAAGGGCTTCGCACCGCTCACATCCCTCAGGATCTTGTTGATACGGAATGGGCGGTTCTGACTGACTGACAGACGGATTGATTAAAGGATAACTTATTCGTCCCACTCTTCGATCTCATCTTTTCCGTCCCGCTGCATCAGCTCATTTACGGCGTCACGGGCGGGCTTTCCGTGAAAGAGCACTTCATTCACCTCATTCACGATCGGCATATCCACGTGATATTTCTCCGCGAGCATTTTTCCCGCCCTGGCAGAATATACGCCCTCGACCACCTGGTGCACTTCCTTCATCGCGGCTTCCATGGTATATCCCTGCCCCATCAGATAGCCCGCCTTCCGATTGCGGCTGTGCAGACTCGCGCAGGTTACGATCAGATCACCAATTCCGGACAGACCGTAGAGCGTTCTCATGTGAATGCCCATCGCGCCTCCAAGCCTTGCAAGTTCTGCGCTTCCTCTGGTGATCAGCGCCGCCTTTGTGTTGTCCCCGTATCCGAGCCCGTCCGCAATTCCCGCCGCAAGAGCCATCACGTTCTTCAATGCCGCCCCGAGCTGAATTCCCTTCATGTCCGAGCTTGTGTACACCCGGAATACCGGCGACATAAAGACGGACTGCACCCGGTTCGCGGTCTCTCTGCTGTGCGCCCCGGCGACAATAGCCGTCGGAAGGCCTCTTCCGACCTCCTCCGCGTGACTGGGGCCGGAAAGAACAGCCACATCCGCCTGCGGAATCTCCTGCTCAATGATCTCGCTCATTGTCATCAGAGAATTTTCCTCGATCCCCTTTGCCACACTGACGATCAGCAGTCCGGGCCGGACCAGTCCACTCATCTTGTGTGCCGTATTCCTCAGGGCAGGAGAAGGAACTGCCAGCACAATGAGATTCCTTCCGGCACAGGCCTCCCCGAGATCTGTCGTATACTCCACGGAATCCGGAAGAATCACACCCGGAAGTTTATCCGTGTTCTGATGATTCTTTTGATACATTTCCGTTTCTTCCGCGCGGTAGGACCAAAGGGTCAGCTCGTGACCATTATTGCATAAAAGCCAGGTAAGCGCGGTCCCCCAGCTTCCCGAACCAATCACACTGATTTTTGCCATCGATTCACCTCCCTAATATCTGCCGTGCCGCCACGGCCCCGCTGCAATGCGCGAGTCACCGTTATTATTTATCCGACGGATGGCGATGACTCAGATAAGTCTTCCTTTCGCACCCGGCCGCAAGCCTCTTGATATTGCCACGATGCTGGAAATACGCGAGTGCGGTGAGGATCGCCGTAAGCACACACATCTCCGTGAGCCGGGCTGTTGTCATCGAATATCTTCCCATTGCACAAAAAACGCAGAGAAATACCAGAAACTCCGTAGACAGTGACAGCGAGCTCAGAGACACATAGTGAGTCGCGAAAAAAATCGAAAAGAACAGCACCGTACCCACCAGTATCATCGGCCAGTCGCCAAAAGCGATGACCATTCCCGCCGTCGCAGCGATTCCCTTGCCCCCTCGAAAATCCATATAGAACGGATAGTCATGTCCGAGGATGACTCCGGCAGCTGTCCAGATCTTGAGAAGCGGGAAGAGCTCCGGGTATGAATTGCGGAAAATCAGCCAGGTAAGAATAACAGCAAGAATACACTTCATTACGTCCCCGGCCATCGTCATGAGACCGGCTTTCGTTCCGAGCGTGCGAAGCGCGTTAGTCGTTCCCGCGTTGCCGCTCCCCATCTTCCGGATGTCCACGCCCTTTGCTTTTCCGATGAAATAAGAGGTCTGAAACAGACCAAATCCGTATCCGATCAGCAGACTGCAAGCCCGTGCAAGCATCTCTCAGTTCTCCTCCTTGTCCTGTCTCTCCCTGATAATGAAACGGATCGCGGTTCCCTTAAAACCGAAGGCATCACGCACCCGGTTCTCCAGATATCTCTGATAAGAGAAATGCATCAGTTTCTTCTCATTCACAAAGATTACAAAGGTCGGCGGCTTCACCGCTACCTGTGTCATATAAAAAACTTTCAGCCTCCTTCCCTTATCTGACGGCGGCTGCTGCATGGCAAGAGCTTCGGTCAGGATGTCATTCAGAACACCGGTCTGCACACGAAGCGTCTGCGAATCCAAAATCTCATCGATGGTGTCAAAGAGCTTCGGAAGTCTCTGTCCGGTTTTGGCGGATATGAAGATAATCTCCGCGTAATAAGCAAAGGAGAGGGTATTTCTCACCTTGTTCGTAAACTCCTTCACGGATTTATCATCCTTCTCGACCGCATCCCACTTATTCACCGCGACAATCAGCCCCTTCCCTCTCTCGTGGGCGATTCCTGCGATCTTCGCGTCCTGCTCGGTGATTCCTTCCGTCGCGTCGATCACGACAACAGCGATATCACAGCGCTCTACCGCAGATACAGTCCGGATGATGCTGTACCTCTCCAGGTCCTCCTTTATCTTGCTCTTTCTCCGAAGACCCGCGGTATCAATGAAGGTATAATTCTTCCCGTTCCGGGAAATAACCGTGTCGATCGCATCTCTTGTGGTGCCTGCGATATCCGATACAATGACCCGGTTACCGCCGAGCAGTTTATTGATAATGGAGGACTTTCCGACATTCGGCTTCCCGACAACGGCAATTCTGGGATTCTCGTCCTCCTCCTGCGCCTCTGCTCCCTCTGGGAACTTCGAAATCACCGCATCTAGAAGATCCCCAAGTCCCTGCTTTCCTTCTGCAGAAATCGCATAAGGCTCTCCTATACCAAGGTTATAGAACTCATATACATCCATCTGCTGTGTCTTGAAGCTGTCCACCTTATTCACGGCAAGCACAATCGGCTTCCGGCTCTTGCGCAGCATGGTGGCAACCTGATAATCCGCGTCCGTCAGTCCCTGACGAACGTCGGTCATAAAAATGATCACATCCGCGGTGTCGATGGCGATCATCGCCTGTTCTCTCATCTGCGAGAGGATCACGTCGCTGCTGTCCGGCTCGATTCCACCGGTATCAATCATCGTAAACTCATGGGAGAGCCAGCTGACATCGGTATAGATCCGGTCCCTGGTCACTCCGGGCGTATCCTTCACAATGGAGATTCTCTCTCCTGCAAGAGCATTAAATAATGTAGACTTACCCACGTTCGGGCGTCCCACAACTGCTACGATCGGTTTGCTCATACATCTGTCTCCTTCTATGTGTACTGCCCTTCGTCTCTCCGAGAACCGCAAGGCAGAAATCCTTTCCCTCCGGATCCACCACAGTGACGGGAACCTTTAGTTCCATTATAACCTGTTCAACCGTGATGTCATCTAGAAAAACATTTTCCCCGGAACGAAGCATATTGCAGGGAATCAAAAGCTCCTCCCCGAGTTCCTTTCCCTTCAGCTGACGAATCAGATCCGTCCCTGTGACAAGTCCGGACACAGTGATTCTCTCGCCGAAAAAGTCATTCCGGATTGGTACGATCCGGACGCAGACCTGCGGATATTTCTCCCGGATCAGTCCGCACAGCTTTCGAATGGTATCGGCAGGAAGCTGTCCCGTCGCAATCGTCAGGTTCCGTGTCCTGTCATCTCCGCTGCGTTCCCGCAGCTCCTCTCTCACCTCTGTCTCCAGAAGCCTCAGCATGCCGACACCATTTTCCAGCTGAAGATAGCCGTCATACCGCTCCTCCTCCGGAATGTCCCTGCCCGCCAGAAGATACCACTCGTCCGACGCATGCACAAAATGCACTCCGTACTTTGGGTACAGCTTTTTCTGCCAGCTTTCGATACGGTCAATTACCTTCGCCGCATCATCTCCATTGAACGGCTCGAGGGGGTACAGACCGTCCCGGAACCTGGAGAGCCCAACCGGAACAACGGAAAGGCTCCGGAGAGCAGGCAGGTATCCGGTGAGATCCCGGATGGTCCGTTCCAGCTCCTCCCCGTCATTCAGGCCTTTACAGAGAACGATCTGCCCGTTCATCTCGATCCCGGCGTCCGCCAGCCGCTTCACCTTCGGAAAAACATCTCCCGCAAACCGGTTGTGAAGCATCTTCCTGCGGAGTTCCGGATTCGTGGTCTGGAACGAAATATTGATGGGCTCCATTCGGTAGCGGATAATCCGGTCGATATCGCTGTCGCTCATGTTCGTCAGCGTGACATAGTTGCCCTGAAGGAAAGACAACCTGGAATCATCGTCCTTGAAATAAAGCGTATCCCGCATCCCCTTCGGCATCTGGTCTATGAAGCAGAAAACGCAGTGGTTGCTGCAGGATTTGTAGTCATCCATCAGCCCGTTTTCAAACTCCACACCAAGGTCCTCATCCGGATCCTTCTCAATTTCCAGTTCCCATTCTTCGCCGGATTTCTTCTTTTTCAGCAGGACCACAATATAACTGTCATTCATTAAAAACCGGTAATCAAAAATATCCTCGATATCGTTTCCATTGATCTTCAGGATCTCATCGCCGGGCTCCATTTCCATTTCCTCAGCAATGCTTCCGGGCTCGATTTTCCTTATTATATGTGCAGTCTTTCCCATTTTCCATCCTCCGATCATCCTTCAAATCATAACAAATCCGCACTGAAAAAGCAACTTGACCGCGGAAGCAGGCATTGACACCCCTTTTTTTCAATGCTAATATGTGTCGTGTACGCCCGTGCGAATTCATTATCTGCTATAGCGGAGCCGTTTTTTACGCGAATTTCCGGGCATCCCGTTGTGAAAAAACATTATACCGGAGGCTTTCATGGCTAATACAAAATATCTGGTGAATGCATCTGCAGTCGCTCCTCTCAAGCTGATCGCTCTGCCCGGATGCGAAGAAATGGCTAAGACCATCAACAAGTATCTGATCCAGTTCCGGCAGGAGATTTCTGCCCAGAACACCGCAAAGAAGGACACCTATGGATATGCCACAGACAATTACATCATCGACGTGAACCTTCCCCGTTTCGGAAGCGGCGAGGGCAAGGGTGTCATCAATGAGTCCGTACGGGGCGTTGACCTTTTCATCCTTGTTGATGTATGCAATTACAGCGTCACCTACAGCGAGTTCGGAAACATCAACCACATGAGCCCTGATGACCATTTCCAGAACCTCAAGCGCGTCATCGCCGCGGCAAACGGAAAGGCACACAGAATCAGCGTCATGATGCCGTTCCTGTATGAAAGCCGCCAGCACAAGAGAACCGGAAGGGAATCCCTCGACTGTGCGCTTGCCCTGCAGGAGCTCGTGGACTACGGCGTGACCAATATTCTGACCTTTGACGCACATGACCCGCGCGTCATGAACTCCATTCCGCTTCACGGTTTTGATAATTTCTTCCCGACCTATCAGTTTCTGAAGGCACTGCTGAAGACAGAGTCCGATATCCAGATTTCAAATGACCACCTGATGATCATCTCCCCGGATGAGGGAGCCATGTCCCGCGCCATCTATTTCTCCAATGTGCTCGGAGTTGACATGGGCATGTTCTACAAGCGCCGTGATTATTCCCGAATCGTCAATGGCAAGAACCCCATCGTCGCCCACGAATTCCTCGGCGACTCCGTAGAAGGCAAGGACTGCATCGTCATCGACGATATGATTTCCTCCGGCGGCAGCATGCTCGATGTCGCGACACAGCTGAAAAGCCGCGGTGCCCGCAACGTATATGTCTGCTGCACCTTCGGTCTGTTCACGGACGGACTGGCCAAATTTGATGAATACTACGAAAAGGGAATGATCAAGAAGGTCATCACCACCAACCTGATCTACCAGACACCGGAACTGCTCTCCCGCCCGTGGTATTCCACCGCGAAGATGGGTAAGTACATGGCCAGCATCATTGATACCCTGAATCACGACGTATCCATCAACAAGGTGCGTGACAACACCCTGAAGATCAATAAGCTTCTCAAGCAGCACGGACGCTAACTCAGACCATAAAGACTATAACTGCCGTACAATTCAATTTGTGCGGCAGTATTTTTTTACGCGAACAGTGAGCCGCAGCCGAATGCGAAGTATTCGTGTGCGGCGAGCGTCGCGATAGCGAGATAAAACTCGCGCAGCGTGTTTTATCTCGTTGAGTTGCATCCCAATACCGTCTCTCAATGCCGGCTCTCATCCCTGCATCCCAGAGCCAACTCTCCATGTCCCTTTCCATACATTCAATACTGCCTCTGCGCCTCATACTCAAATGCACTGACATGGTGCCTCAGCCTGTCACCCTCGATCGCTATCACATCAAACCGGCACGGCATATCCGGAGAAATCCGGTACTGCATCCGGAAGTAATCTGCCGCCCGGCTGATTCTTCTTCTTTTATTTTCATTGACTGCCTCCTCGGGCAGTCCGGCGGCGCCGTTTCTTCTGTATTTCACCTCTACGAAAACAAGAGTTCTCTGTTCCTTCGTCTCATCCCTCGCGATCAGGTCAATCTCCCCCGTGCGGCACCGGAAATTCTGGCAAAGAATCAGATAGCCCTTATCCTCCAGATACCTTGCCGCCAGCGTTTCGTATTTTGATCCCGTTTTCCTCTTATTCACCCTTTTCCTCCAATCCATCCGTTTTAAAGCCCACAAGCAGTCTTTTCCGCTCAAAATTACAATGTGATGAATCGTTACATATATTTTTGTTTTAATATGGTGTGCCGGGTCGTTACATATATTTTCGTTTTATTATATGGTGCGCCGGGTCGTTACATGTATTTTCGTTTTATTAATGGTGCGCTGGGTCGTTACATGTATTTTCGTTTTATTATCAGAAACAAGGGAAATTGCCCCCGGAATCGGGGATCAGAATCATCAGGATTTTTTCCTGCCCCAGATGTGCAAAACTGACGGTACAAGAACCAACAGACAAACGTATTAGATTCTTGTTTTTCTCCAACCGGCCATTTTGTGAAGAGCGGCGATTCCGTGGATTTAATGATTTGCATCGCCAGCCGTCTTGTGAAGGGCGAAGATTTTGGAAATGCAATGCAACATGTAAAAGACGGATGGATTTTTTACACGTCGCCAGAAAGAAAAACTGAATTTCTATGTAAAAAAATCGGGAAATGCAAAAACGCGCCTTATCAGACGTCAACAAAATGGCCGATAAATGTTCTCCGGTGAATCGGACAGGGACCGTATTCCTTAAGCGCCGCAATATGCTCTGCCGTTCCGTACCCCTTGTTCTTCGCGAACCGGTATTCCGGAAATCTCCGGTCATACTCCTCCATGAGATGGTCTCTGGTAACTTTCGCCATAATGCTGGCCGCAGCAATGCTCTGGCTCTTCGCGTCTCCCTTTACAATGGAGACCTGTCTGAACGCCAGATCCGGAATATGAACCGCATCCACCAGGAGCAGATCCGGACTTACCCCGAGCTTTCCGACTGCCATCCGCATCGCCTCATATGTTGCCTGAAGGATGTTGATCTCATCGATCCTCTCCGGAGAAGCCGTTCCGATCCCGATCGCAGTGGCTTCCCGCGAAATCACCTCAAACAGCTCCTCTCGTCTTTTCTCGGAGAGCTTCTTGGAATCATTGATATAGCGGATCCGGATCTCCTTCGGAAGAATCACGGCTCCTGCCATCACCGGCCCGGCAAGAGGTCCTCTTCCCACCTCGTCGATCCCGCAGATCAGTTCACAGTCCGGATATTTTTTTTCAAACTCACAGAGAGCCTCTACCCGCTCCATTTCCTTCCGAAGCTTTGCCTCCCGCTTTAATTCCGCTTCCTCTTTCTTCGTCATATCTGACATACGGTCCTTTCTTCTTACGGCCTCAGCATACCTGATCTCATTATTGCCGCCTGACCTCCCCATTACCAAAGCCTGAGACTTTACGGAGACATTTCGTAAAAACATCAAGCTTCGGGGATCTCCAGCGTCACTCTCCCGAGAGCGCCTCTGCGGAATTCATCCAGCAGGATAGCCGCCGCCTTCTCGTATGATACCTGATTTCCGGCCGACAGGCATTTCCTGTTTACTGCGATATTCTCCAGAATCTTTACCGGTTCTTCCGATTCGGAGACGCCATACCTTGCCTCCAGCATGCCCGGATATTCCGCTGTCAGATAGCGGATCAGTTCCAGCGAAAGTTCCTCGGTCTGCACCACATCATCACTGACAGAGCCGATAAATGCCAGGCGCACCCCGGCCTTCGGATCGTCAAACCGCGGCCACAGGATGCCCGGGGTATCCAGCAGATCAAGTTCCTTACTCAGATGAATCCACTGCTTTCCCTTGGTGACACCGGGTTTATTGCCTGTCTTTGCCGAAGCCCTTCCGGCCATGGAGTTGATAAAGGTCGATTTCCCGACATTCGGTATGCCCACAACCATCGCTTTGATCGTGCGGTTCCGGATCCCCCGGCGCCGGTCTCTTTCTATTTTCTCTCTGCATGCCTCCCGGATCAGCGGCTGGATCTGTTTCAAGGTTCCTCTGTTTCTCGAATCCGCCAGCAGGACCTGGGCTCCCTGCTGCTGATAATATTCCATCCACAGCCTGTTCCTTTTCTCATCCGCAAGGTCCGCCTTGTTGAGTACAATCAGCCTCGATTTCTGTGCGCCCATGCTGCGAATATCCGGGTTCCGGCCGGAATAAGGAATTCTCGCGTCGATCAGCTCAATGATGATATCAATCAGTTTCAGATCCTCCTGCATCTGACGTTTTGCCTTCGTCATATGTCCCGGATACCACTGTATTTCCATTCAGAACCTCCCGAAAATGATTCTTCCGCACATGAGCCTTCCTGCCGCCGTCACAAGAAGACAGATGTGTAAATGCCTTTCAAATAAATTCGACCGCGCGTTCCCGGATATAAGATTCCGGCTGTACAATTCCGGCTTTACAATTCTCTCACCTCAGAACCGAAAGCTTTCGAAACGGCAGCACACGGAGCCACAGCTTCCCCACGATCTCCGATTCCGCAATATTCCCGACCGCGTCATAACGGCTGTCTTCGCTCCCGTTGCGGTTGTCTCCGAGCACGAAATACTCATCCGCGTCAAGAGTGACTGGTTCTGACGCCACACCCGGATCAACGATTGAGGCAAAGTCATCTTTCATCGCCGTCCCGTTAATCAGTATCCTTCCATCGCTGATCTGAACCGTCTCTCCGGGCAGTCCCACGATCCTCTTGATCCGCAGGCCCTCCCCATACCTTCCGTTCCCTGAACGAAAAACAATAATATCTCCGCGCTTTGGCCGGCTCAGCCTGTATGCCGCCTCATTAATCAGACAGGTCTGTCCCGCTGATAACGTCGGTTCCATAGACCCCTCGTTGATCACAATCGCATGACAGAATGCCTGTGCAAACAGAAACGCCAGAATAAGTACGCAGGCTGCTGCAGCGCACCATCCTCCGATCCGGAATCCACGCGAATGCTGGTACGCCTTCTTCACCCCTTTCCGGCTCTCCTGAACACCCGGATCCTCCGGTTTATCGGCCTCCCGTTCCGCATCGCGCCGGAGCGCCGCCTCTGCCTGCCGTCGTTCCAGTGCCTGCTGTTCCACCGTTTTCACACCGGCCGGCGTCTCCTGCCGTTTTCTTTTCATTCTCCCCATAACTTCCGCTCCCCGTCCATTGTAAACTGTATTGCTAAATCATACCACATAAGCCGTAAAATCGCCACGACCGATTCGGGCAAAAAAGAGACCGATTCACGCAAAAAAGAGATCCTCCTTCCGCCGCCGTGGGAACTGTCCACAGCAAAGACCGATGGTCCCGCAGAAGAAAAATCTCTTTACTGTATAAGTCCAGTCGCAATGTTCTTGGCCCACGGGGAGCTTGCTCACCAGTGGGCAAGAACATTAGCGACGACAACAGGTATGAGCATGGAGCGGTGCGAAGCAACGCGGGAATGCGAATATGCGCGGGCAGTGAGCCACATCCGCTCACACAAAGTGTGAAGCGGTGGGGCGAACGCCGCGACAGACCGACGAAGTCGGTCACCTGTTAGCGGCACGGAAGCTGCGAAGCAGCGAAGTGACGCAGGAACTTATACAGTATATGGCACAACTTATCGTATGAGGTTTACTGTATAAGCTCTTCGAAAACGCAGACAGGATCATCACGCGCGAAGCGTGTGTAAGAGACTGGATGCGATTTCGAAGGCAAGAAAACAGGAGCCGACGAGGGGAATTCGCACCTGTTTCACTGTACAACAGCTATCCGAAAGCTAACCTATCCGAAAGCTGACCGATCTGAAGGCAGTTCCATCAAAAGGCAGCCTGGTAAATCTCTACAATATCCCTTCTGGTAAGCGGTACGAAGCTTCCCACGCTCTTCCTGGCCGCCTTCGCCGCCATCGTCTCGAAATTCTCCGTGCTGTCGATTCCGACCGCGCGGAGATTGGAGGGAAGTCCCATGGTCTCGAAAAGAAATGTCCGCGTCTTCGCGATCGCGTCCTTTGCGATTTTCGCCTCATCCTCACCGGAAAGCCCCCATACATTTCTGCCATATTCCGCAAAATTCCGGACAACAGACGGATCCTTTCCGAGAACGAATTCCATCCAGACCGGAGTGAGAATGGCAAGTCCCTCTCCATGTGTGATGTCATAAAAAGCTGACAGCTCATGCTCCATCGGATGAACACACCATGTCGGCTTGCTGCCGTCTGAGATCAGTCCGTTGATCGCGTGACTTGCCGCCCACATCAGATTTGCACGCGCATCGTAGTTATCCGGCTCCTTCAAAGCAACCGGGCCATATTTGATCATGGTCTTCAGAAGGCCCTCCGCGAATCTCTGCTGGACGTCGCATCCGGGTTCCTTTGTAAAATAGTTCTCGAAAGTGTGGCTCATCATGTCAGCGGTTCCTGCCGCGGTCTGCCTGCGGGAGACGGAATAGGTATATTCCGGATCAAGAATGGGCATCGTCGGTTTCATCGCTTCAGCGCATGTTCCCCACTTCTCATTCTTTGTCATATCCGAGATAACCGCAAACTTATCCATCTCAGAACCGGTCGCGGCGATCGTCAGAACGGAGAAAATCGGAAGAGCCCCGGTAATCTTCGACGGATCAAGTACCAGATCCCAGGCATCGCCGTCGTACGCAGCTCCAGCGGCCACAGCCTTCGCACAATCAATCGTACTTCCGCCGCCGATCGCAAGAACCATGTCGATCTGCTCTTTTTTGCAGAGATCAACGCCCTTACGCACCGTCTCAATTCTGGGATTTGGCTCAACCCCCGAAAGCTCCATCACCGTAAGCCCCGCATCGTTCATGATCTTCATCGCCGTGTCATAGATTCCGTTCCGCTTGATACTCCCGCCGCCATAGACGAGCAGAACCTTTGATCCATAATCGGAAAGCTCTGACAGATGAGAGATCTGTCCCTTTCCAAAATAAATTGTTGTGGGAATACTGAATCTGAAATTGTACATTTTGCCACCTTTCCCGGAATTATTCACATCCGATAAAACAAAAAGAAGGCTCCCTTTCGGGGCCTCCTTGTCCGTCTGAAATGAATTATTTAACCAGCGCTTTAACCTTTGCGGCTTTACCGGAACGACCTCTGAGGTAGTTCAGCTTTGCACGTCTAACCTTACCCTGGCGAACAACCTCCACCTTCTCTACAAGCGGAGAATGAAGCGGCCATGTCTTCTCAACGCCAATGCCGTTGGAAGTCTTGCGAACCGTGAATGTAGCGCGGTTGCTTCCACCCTGCTTCTTCAGTACGACACCCTCGAATACCTGAATTCTCTCACGGTTTCCCTCTTTGATCTTGCCGTAAACCTTAACGGTATCGCCAACGCGGAACTGCGGAACGTCCTTCTTCAGCTGCTCTTCTTCGATCTTCTTGATAATCTCGTTCATTTCTATCTCTCCTTGATACTATATAAAATGGATGTTCATACCACCGATAAACGTGACAGCGGACCATCATCCGGGACTTGCTCACCTGTCCACAGACTTTGACATTATACCTTATGCTCAGTGGAAATGCAAGACTTTTTCCCTGATATCCAGCGCGGCATTACGAAGAAGCGAATCCCCGCCGAACACCGCAGGGCTGACCCGGGCAATTACACGGAATTTGCGGTTTTCGAGGAAGGCCGAAGCCTTCTCGATCTCGTCATCGCTGCCAACGAGAACCGCCGGTGTCTCTGAACCGTACAGGCCGCGGAACCGCTCCGCAAACGGAACGGACGGGTCATAACGGACGGCGGTCTTCCCCTCCGCAGAGGCTGTCTTCTCCTCTCCCGCAGCTCCCGGAATCGCCGCAGGCTTCGCCTTCTCCACCCCTGCCGCTCCGGGCATCTCCGCAGGAAATGCGCTGTCCTCTCCCGCAGCCCCCGGCATTACCAGAAGCAGCAGGTTCCACGGTTTCATGCGAAGAAGCGTTTTCTGCAGCTTCCGTCGGTTATAATCCATGTATTCCCCGTAACGGGATACAGATTCCGTCAGAAGACGTCCATTTTCCGCCGCCCCCGGTTCTCCATAGCTCACGCAGATCACGCGATAGCTGTTCTTCAAAAGATCCGGACGGCGCTCCTTTGTACGTTTCAGAGATTCCTCATGTCTCCACTCCTCGATCTTCAGATGATCGCCGGACAGCAGAATCGGAGGAACACTCTGCTGATGCCACACCTCCGGTCTCGTGTACTGAGGATATTCAAGCAGATTGTCCTGCAGAGATTCGAACTGCGAGGATTCCTCATTTGAAAGTACACCGGGCACAAATCGGGACACCGCGTCAATCAGAACCAGGGCTCCCAGTTCTCCTCCCGTAAGCACGTAGTCGCCGATCGAAATATAATCGGTCACCGTTTCCTGGAGAACACGCTCATCGATCCCCTCATAATGACCGCAAAGGATGACCAGATCTTTTTCCTGCGCAAGCGATTCCACTTTTGTCTGGTCCAGCACCCGCGCCTGCGGGGTCATATAGACCACCCTCGGCTTCCGTCCGATCCTTGCCTCAACGGATTTCACCGCGCGGAATACCGGTTCCGGCTCCATCACCATCCCCGCGCCTCCCCCATAGGGATAATCGTCCACGCGCATGGTCTTTCTCGTAGAAAAATCACGGATATTCACAGTGTCTACACGGATGCTGCCGTTCTTGATGGCGCGTCCGGTGATGCTCGTTCCCACGGCATTCTGTATCATTTCCGGAAACAAAGTCAATACATAAAAATTCAAGCTGCATACCTCGTGAAGGGATTCTTCTCAGTGTCTTCTCCAGTCTCACATACGGAACATCGCTGCCGCCTGACCGGCGGATGAGGAAGCAGCTCCCTGCAGCTGCTTCAGATAATCCTCAATCTGTTTCATGAACGCAGGATCCCGCATCAGCCTGAAGACCTCGATAAAGGCAATCAGATAGACGATAAACAGCACGATACACATAATCAGCGCCGCTATTGCCATCCCCCTTCCCCTGTATGCCCTCGGATTTTTCCGGATCTGGTTCAGTGCGACAATTGCAAAGAAAATGCCGAGCACCGATGGGATACAGTACAGGCTGTTCAGAAAGATCGAAATGACCGCGAGTACCATTGCCGCAACCGCAAAGCTGTTGTTCCTGATCGGATATCCGGGACCATAACCCTGTCCGTAAGAACCATTTCCCTGGTTTCCGGACCAGCCTCCATTTGAATTGCTGCTGTTCCAGCTGGTATTCTGTTCATTATTCCAGCCGCTGTTCGAACTGCTGCTATTCCACCCGCCGTTCGAACTGCCGTTGTTCCAGCCACTATCTGCTTTCCCACTGTTCCAGCCGTTTCCGGAATTTCCTCCGTTTGAACCACTTCCGTTCCAGCCGCCCGCATTTTCGCTGTTCTCAGAACTGTCACGGTTATTTTTCCAATTTCCGGCAGACGGACCATCATGCCAGGCACCATTTTCCCAGTACCTGCCGTTACCGGATCCCGTCCTTTCCCGATTACTGCTCTCACCGGAATTCAGATCCGAGATGGGATGCCATTTTCCCTGGAACCAGTAGCCTCCGGGCTGCTCAGAATGTTCTTCACCGCTTCTGTTCCGGAACACATCCGTGTGATTCCCGGAACTTTCCGCATTCCCAAATCCGCCGTCTCCGCCGCCGTTTCTGGCCTCTGCCTTCTTCCGGTCAGCCTCTTCCGGATCCCAAGGAATGTCGATCTTGTCCTCGGAATCAGCCTTATCCCATATAACGCCGTGACCCGCCGCAGCCATGGCGATCTTCTGCTCTTCCTGTGTGCCGGCTTCCGCTTTCGCCGTCTCCGCGTCAGTCGCAGCCGGTGTCGCATTCTGTTCTTCCCGCACGCCGGCTTCCGTTTTCGCCGTCTCCGCGTCAGTCGCAGCCGATGCCGCATTCTGTTCTTCCCGCACGTCGGATTCTGTTTTCGCCGTCTCCGAATCAGTCGCAGCCGATGCCGCATTCTGTTCTTCCCGCACTTCGGATTCTGTTTTCGCTGTCTCCGCGTCAGTCGCGGTCGATGCCGCATTCTGTTCTTTATGGTCAATATCTTCCGCTTCCGGAAAATCCGCGGCTCCCAAAGCTCCTGCTGTTTTCTCCTGCTCTGCCGTTTTCTCCTGCTCTTCCGGTGTATCCAGAGCCGCGGGTGTCTTTGTGTCCCCGGATTTATTTACTTCCGCGTCCGTTCCGGCGCTGCGCTCTTCGGAAGGCGTCTCCGATGATCCCCGTGGTATTTCAGGTGAACTCCCGGAAATCGTATCCGGTTTACCGACCGGCCAGCCGCAGTTATTGCACGCCTTTGCGTCATCCGGCAGTTCCGCGCCACAATGTATGCATTTTTTCAATTCGTGTATACCTCTCTTCTCAATCGAGATAACACGCTCTGCGCGGGTTGCATCTCGATTACCACTCTTACCCGTCGATCAGACCGGGAAGCAGATGGACCGTCATCTCGCCCTTTTCGACGTTAACATTCATAATACACGCTTTAATTGCGGGAATCAACACTTCGCCGTGCTCCTGCGTCTCAACCGCATAGACATCGTTGGCCCCGGTCTCTATAACGTCCTTGAGCGTTCCAAAGATCTGCCCGTCCTCCGTCCGGACTGTCATTCCAATCACATCCGCAACGTAGTACTCATTTTCCTTCAGCGGCACTCCCTTTTCCCGGGGAATCATCACATCCCACGAGCGGTATTTCACCGCGTCATCCATGGATCCGATCCCTTCCAGTTTCAGTATGACAAGATTCTTGAAAAATCTGACGCCAAGGATCTGATGGGTCTCCGACTGTCTTCCGTTTGTCAGAATCACCTCATCCAGATCAAGGAACCGCTCAGGGTCGTCCGTCGTCGGAAATACCTTCATCTCCCCGCGGACACCGTGCGTCGTCGTCACCGCACCGATTTTCAGAAATTTTTCCATATTGTTTGCCCCTTATCTCCTGTACATCTGTTCCGGTCAGCGCCGCACGCAGACCATCTGTCAGCATTTCCACCTTGATATTTTGTGAACTATCAGAGCGTTCTTTATTCGTCCAGACCAATCGATATATTGAGTACGGCTTTACAGAGTGCCATCTTGTACCAATAATTGGTTTGTTTATTTTTGAACGTTCTACTATCTTTATATAAAAAGAGCCGCCGATCAAGCAGCATCAGCCCTAGAGAGATGCTCCTTAAACGACTGCTCTTATGAATCATTTATCCGTCACCGCAAGCTGCTCATGCGATTTACTCGATGATCTCGACTGTCACCTTTTTGTCAATCCGGGTAGAGGCGGTCTTCACAACGGATCGGATTGCCTTCGCAATTCTTCCCTGCCGTCCGATGACCTTGCCCATGTCCGCCGCTGCGACCTTGAGTTCAATTCGAAGGTCGCTGCCGTCTTCAATCTCCGTGACAACCACTTCATCGGGATTATCTACAAGAGCTTTGGCGATTACTTCAACCAGCTCTTTCACAAAAATCCACCTCCGGCTTGAATATGATTACTTCTGGATACCGGCGAGCTTAAAGATCTTCTCGACAACTGCAGTCGGCTGAGCGCCGTTCTTCAGCCACTTCTGAGCAGCTTCCTCATCCACCTTGTAAACGCTCGGATCCTTGGTCGGATCGTAGGTGCCGATTTCCTCAATGAATCTGCCATCTCTCGGAGACTTCGCATCTGCTACCACGATTCTATAGAAAGGTGCCTTCTTCTGTCCCATTCTCTTCAGACGAATTTTAACTGCCATTGTTCTTTTCCTCCATAATAAAAATAATTGTATATAATGTGATTTGTAATCTGTAAGGTATCTCTCCTCTGATTACTTCTATGAGAACAATCTTCCCTCTTTCGTTCCGGATATCTCCATCCGGTTAAAAAGGAAAATTGAAACCTCCCTTACCGAACATGCCTTTCCTGCCGCGCTGCTTCATCATGCCGGGCATCTGCTTCATCATCTTACGGGTCTGGTCAAACTGTTTGATAAAGCGGTTGACCTCGGAAATGTCCACTCCTGCTCCTGCGGCAATCCTCCGTTTTCGGGAAATGTTCATCAGATCAGGATTTGCGCGTTCCTTCGGCGTCATCGAGCGGACAATGGCCTCTTTTCTGGCGAGATCCTTCTCATCGATCATCCCCTCCACTTCCTTCATCTTGCTTCCGGTCATTCCCGGCATCATGGAAAGGACACTTGAAATGCCGCCCATATTCTTCATCTGCTCCATGCTGGTCATGTAGTCATCGTAGGTGAACTGCGCCTTCCGGACACGCTGTTCCATCTCCCTGGCTTTCTCTTCATCGACATTTGCCTGTGCCTTTTCGATCAGGCTGAGCACATCACCCATGCCGAGGATTCTGGACGCCATACGGTCAGGATAAAACTGCTGAAGATCCTCCATCTTCTCTCCCATACCCACGTACAGGATCGGCTTGCCGCAGATGGAACGGATCGAGAGTGCCGCACCGCCTCTTGTATCTCCATCGAGCTTCGTCAGTACCACGCCGTCGATGCCGACCTTATCCTCAAAGGTCTTCGCCACATTGACAGCTTCCTGTCCTGTCATAGCGTCTACCACAAGGATCGAACAGTCAACGGTCACCGCTTCCCGGATGGCCACAAGCTCTTCCATCATCGATTCATCGATCTGCAGACGGCCTGCCGTATCAAGGATGACCACATTGTAGCCGTTGCTTCTGGCATGCTCATATGCGGCCTTCGATATGTTCACCGGCTTTGCCTTGTTTCCCATGGAAAAGACATCGACTCCGACCTTTCCGCCGTTGGTCTGCAGCTGTTCAATCGCGCCCGGACGATATACATCGCAGGCAACCAGAAGCGGTTTCCTGCCCTTTTGTTTCAGCTTGCCTGCAAGCTTTGCGGCGGTCGTTGTCTTACCAGATCCCTGAAGACCAATCATCATGAGAACCGTAATCTGCGAGGCCGGCTTCAGCGGAAGCTCGGTCGTCTCGGAGCCCATCAGATTGATCAGCTCGTCATTTACGATCTTGACCACCATCTGACCCGGATTCAGTCCGTTCATGACATCCTGTCCGATTGCCTTCTCTTCCACGGTTTTCGTGAATTTGCGGACAACCTTGAAATTGACATCTGCCTCAAGAAGCGCCATCTTGACTTCCTTCAGCGCGGCGTGAACATCATCCTCCGTCAGCTTACCCTTGCTTCGAAGATTCCTGAACACATTCTGAAGTTTATCGGTTAAGCTTTCAAATGCCATACTCTCTGTTCCTCATATCATGCGGCGTTCTGCCCGGGTTTACAGTTCCTTCAGAATTGAAGAAGAAATACCGTAAATCTTCTCCATACGATGATCTGCCTCCGCAGCATCTGCCCGGGTTGCCGGATCTCCGAAATCCGTCAGTTTCTGAATCTCCCTGACGCTGTTCCTGATCTTCAGAAACTTCTCGACAAGGTGAAGTCTCTTCTCATAATCCTCCAGTATCCTGTCACAGCGCTTCATCAGGTCGTGCACGCCCTGGCGGCTGATTCCTTCATCTCTGGCCACCTCCGCAGCAGTATAATCCTCAAAGTTAATCTCGGAGTAGATCCGTCTCTGATGCTCTGTCAAGAGTTCGCCGTAAAAATCAAACAGGTAAGATTTCTCCACAAACTCTTCCATAGCAATTCCCGATCTCCCATCCTGCAGCGACAGCAAACGTCCATACGATAAGTCGTGCCACAAACTGTATAAGCTACGGATTGCTCCTCGCTGATGATATCCCGCTATTGCGATACCCGCCGCGAATGACTGCTTCTCAGTCACATGTGTGTCCCTGTTTGCGCACAAAACGGGTACGCTTTTCTAACGTACCCGCTTATCCTACACGATATCGCAATCCGTGTCAAGTGTTTTTACTTGACTGATCTAATTCACTGATCTGATTATTCGAACTCGATCCTGTCAAGCTTAAAGTTAAAAAGCCTGTTATACTGCACAGCCATTATGTTTTCCTCCGATAGATTCTGCTTCAAAAGTCTTGTTTATCACATCACGAAATCGTTGATATTTCTATTGTTTTATTATTCCCAAAAACATGTAATATATAGTTGACATTTTGCTATTCATTATGCTATGCTCTTGATGTCAAATAAACTTGACACAAAGTAAGGAGGACGAATCATGTATTACGAAATAGGTATCGGTATTGGATTGGCATTTGCAGTTTTTGTGCTTCTTGTGCTCGTACTCAATGAGAAGAAAAAGACCAAGCAGGTTATGTATGATGAGATGCAGGCAGCAGTCAGGGGACGTGCGTATCAGTATGCGACTGTCACCGGTGTTCTTTCCGGGATCATAACTTCGTTCCTTCTGGACTGGGATGCATTCCCTATGGACGGAAGCCTTGCAATAATGGCTGTCAGCTTTCTGATGATTACAGTCTACGTTGTCTATATGGTCATGAAGGGCGTTTACTTTGGCGTTTCGGGAAAATGGAAGAAATGGACTCTCCTGATCTTTATCATCGGTCTCTGCAATCTCATCACTGGCATACTTCGTATCGCCGAGGATGGGCTGCCGGAAGGGAAGCTAACTGCTACCAACATCACGGTCATAATGGGCGTTATGTTTATGGTCATCGTGGCTGCTGTCTTGATCCAAAAAGCGAGAGAGAAACGGAGTGAGGACTGATGAAGAATCTGAAGATGAAGTCCGCAAGAGCCGCCAAAGACCTCTCCCAACAGCAGCTTGCCGATTTGGTCGGCGTGTCACGGCAAACAATCAACGCGATTGAAAAAGGGGACTATAATCCCACAATCCGCCTCTGCATCGCCATCTGCAAAGCGCTGGATAAAACGCTTGACGATCTATTCTGGGAGGCTGGATACATTCAAAACCACGGAGATGCAGCAACATGAATTTGCCTGAAACCCGTATAAAATAAGGTTTTTTCAGGCTTGGCCTATCATTCCAGCTCAATAATCCTGATTTTATATACGGCAGAATTGTTAGATCTTATCCATAAAATAACGCAGCAGAGGATTTGCATCTTTTTCCGGGTATACGATCTCCAGCTTCTCCCGAAAGTCTCCCGTATCGAGCGGTATATACGAAAGATTGATATTGATCTGCGGCTTAAAGACATCGAATTCCGGCACAATCGCAATGCCGATCCCCGCCGCTACAAAGATGAGAATATTCTCGATATCATCCGTGACCTGTGCGACATTCTTCATGATCTCCTTATTCAGAAACGGATGCGGATGGATCTCCGAATTTGCCGGTACTTCAATCTTAAAATCATGAAGAATCAGCTTCTCATACTGGAGTTGAGACAATTCCACCTTTCGCATGCCAGACAGATAATGATCCGTCGGAACCACCACGTAATACGGATATTCTCCAATCGTCCATGAAATGCTGTTTGAATACCGAAGAAGGGGATTTTTTACATTAAAAATAATATCGTATCTGCCATTCAGATAATCATCGTGCAGATTTACGGCATTGTCACGGTTCAAGGAAATCTGAATTCCCGGATAATCCGCGCGGAATTCCTGTACTGTCCTGGGGAAGCGGGACATCTCCATTCCCTGCAGATAACCGATCCGCAATTCTCCGCTCATGCCGTCCCGTGTGGCATGCACCTTTTCGAGCGCGTCATAGTATCTGGCTACCATCATTTCCGCATCCTGCACCAGCGTTTCTCCTGCCGGGGTCAGGCGGATTCTATTATTTCTGCGCAGAAACAATTCCGCATCGAACTCCTCTTCTAACGCATGGATCTGCTGCGTCACCGCCGACTGTGAAATAAAGAACTGTCGCGCTGTCTTCGTAAAACTCAACGTCTGCGCTGCTGTCAGAAAATATTCCAATTGACGAATTGTCAAGTCACATACCTCCTCTGATTTCCTTCTCCGGCAGCAGACTGTCCGACAGCCGGAACCCATGAATGATCTTTAACGGCGCTATATAAACAGAATAACACAACATCCATCACTCCTCATAACTTTTTCTTATGATTCTCATGGATTTTTCTGTTTGATATTCTGCTCTGATCTTTTTATGATAAGGAAGTCTGTCATGAAAGAAATTGTTTTCATTTTAGAGGAGGTTTCTATGCGTCATATGCCGCTTCTCAAAAAATATCTGTACTTCATCATCGGTCTCTTCGTCAATTCTCTTGGAGTGGCTTTCATCACCAATGCCCGCCTCGGTACTTCTCCCATCTCCAGCATCCCTTATGTTCTGAGTCTGAAGTACCCCGTGACGCTCGGCGGATTTACCATTCTGTTCAGCCTTCTTCTGGTTGCGCTTCAGCTCATCCTGCTCCGGAAGAACTATCAGCCGATCCAGCTCCTTCAAATTCCGGTCTCCATCCTTTTCGGATATTTTATTGATTTTTCCATGAAATACCTGATCTACTGGCTGAATCCGCAGCAGTATCTGATGAAAATTATCAGTCTCCTGGTCGGCTGTCTGATCCTCGCCTTCGGCGTATCCATGGAATTCACAGCCAATGTGATCATGCTGCCTGGCGAAGGCGTTGCGACCGCTCTGCATCAGATTACCGGGAAAGAAGCTGGCAGTGTAAAAATTATTGTCGATGTAAGCATGATGGCTTCCGCAGTTGTTCTTTCCCTTGTCCTCTTCCACCGTGTCAACGGCGTTCGTGAAGGTACTGTGATTTCTGCCATCATTGTCGGTTATATTGCCCGTCAGTTCTGCAGACTTCTTAACCCGATCATGGAGAAGTGGTTCTATTCTACCTCCCGCTCTGTCGAGACAGGTTCCGAGAACTGACGAATCCAAGGATAAAATACTCCATTACTCTATTATCCCTCTGCTATACGTAATTGCAAACATAAAGAGACCTTCGCGTAAGCCGTTCTCGTACCATGGGCTATCGCGACAGTCTCTTTTTTTATACCGAATATAATATTTTATCCGGCATCCGGATGTTCTGCAATGGAACTGACCGGATGCTAAAGGATCGCTAAGGAACCGATTATTCTGCGTAGAAGGTTGTCATATCCGGCCACCCTCTCTCCATCGTTGTAATTCCTTTCAGATTCGGGGCCAGGATAACGCTATACTGTTCTTCGAATAGATCTTCCACGTAATGATTCTCTTTAAAGGTCTGTTCAATCTGTGCAAGTTCTTCTTTTGCTTTGTCCTCATTCGTCTCGGATAAAGCTTTCGCGATTGACTCATCAATCTCATCTGTAGTCCATTTCGGTCCACCGATACTATAATCAAGATTCGCCTTGCGGAATGCTGTAAAAGCAGTCGGTGTACGAACGAATTCATCCGATCCAACAAAGATAATATTATAATTACCGTTAAAAGCATCCTGTACAAACTGCGGTGTATCTGCCGTATTAACCGTCAGCGTGATACCAGCCTCTCTGAGCTGATCCTGAACAGCCGTTGCAAGTGTTGTGCCATCTGCAGTCGTAACGGTTGAAATCTCAAGTCCGTCAGGATAACCGGCTTCTGCGAGGAGCTGCTTTGCTTTTTCGATATCTCTTGTGCGTTCCCCTTCTTTATAGGTATCGGTATGGTATTTACTGCTGTTTGCAAACCACCCGGTCGCTACACCGGAATGGCCGGCAGTTCCGATCTGTGCGATCGCATTGAAGTCAAGTGCGGCCTGAATTGCCTCACGAACCTTCTGGTCCTTGCATGCGCCATCGCGCAGATTATAGTACAGATGGTGCACCTGTCCAAATCCATAGATCTTAACCTGAACAGCCGGATTGCCCGCATAGGTAGCAGCCTGAGATACCGGCATCTGCATGGCAACCTGGGCATTTCCTGCTTCTACTGCCATTTCACGCGCCGCAGGATCCTGTGTGAAGACGAATTTAATCGTCTTGTAGTATCCCACATAATCCGGATCCCAGTAGTTTTCGTTTCTCTCTACAGTAACAGATTCTCCACGAACCCAATCGGAAAATTTATATCGGCCGCATCCCATAACCGGTGTATTCACCACGGCATCAATACCGCCGGCTGCATTAACCTCATCTTCACTGATAATCCCGAAGTTCGACCACGCCAGCATATACAGTATATCAGGATCGGCTTCCTTGAGCCCTAGGGTGAAGGAATGCTCGTCATTGACGGAAGTCGTATCTGGATCAATATAGCGCCCGGTATCTGTATTGGCACTGTTTGCGGCAAGTGTCTGGAAAGTATATACACAATCCTCTGGTGTGAGAGGAGAACCGTCCGTCATCGTTACATCATCCCGTAGAGTGAAGCGGATATGATTACTGTCTGTCCAATCCCAGTCCGTTGCCAGGCTTGGAAGTACTTCTTTCTTATCGTCGCTCAGTTTTACCAGGCGATCCATGATGGTGTTATCAATAATCTGAATCTCATTTTCCATTTTTCCCGTTCCTGCCCAAAGACCGGATGGTTCTGACTGACACGATACAACAAGCGTCTCATCTGTCTTTTTTGTATTTGCCGGATCCATGGCGATTGCTGAAATATCTGAAAGTGCATCACTGCTTCCGGATGCCACAGATGATGCCTCTGCAGATTCCCCGGACGCAGCTTTTGATGCCGAGACAGCGGCTCCGGTACTAGAGGATGCCTTATCCGTCTTCCCTGTACTTCCGCATGCGGACATAGAAACAGCCATCAGAACTGCCAGTCCAAAACTAATCATTCTTCTGTACTTCATCCTGTTTTCCTCCCTTTATTAGCATTTACGTTCTAAATTGTATTTAATTCTCGGTACCGTCCGCGAACTTTTCATAAAACCAAGATACATTTTGTCTAATTTTTATTCAATTTTTATTTTTCCGCTTTCTAGAGGAAAAACATAACTGGGTAAACTGACGCAGCAGATCACCCTCCGCATGTCAATATCAAAGGCGATGACGTACCTAAGTATGGTTTCATATTCTTAATAATGCAGAAGGCAGGGACTGTACCAATCGGTACAGCTCCTGCCTTGAAAATTACCATACTATTTATCAGACGAGCCTAGATATGGATTAAAGTTCCTCTTTCTTTAAATCCAGGTACTCGCACTCTTCTTTCGTCAGCTTCACATCGAGAGCACGCAGGGAGGACTCCAGCTCTTCCTTATTTGCCGCTCCCAAAATCGGAAATACATTCATCGGTCCGTCAATCTCGAATGCCAGAGCAATCTGCGGGATTTCGCAGTCATGTTTCTCTGCGAGCTGCGCACATCTTTCGAGCCTTGTAAAATTCTCCTCTCCCAGGTATGCCTGAACGCTTCCCGGAAGCTCCTCCGGATGGTTCTTCCACATTTCCCTGGTGAATCTTCCGCTCATCATTCCTCCGGCCATGGAAGACCATGCCAGCACCGGCATCTGTGTCTTCTCATACCACTGTCGCGCCTCTACGTTTTCCGGTCCGGAAATTGATACACATCCGGGTGCGAAAGGATTGCTGTACTGCTGTGCCAGCGAGTAGTTCGGACTGGATACGGAGAATCCTTTCAGACCATGCTCACGGCAATAATCATTCGCCTCCTGAATTCTTTCAATACTCCAGTTGGAAGCCCCGTATGCGCCGATTTTGCCGGCACGGTAATATTTATCCAATGTCTCTACCAGTGGTCCGACCGGCTTTGTTGGATCGTCTCTGTGGAGCATGTACAGATCAATATGATCCGTTTTCATCTTGACGAGAGCATCATTCAGATCTGCCTCCATATCGAAGGTTGTGACTCTGGTACGCCATGGTGAAGGATGACAGCATTTACTGATCAGAAAAACTTCGTCTCTGTTCTTCCGGCTCTCAAAATATTTTCCGAGCGCAATCTCGGTTGTTCCTCTTCCATATCCCATTGCGGTATCAATTACATTGATTCCCAGTTCCAGCGCGTCATCCAGGCGCTTGAAATCCTCTTCATTATCATCCTTGTTGATGATATTCATGGTTCCGACGATAAAACGGCTGACTTTTTTTCCGCCTTCTTCAAATGTACTGTATTCCATATCTGTACTCTCCTTTTCCTTCTCTAACAATCGACAATATTACATTCTGTTTCTGATGATACCTGTAGATTGCGGAAGTGCGCAGCACGGAGCAATCCGCAACTTATACAGTTTGTGGCACAACATATAGTATGCGTGTTTATTATTTAAGTGCTGGTTCTCCCTTTGCATCGTAGCTGTGTCCCACCTTGGCCGGATCTATATTCTTATAGATCTCAACGATGATTCCAAGCTTTTCTCTCAGATCCAGATAAGAGAAATCCATGAGCCCGCCGATTCCCTGGCCGCGGATCCACGGATCCTTTCCGGTCTCTTCCTTGTACTCCTTGAGAACCTCTTCATATGGCTGATCAATCGCTGCCGCGATATGATGGATTCCCGGTCCATGCTCATCCAGCCACTGCTTGTAAGGAGAATCCTCTACAGGCTCGATCAATTCAATTTCCATTCCATACGCAGAGAGAAACGCCTGTCTGGCGACCTTTCCGTGTCTTGCGACTCCGTCGATCGTGAGATCTGTGGTTGGCGGATTCTCGCCGCTCATCTCATTGATCGCCCACGGGCCCATGCCGATTGCTTCCCAGTTCTTAACTGCTTCCTCTACATTCCGAACAATAATTCCGATCTGAAACAACATAGGAAATTTAGGTGTCATTTTCTTTATCCTCCTGACGCTTTCATCGTTTTCAAATTCATTTGTATAAGATTTTTGTATTTTCACTTTATGTAAAAATATCTTCTGCGCTATTTGATCCAGCGCTTTGATCCCGGGCTCTTTCGATGGTTCCATCCTATCACCCGGAAAATGTATACGCAAAGCGACGATTTCCGCTATGTAGAGGAAATATTTTATTGAATAGAAAAGTCAGGCCGACAGCACCGCTCGAGAGTGCAAAGCACTCCAGCGGTTCTATCGGCCCGACCCACATCACGTAACAACAATTCTCAAACGAGATAAAACATACTGCGCGAGTTTTATCTCGCTATCGCGACGCTCGCCGCACACGAATACTGCGCATTCGGCTGCGGCTCACTGTTCGCGTAAATCATACCATGTCCGTCTCCGGACAACTGCTTCAGACTTCTACCCAGGCAGCATCTCTCCGGCTGCTTTCCACCGCGGCGTGCAAGAATTTTACGCCCTCGATCCCGTCATCTACAGTCGGAAAATCACAATCTTTTTCCGTCAGCGTCTCCCCGCTGCTCAGCTTCAGAATTGCTCCGATCCAGACCTTATAGATGTTCGCAAACGCCTCATAAAGTCCCTCCGGATGACCAGCCGGAAGTCTGTTCATCTCTGCAGACCTCTGACTGACATAAGCCATCCCTCTGTGCCGGATTTCTGTAGGCTGTCCCTTCTTTGTAACATACAGAATATTCGGTTCCTCCTCGTGCCATTCAATCGCCCCTTCTGTACCGAATATTCGCGTGACAAGACCATTCATATGCCCGACGCAAACCTGTGAGGAACAGAATACACCGTGCGCGCCGTTCTCGAACTCCACGAGCATGTTCGCGTTCAAATCCAACGGCTGTCCGAAATAGTCCAGCTTTGCAGCCACTCGTTTCACCCGAAGCCCGGTCATATAGGCCACCGTGTTTTCGATGTGTGTTCCGATGTCTCCGACGCAGTTGGAGATCCCGGCGATTTTCGGATCTTTTCTCCAGGAAGAGAGCTTATTCATCGTCTGGTCTCCTTTTCCAATATCATCCACCAGATATTCCTGCAGATATTCCGCATTCACGTCTATGATCTGCCCGATATATCCGCTCCGGATCAATTCCCGGGCCTCTTTGACCATGTTATTGCCGGAATAGGAGTAATTGACGCAGAACATCAGATTCCGCTCCTGCGCCAGCTGCTTCAGTTCTTCCGCTTCACTCACCTCAAAGCAGAGCGGTTTCTCACAGAGTACATGGATGCCGTTTTCCAGGAACGCCTTTGCCGTCGCGTAATGGGCGTTGTTAGGCGCAGAAATCACCACGAAGTCGATGCCGTCAGGGCGCGCCCCTTCTTTTTCCGCCATTTCCCTGTAATCCTCATACACCCTGTCCGCATCCAGGCGGTAGAATTCTCCGGCCGCCTGGTTTTTCTCCTTATGCCTGCTGAAACAGCCGGCCGTCAGAAATGCCAGGCCGTCAAAACCGGCTGCGACACGATGCACATTCCCGATGAACGAGTCCAGACCCGCGCCAACCATTCCGTAAGAAACATATTTTTTCATCCTATGCATCCCCTTCCTGTTTAGTTTGCGATCGCCGAATCGAATTTAATTGCCGATTTTTTGAAATCTGCTTTTCTGACAAACGCACAAGCTTCAGTCGCTCCCGCGATACGATCCATGCCGGAATCCTCCCATTCTACGGAAAGCGGTCCCTCATAGTCATGTGCGTTCAGGACACGGATTATCTCCTCAAAATTCACATTTCCATGTCCCAAAGAGCGGAAATTCCAGCCTCTTCTGAGATCGCCGAAGTCAATATGCGAGCAGAGAAGTCCCGCTCTTCCGTCTAGCGTCACAGCGGCATCCTTCATATGTACGTGATAAACCCTGTCAATAAAATCATTCAAAAATACATGCGGCGTCACCCCCTGCCAGATCAGATGGCTTGGGTCAAAATTAATACCGAACTCTGGGCGGTCAGCAAATACCTGAAGAATTCTCTGTGTCGAATAGTAGTCAAATGCGATTTCTCCAGGATGAACCTCAAGTGCAAACCGGATTCCATTCTCACGAAACACATCGAGAATCGGACACCAAAGGTCATAAATCTGCTGATAGCCGTCTCGAATCATCTCCTCTGTCGTCTGCGGGAACGAGTAAAACCATTTCCAGATAGGAGATCCCGTGAAACCTGTCACAATATGTGCGCCAATGTTTTTCGCGGCAATCGCAGAGTATTTCATATACTCGATTCCCCATGCCCGGATCTTATCCGGCTGGCCGGCCAGCTCCGGCGGCGCAAAATTGTCCAGCCGCGGATCATTATAATCTCCGACACACTGTCCGATGACGTGCGCCGCAATCGCTTCACACTTGAGATCATATTTCTTCAGGGTGTCCCTGACCTCTTTCGCATAGTCCGGCTCTGTCGCCGCGCGCTTTACATCCAGATGCTGTCCCTGGCAGGCAAGCTCAATTCCGTCATATCCCATTTCTTTCGCAATTTTACACATGGTATCCAAATCAAGATCCGCCCACTGCGAAGTCATAATGGTCACAAGTCTTCCCATATCTGTACCTCTTTTCTTCTTGATACTTATCTTACTTCCCAAAGTTTCCAGTCTTTTCCCATCGGCTCCGTTCTCTCAGCCTTAGTCGTCATCTCATAAACCACGCCGCTTCTCGCAGAAATCTCAAAGGCATTCAGCGCCTCAACGACATGCAGAGAGACTGCCTCGGATACCCTTGGCTGCCTGTGGAAGCGGATTGCCTGCGCCAGATCGCTGACGCCGAGGCCCCGCATATTGCCCTGCGGATCCGGATCCTCTGCAAATTCCGAGCGTATCTCGTCCGTGCAGTTGGCCTGATTCTGCATCATGGCGATCAGCTTTGCCGGGAACGGATCCTTAACCGAATCCACAATACTCCGAAGCTTATTCCCGTCAAAAATTTCCACCTTCCCGCCGAATCCGTTCGGGTCCGGCACCTCCATGCTGCCCTCTGTTCCATAGATCTCCAGCAGCGGCAGCCTTGTTTTCCAGGTGTCGAAGCTCATGGTCATGGTTCCCACAGCGCCGCAGACAAAGGATAAAATCGCGGTATATGTCGTTGGAACCTCTGATTCCACCTGATTTCCCAGTATATTTCTGACAGGCCGCCCCTTCACGGCGAAACAGGAAATCGAATGAATCGATCCCAGAAGATATACCAGAGCAGTGAGATAATAGGGCCCCATGTCAAACATCGGTCCTCCGCCATTCTGATAGTAAAATCCGGGGTTCGGATGCCAGAGCTCATGTCCGGCGCAGGTCATGTTCGCGGTAAATCCGACCGGCTTTCCGATTTTTCCGCCGTCGAGCACGGACCGTGCCGTCTGTATGCCGGCTCCCAGAAAAGTGTCCGGTGCGGCCACACAGAAAAGTCCCTTTGCGGCCGCGAGATCATTCAGCTCTTTTGCCTCTGAGAATTTCAGCGCCAGAGGCTTCTCGCAATATACATGCTTTCCCGCTTCCAGGCATTGCCGATTGACGCTGTAATGAGCCGCCGGAATCGTCAGGTCCAGCACAAGTTCAATCTCCGGATCCGACAGAAGTTCTTCTACGCTGCCCGCGTGCAAAATCCCATACTTTTCCTGCGCCTTCTTCGCCTTTTCCACGTATAAATCCGCGACTCGGACGAGCTCCAGATTATGATAATGTTTGGTGATATTTGTCATGTAGACGTCGGAAATCGTACCGCAACCGATGATTCCCACTTTCACCCTGTCTTTCTTCTCCATATATTTGTCCCCTTGCATTTCTTTTCTCCTGTTTTTCACAGATTTCCTGCCATCACCGATTCTTACAGCCCTTCTTATCTGTAGATGCTGCCGAGCACCTGCTGTACATAGTACGCCGATAGCGTCATCGCCGCCAGATAATCGGGGGCGCCGTCATCCTCGACGGTAACCCATCCCTTGAATCCATAGTCAGCCACATGCTTCCACAGCTCACGCAGAGGAAGCACGCCCTCTCCGGGCTCCCAGAACCAGCGGTGACCGTCATCCTGAATCTCGACATCCTGCGCAAAACGGATTTCATCCGGAACGCCGATATCCGCGGTGTCCTTCAGATGGAAGGTACAGATTCTCTCCTTGTACGTGTCATAAAAGTCGATCAGATCATCCCCCATCAGTGCGATCTGCGCGGTGTCCAGACAGTAATGCACATATCTAGGATCCGTCAGCTCAATCAGCTGCCGATGATTATATTTATTGGAAACGCAGAAAAATTCATTGTGAATGCCGATCTGAACCCCCTTCGATTCCGCGTAGGCGCCGATTTCGTTCAGACAGGAGGCAATATTTTTCAGGCCCTGCTCATCCAGAGGCCCATTGCCGTAATAGTTATTTCCCGGACAGGTGTTCAGATGCTTTCCGCCAAAGGACGCACAGATATCCACCGCGTCCTTTCCCGCCTGTACCACCTCGTCATGCTTCTGCGCAAGGTGAGAGTCGTCACATCCGTGGAACATTCCACTCACCTTGATTCCATGATCCGCGGCAAAGTCTGTAAAATTCTGAGGTGTTCCGAAAAGACCGAGGATTTCATTCAGATCCCACGGTGCCAGCTCGATCCCCTCGTAACCGGTCTGCTTGTGATACCGGAGAATTCTGTCCCAGTCCTGGTAGTAGCAGACATTTGACTTGTCTTCATAATAGTAGTCCCGGAAATTGTCGATCTGTTTGTAAGGAACCGTCTTCCAATGACTCATATGTGATAATCTGATATTGTTCTCCATGATCGTCTGACCCCCTTCTCATGCATGCAGGACATGGTCCGCATAATAGCGTGCCCGCAGAATAGACCGGCAGATAGCAGCAGAATTTCTGCAGTTCAAATGGAATGTTCCATCATACCCGGCCTCGCCCGCAGCCTCGACACATGCCTTCAGATCAACCGTTCCAAATCCCGGATCCCGGAATACCCATGTTGCCGCTTTCGCCGGAAATTCCGGCATAACCTGCCTGTAGGCTTCTTTCTGATCCTTAAAAGAAGTATCTGTAAGGGTAACGGACCCGATCCGCCGCTTATTCTCCCTGATAAATTCCCGAACATCTGCTCCGGCAATGGAGAGGTGCGCGGTATCCACATCAAGATACACATTCTCTTTCATATCTCTCACAAAATTTGTGATCCCGTCTCCCCGAAGCAGTCCCCAGTATTCGTTTTTCAGACAAAGCCTGACGCCCTTTTCCTCTGCAAAATCCGCCAGTCTCTCTGTCAGTTCCTTCATCTGCTTCAAAAAATCCTCTTCAGATGCTTCCCCGAGAGTCCGACGCACGGCATAACAGGTCGGTGTCGCGGTAAGGATAAAAGAATCGGCACCTGCCTCGGAAGCAAACTGAATCGCATCCCTTCCAAAATGCTCTGCCGCTCCAAAAAATATTGGAAGCGCCCCCTGGCAGAAAAGCGTCGGGTCCAGATGCACCGAGCTGATTCCTTCTATTCCATTTTCCGATAGAAATTTCAGATATCCTTCTGTGTTCCCGAATTTGATGTCGATCGATCTCCTGGTTCTCGGAATTCCTGATCTGCCGCCGAAATCCCACTTCGGCTCATAAGGAATATCAATTTTACGGAATCCACCCGCGGAAATCAGTTGATACATTTCATCCCAGAAATACTTGCTCTCCCGTTTATTTCGGTTCGGAGCCTGATGGTCCAGGTCTACGACCTCTGTACTGAAGCTCAGTTTCATATCTTACCTCCCAACTCTCGCAGCCGCTTCATGCATTCGCGCTTCTCGCGGAGCACCATGCGGAATTCATACGTTTTACATCACCAAATCATGTAGAACTGATAATTACAGAATACGGTTTTGTATCGTCAGCGGCAAACGGATTATTTCCCCTATATGGCGGAAATATCGGAATGTCTGCTTCTCTTCCATGCAGAAATGTCACAGAGCTGACGACATCTATTCACACATATAAAAAACGGACCGTGCACTGCCGCACCATCCGTTCCCTTGAATCGTCGCCATAGTTTTTTATGTTCTTTCAGGCTTTTTTAAATTTTATCGGAAATCCTGTTCCCGAAATGCCGGTAAAAACGCCCGATGTAGATAAGATCTCCTTTACTGACTGCTCCGAAGATGATATGGTTGACCGGATATTGTTTGTTCCACATCATTTCGCGATTCAGGGTCAGCTCTGCAAAAACCGTCTGCGAGATGCTTTCCCGACTGCAGTAACAGAATAACGTCCGCTCCATGGGAAATCCGAACCGTAGTTCGGACAAATCCGGAAGCTCTTTAATATAGCCCATCTCCTTCATTGCACCGGAAAATCCGGAGAGGACCTCCCGCAGATCTCTGCCGGACGGACATACGTTACGCAGATCGTTCGGAAAACAGCTTTCAATCGGATACTTCATCCGAGGGAAAAGCATGTCGTTTTCAAGCTCTTCCAGGATAAAGTGAATTTTCCGGACATCTTCATCTTGTAGAACCGGTGAGACCGAGACAATGGGCACGCCGCTTTCCCTCTCCGCCGAAGGTTTCTGCGTCGATATGATCAGAGATGGACGCAGTTTTTTCAGCTCTTCCGTCTCGAACGGAGCAATACAGGCGATCACATGCATTCGTCCCCCAAACATTCTGCAGATGGTTTCCTTCGTATACATTCGCATCTGAGAATCAAAACCACTGACAATCACAGCCGTCAGTTCCATCTGATGGCTCCTCTGGTATCGGATCCACGCGGCAGCAAGAACCGGAAGCAGATGCCCGCGCTCCTCTCTGTGCGCGTGATAGGAAAACTTTGTCTCCAGCTTCCATTCCAGATAACGATCCATGTCCCCGAGTATGGGATTGTTTCTTTCAATGTCCTGATACAGATACTGCATCCGGCTTGTGAGTGCCACTCTGCGGTACCGGTACCTCCGGATGTTTTCCTGCAATGCCGCACGAAACACCGTATCTCCCGAAAAATCCGTTCCGTATTCATCCCGCAGCCCGTCGATCAGCTCCGCGACAAGCTCATGATCATCTTCGACAGTCACATCCTCAACCTCTCCGTTGCAGATGCAATATGCCGAAAGACTCTCAGCCAGCCATTCATAGTCGCCTTCTTCCATATCTGTGTCCTGCAGAACACCAAGATTATCGAGGATCTCATGCGCAACAGAAAGAAATCTTGCGGTGTTGTTCGTGATATTTCCGCTGTATAGGAGATATCCATTCAGATTTCGCGTATAAATGACAAGCACCATGATGGTCAGATAGACGAACTGAAACTCGTCCAGATGAATATTTCTCTTTTGAAATACAGCGTATAAGGTTTTCTGAACGTGCGAAATATACTCAAGTCCTTCCAGCCAGCGGTTTTCCTGAATCCCCTGTTCGGAATTGAAATCCCATGACTCCATCAGGATACGGATCATAATGTCCCGCTTTTTTAATTCATCATCTTCCAGAAGAATCTGATTTTTCCCCACCATAAGGCCGATGAAAGGTTCATTCCAGCTGATCATGCGCTGCAACTCCTTCAGATCGCTTTCCAGCGTAGACCGGCTTACGAACATCTCATCCTCCATATCATACATATCCACCCGGTCTCTGGTATTCATCAGTCTCATCATCATATAGTGAATGCGGTCGGTTTTAGACAGTCCCTCATTCATGTTTGAGAAAATCTGCTGAAAGGTCTTCTTGTTGATGATCTCCAGCTCATACCCTTTTCCGTAATGAGACAGAATCCGTATTCCTCTGCGGTCAAGTATCTCCTGCATCTGACGGATTTCTGTCCGAAGCGTCCTCGTCGTAATACCGACCTTGCGGGCCAGCTGCGGACCTGCCATGATTCCGCCCGAATGATTCAAAAGCTCAAGGATGACCTTCTGCCTTGCGCTCAACGTGAAATTTTCCACAACAATTCTTCTTTCTGCTATGAAGTGTGGTTTCTAAGTTCACCTTATATTTTATCAGATGATCTTCCATCCACATAGCACTGATTCACCCGATAAAGCCCTTCTCCATTCACTCAACGAGATAAAACAAGCTACGCGAGTTTTAATCTCGCTATCGCGACGCTCGCGTAAAAAAGGAACCCCAAAGCCCCGCTTCGAGATTCCCTCCATTTTTACTCCAATTACTGCAAACCTATTTATCATACTTCCCGGTAGGCCAGCTTCAGCTGAGCCAGGTAGACCAGAAGTACAATGACACCGGAAGCCAGATAAGCCAGAATTGTAAGCACTGACCGGACCCCCGCACCATTCAACACCAGGTAAATAAAGCCGCAAATTCCATTCGCCGCGGCAGCCAGAGCATAAGTGATCCCACTCCACAGAATAATATCTCTGATCATCCTGCAGTCTCTCAGGTACATTCGTTCCCCCGACCGGCAGAACCAGACAATTCCATAAAACAGAACCGCCATCAGCACACAGGAAACCAGGGTAAAAAATCCTGTCAGGTGGGAGGCATTAACCGGTACGCTCTGGAAAGCTCCCCACAGGAGAAGCAGCAGTGCAAGAATCCCGCCTCCCAGATGGATTCTGCGAAAGCGTTGCAGTATATCCGGTTTCACATCCCAGGCGACGTACTTTCCTTTATATACATAAACATTCTTCATCCTGCCATTGACCATCTTCTGTTTTATGTCAAAGTCCTTCAGAAGCCGTTCCTGAAAACTTTTCACTTGCTGTTCACCTCCGCTCCATATACACAAAGGATTTTCATACACGAACAACTCATCTCCTGCAACCGGAGCACCACAAAATGTATAGGTTCCCTTGTCATTTCGCCTCTTCGCAGTTTCTGTCCCCTGATATAGAAAGACGGACACAACGGTCCACATCGAATTAATGTCTGCGGAATTTTCCGACCTTTGTAAGACGGTTGGGAAGTTTCGGAAGCTTTCCGGCCGTCTGAATGACAGCGCCTTCCTCGCAGGCCTCAATGCACTTACCGCATCTGGTGCAGTCAAATTCATCAATCATGTGAATATATTTATCCTTGCCCTCGATACAATCTGCCGGGCACACATCCAGGCACTCTCCACATCCCGTACAAGTATGTGGGTCGATATAAATATGTACAAAAGCAGTACATACACCAGCCGGGCACTTATTCTTCCTGATGTGTGCCTCGTACTCTCCCGTAAATTTCTCTGTCGCGTCTAGAGCAGCTTTTGCCGCCTCCTGTCCGACGGAACACAGACACGAGAATTTCATGGCATCGCCGATTTCTTTCGTGAGATCAAGGAACTCCATCTTACCGCGTGCCTGTGTGATTTCTTTCTGCTCATACTCCAGCTGAATCAGTCCCTCGCGGCAGAAAACGCATTTGCCGCAGCTGACCTTGCGGTACTCGGTCATCTGATCTCTCGTCTCCGCTACGATGCAGTCCTTGTCCGTCAGAACATGGATCAGGCCTGTAGTAGCATCCGCCGCCGTCAGACTTTCTGCCTCGGTGGGAGTATAATAGCGATATCCGAGTTTTACGGCCTTTGCCGATCCCAAGGATACCAGTTCACCGATTCCGGTATCGGCGGCCTTCTTCTGAAGCGGTGCGCCGTCAACAGATACATAGACTCCTTTCTGATAACAGCCGTCCATAAGATCCGCAAGATCTGCAGCCGTCACAATATGAAGAAGTACCGCATCTCCAGCTGCTCTTACATTGATGATCTCATTAAAGAGCTGAATGCCGTAAGCCTCAGCCTTATCCTTCAACGCTTCCGTCAGCTCTGTTTCACTCTCCGGGAGATAAAGAGATAGAGACTCTGTCCCGGTAAGGAATCCTGCTACAGCAATTCCTTCCAGCACTTTTTCCGGTGTGTCCTTCAGAAGGCCAAGCAGAACCTTGTCTGTGTCGGCGTTGTTGAGTCCGGCTTCCACAGCCGCGCCCTCTGCTGCGCGTTCGAATTTATCGGAAAGTGCTTCCTTTTTTACCCCGTACTCCCACAGTCCGGCTTCTTTGATCTTTGCAAGAACCGCTTCGCGGCCTGCCTGTTTCGCATTTGCAAGAGCTCCCATCATTTTGCCTCCTTTGCAAAGTCTGCCCATGTCTTCGGTGTTGAAATCTGCAGCCGCAGATCACACTGCAGACATCTGCCGGCTTCAGCGCAAGCATCCTCTTCACACAGACCATGATCGAACAGGCTGAAGTTGTTCTGACGCATCTCTGCCGGGTCAATCTTCGGCTGACGTCTCTGCTGATATGCAAATCCTTCAATCTTTCCGATGTATGGATTCTTTGCCTGTTTCGGAGCGAGTTCTTCCTCTATATCACCATCGCCACCCAGATAACGGTCAATCTGGCTGGCAGCCTCGCGGCCAGACTCAATCGCCATAACCACTGACTTTGTACCATAAATGCAGTCACCGGCAGCAAAGATTCCTTCCACTGAAGTTCTCTTATCCTTTACAATATCTGTAACCGTGATACTGTTCCCACGTCCAAGGGTAAGGCCTGCATCCTCAGTGATATCCGGTCTCTGTCCTGTCGCAAAAATAACAGTATCCGCGTCAATATGGTGCTCGGAGCCTGCTTCCTTCTTAATAATTGCGCGATGGTTCTCATCGAACGTAAAGGATTCTACATTCATGAAGTCGACACCGGTCACATGATCTTCACCCGTAATCGCCTCGAAGGTCTGAGCCGGATGAACAAAGATCCCTTCCTCCTGTGCCTGCTCGATCTCTTCATCGTCAGAGGTCATCTTGTCTCTTGCCTCAAGGCAGGCGACATGGATCTCTTCCGCTCCAAGTCTCTTTGCCGTTCTTGCACAGTCAAAGGCAACATTTCCGCCGCCGAGAACGATGACCTTGCGTCCCATTCCTGTTTCCAGGCCCATCGACGCCTTGCGGAGAAAATCGATATTCACCAGAACTCCCGGCAGGTCCTTTCCCGGCATCGGAAGGCGTACGCCATTGTGTCCGCCGATCGCCATCAGAACCGCATCATACTCTTTAAGCAGCTCTGTCGGCTTGTCTACCCGCACACCGGTCTCGATCTTTACTCCCTGATCCGTGAAGACCTGAATCTCCTCCTGTACCATCTCTCGTGGCAGACGATAGGAGGGGATTCCATACGAAAGCATGCCGCCTGCAGTAGGAAGCGCTTCCTTCACCGTTACGTCATGGCCCTGTTTTCTCAGATAATACGCAGCGGTAAGTCCGGCAGGACCTCCGCCGACAACACAGACCTTCTTGCCGGTGTCCGGAAGCTGTTTGCCTTTTCCTCTCCAGTACCTGCCTGTCTCGTGCTCCGTCGCGTATCTCTTAAGATTCCGGATGGACATCGGCTCATTGACCAGTCTGCGCTTGCACTCCAGCTCGCAGGCATGGGTACAGATATATCCAAGAGTTTTCGGCATGGTGAGCTTCTCACGAATTACGGCCGTTGCCGCATCATAGTCACCTTCCTTGATATAACGAAGGTATTCCGGAATGTTGGTATGGGCCGGACATCCTGCCTTGCAGGGAACTACGTAATCTTCCTTGCTCTTTTCCGTCGATGCCAGTATATCCCGGATCGTTCCGGTCGGGCATACCTCTGCGCATGCCTGGCAGAAACGGCAGTCGGCGTCCTTGAGAAGCCGGTTCTTCAGGGTTCCTGTATAAACCTCCAGATCCTCTCTCTTCTGATAATGCAGGACGTTGACGCCGCGAAGGTCATCGCAGGCGCGGACACATCGTCCGCAGAGAATGCAGCGATTCATATCGTGAAGGAGCAGGGGATTTTTATCATTGACAGCGAATCCCTTGGAACGCATTTTCATGCGTCCGGTCTTCGGTCCGATATACTGGATCAATACCTGCAACTCACAGTGCCCATATTTCGGACAGGTTGAACAATCCTCCGGATGTCCTGCCAGAAGCAGTTCGAGTGCAAGCATGCGAAGTCTCTTGATCTCTTCATTCTGTGTCTCGATCACCATCCCGTCTTCTGCCTTCAGCATACAGGAAGGCTCTACCTGATCATGTCCCTCTACCTGCACGATACACATCCGGCAGGAACCGAGCGGATTCAGATCCTTGTGATGGCAAAGGTGCGGGATGTAAATTCCCGCGTCCAATGCACATTCCAGGACGTTCTTCCCCTCCGGAACTTCAATTTTTACTCCATCAATTGTGATGACAGCCATCGTTACATTCTCCTCTTCAAAAAAGCCATGGTCTGAGAATATTATGTTCTTCAAAGCCATGGCTGTCCTATACCTGTATAAGTTCTTCTTCCGAAGCATGGAAGCCGCGCGGGAAACCTATATATTTATATGCCCCGCACGACGCAGACCGACTCCTCTATAATCAGTCTTCATCCTCTACAAATTCCGCAGCTTCCATACCTGCAATCCTGCCGCTGTTGACAGCAAATCCCATGGAGTTGCCCGGAAGCAGGAACATGTAAGAATCATCGTAAATGTTGCAGGCATCTGCGCCGGCAGCATACAGACCCGGAATCGGCTCAAAGTCCTTATCGCATGCCTCACAGTTTTCATTGATCCGGATGCCTCCGACCGTACCATATCCGCCCGGACGAATGGCTGCCGCATAGTACGGTGCTTTTACAAGTGGGCGAAGATATTTTTTGCGCTTGAAGAACTCTTCATCTGTGCTGTCGCAGTAATCGTTATATTCCTCGACGGTTTCTACCAGATTGTCAGCGTCGATTCCTGTCTTCTCCGCCAGCTCCTCAATACTGTCAGCCACGTAGAGTCCCTTATTGCCGCTCTCCTCTGCCTGTTTCACTCCCTCGATAAAGTCGGATACATCAGGATTTGTACGAACCATGGAAATCTCATCCACGCCGTTGCGCATATAGTATTTCACAATGGAACTGTCTACAATACTGAACAGCTTGCGCTCCTTCTGATGAGATGCCGCGTTGCTCAGGAATGTCGTGTTCTGCATCTGTTCCTCATCCATGACACGCTTGCCGAACAGGTTTACAAGAAGATTCGGCTGCATCAGAACATTGGGCACGCTCTGCGGAAGTTCATCGATTCCTTCAAAGTTTGCCGCCTGCTCAATGCGTACCGGCACATGGTCTACGCCGGCTTCCCATGCCATACGAATTCCGTCTCCGACATTTCCCGGGATTGCGAAGTTGAACATGTCTTTTCCGAACTCATATCCGGTCTCTTCCTTGATCAGCTTCGGGTTTGCGCCGGCACCTCCGGTAGCAATGATTGCCGCCTTGCAGGCGATCGTGATCTCTTTGCCCTCTTTATCTGTGGCAAGGACACCACATACATGACCATTCTCGTCTTTCAGAATTTTCTTTCCCGGGGTCTCAAGCATAACCTTTACACCCAGCTCCTGTGCCCTTGCAAACAGGGCCTTGTTCATAAAGGAAGCCGCGCGCGGTCCGATTCCCTGATCTGTCTTTACGATGTGCCAGGTCGGCTCGCTCTTTGTGAAGTACTTATAAGCGCCTTCGAATTCAACGCCCATGTCCTCAAGCCACTCGATCGTCTCCGCGGACTGTTCAAAATATCTCTTCATCAGACGGGCGTCTACATTGTAATGGGTGTACTCCATAAACATGTTGAGTGCCTTCTCAACAGTGATGTCATACATCTGTCTCTTCTGGTATTTGGAACCGATTGCCAACGGGCCCATTCCCATGTTGGCCGCGCCGCCGACTGCTGCATTTTTCTCGATCAGGATGACATCCGCGCCATCCTCGGCAGCCTGAACAGCTGCGCATAATCCTGCGGGGCCACCCGCAATTACTACAATCTGGGTTTCAAAATCTGCCATATCTCTCCTCATTTCCGGACCGTTCGTCCATGTGTTCTGTCAAAGCTTTTCAATTGTCACATCTTTATTACTGTACTTCTTATTTTTCCTGCTGAACTTTTTGATTTTCAGCTTCAGTGCTTCTGATTTTGCCGATGCACTTTCCCTCAGCCTGGTTTCTTTCCTGATTTCTGGCATTATTGTATTGCAGTCTGATGCCGGATGCATTTCCTTTACAAACCCATCCCGCGAAAAAAAATGACATCCTCCTGCCTGTTTTTTTCGCCAGGTCAGAAAAGATGTCATATTTTGACCTCAGCAGGGCTGAAGCACGTCCCAGTGCTCCGCAAGCTGTCCTCCCTGAATCCGGTAGATATCGACCACTCTGCATTTGGTATTGCCTTCCGGATCCACATTTTTCAGATAAACAGCCACCATATCTCCTTCCGAGATAATCATCTGAATCTCCAACCGGAAGGTCGGTTCATCAATGAATTTCTGACGAAAGCCGTCCATCAGTCCCTTTCTTCCCTGTGCAACGCCGGGATTGTGCTGTTTATAATCCTCCCGGACATATTTCCGTGCTGCATCTAAATTATGCTCATTGAAGAACTCTTTATACATTGCTGTAATAATTTCTTTATTGGTCATGCAAGCCTCCTGTTCTGTTATTTCACAAACTTTTCCGCATAATGACACGCAACCAGATGATTCGGGCGCATCTCGCGAAGCTTAGGCTCCTCCTGACGACACTTTTCTGTCGCATATGGGCATCTCTTGGCAAACCGGCAGCACGGCTTAGGGTTGATTGGAGAGGTAAGTTCTCCCTTCAGTACCATCCGTTCATGCTTCGCGTGCACATCCGGAATCGGAATCGCGGACAGGAGCGCCTGCGAATAGGGATGAATCGTGTCACGGAAAATTTCATCTGCCGGGCATTTTTCAATCATCTGCCCCAGATACATCACGGCAATATCGTCTGAGATATGCTTTACCACCGACATATCATGCGTGATGAACATATAAGTCAGACCTCTCTGCTCCTGCAAATCCATCAGCAGATTCAGAATCTGCGCCTGAATGGACACATCCAACGCGGAAACCGGCTCATCACAGACGATAAAACTCGGGTTCAGTGAGAGCGCGCGGGCAATTCCGATTCGCTGACGACGACCGCCGTCCAGCTCATGCGGATAAGCTGTTTCGAGACGCTTTGCCAGACCAACCAGCTCCATCATCTCCTTCGCCTTGTCCTCTACCTCCTTCTTGCTCAGATTCTTATTATTTACCCTGATCGGTTCCTCGATCAGCTGCAATACGTCCATACGCGGATCCAGAGAAGCATACGGATCCTGAAAAATCATCTGGATATGAGAACGATACTCCTTTTTGAATTTTTTCAGAGGCATACCCGCAATATCCACGCCATTATACAGAACCTCACCGCTGGTCGGCTCATGCAGACGCATCAGAGTTTTCCCCAGTGTTGATTTTCCGCATCCGGATTCCCCGACGATTCCGATCGTCTTTCCCTTCTCAATATTAAAAGTGACGTTATCAACCGCATGGAGTGCCCCGCGCGGAGTGGAAAAATATTTTTTTAAATTTCTGACTTCCAGAAGATTCTCACTCATTCTTGTCCGCCTCCCATTCCGGTGTGTACTGGAAACACTTCGCATAATGTCCCGCCTCTACATTGACGATCCACGGATCATGTTCGGCGCACGCCGCCTTCTTTTCCGTGCATCTGTCGCAGAAGCTGCATCCGGTCGGCAGATCGGATGGATCGCAGACCATTCCCGGAATCACGTGAAGACGCTTCACTTCCTTGTCCAGACTTGGAATAGACTGATACAATGCCCTGGTATATGGGTGTTTCGGATTATCAAACACCTGCTCGGTTGTACCGTATTCCACGATCTCCCCCGCATACATTACTGCGCAGTGATCGCACATCTCTGCCACCACACCCAGATCGTGGGTAATCAGAATCATCGAAGTTCCCTTCTCCTTCTGAAGTTTTCGCATCATGTCAAGGATCTGTGCCTGAATCGTTACATCCAGTGCTGTGGTCGGCTCATCAGCAATCAAAAGATCCGGCTCGCAGGCAAGGGCAATCGCAATCACAATCCTCTGCTTCATGCCGCCGGAAAACTGATGCGGATACTCCTTATATCGTTCCGGGACGATTCCTACCATGGCAAGCATTTCCTGCGCACGCTTCAACGCCTCTACCTTCGAGCAGTTGTCATGAAGCTCCACTACCTCGGCGATCTGATCGCCGACAGTTTTCACAGGGTTCAGAGCCGTCATAGGATCCTGGAAGATCATGGAGATCTTCTTGCCCCGGATAGCACGCATCTCTTTTTCAGAGCACTTCATCAGATCCTCTCCTTCAAAATTAATGCTGCCCTGAATAACATGCCCTACTTTAGGCGGCAACAGCCGCATGATTCCAAGAGCCGTCGTCGTCTTGCCGGCTCCGGTCTCGCCGACCAGACCAAGGATTTCTCCTTTTTCCAGAGAGAGATTAATTTTATTTACGGCTTCGACAACCTCTTCATCGGTTTCATAATGTATTACAAGATCTCTGATATCTAATATTCTCTCACCCATTTTCGCCGTCTCCTTAATTCATCTTCGGGTCAAATGCATCACGGAGACCATCGCCCATCAGATTAAATGCAAAGCAGGTAACCATGATCATCAACGCCGGGAATACCATCATATAGGGTGCTGATGTCAGATAAGATTTTCCGTCGTTCAGAATCAGTCCCCATTCCGGTGTAGGAGCAGCAAGACCGACGCCAATGTAGCTCATGGAAGACATCATCATGATCGAAACTGCAAGGAATCCGACAAAGAAAATGACCATAATACCGGCAGCATTCGGAATCATATGTTTCATGATCAGCTGGAACTTGCTGCATCCGATCGCCTCAGAAGATTCGATGTAGTCGTTTCCACGCACCCGGAGAATCGCAGCGCGGTTGTTACGCGCCATGGTGGGCATCGAAGCAAACATAATTGCAGCGACCAGCTGGGGAATGCCATTTCCAAGGACAGCCACAATGCACATAGCCATCATGATCATCGGTATAGCCTGGAAGATATCCATAATACGCATGATGACTGTATCCACTTTGCCGCCGAAATATCCGGCAATGATACCAAGCAATCCGCCGCTGAACAGTGCCGCCAGCGTACAGAAGACTGCGATCAGCAGGGAATATCTGGTGCCATAAATACACCGGCTGAAGATATCGCGCCCGAACTGGTCGGTACCGAACAGATGGACGGAGCTCGGCTTCTGCATCATAGCCGTATAGTCCTGCGACTGATAGTCATAAGGAGCAATCACCGGCGCAAGAATCGCGATCACAATCAGTGCCGCAACAATGATCAGTCCGACAAGCGCGGTCGGATTTCTCCGGAAACGCTTCCATGCTTCATAGGATGGGGTAATCCTCCTTGGTCTTTTCCGTCTTGCATTCTTTCTTTCAATTTTCTCCATCGCGGGAGTATGCATTTTTGCCATTTTTATCTGCCTCCCTTAAGCAACTGCCGGTTTGGCTTTCTTCTGTTTCTTCTCACCGGCAATAATTGTCGTTTTCAGTCTCGGATCAATCAGTACGAACGCGATATCTACCAGAAGATTGATCACAACCAGAACAATAGCGATGATCAGCGCTCCTCCAAGAATGGATGGGTAGTTTCTCTGTGTGATAGAGTCAACAATATATTTACCGACTCCCGGAACTCCGAAGACGGTCTCAACAACCATGCCGCCACCGATCGAGTTGCCCAGAGAAGTTCCGACTGACTGCGCCACCGGAATCATCGCGTTGCGAAGTGCATGATGATATGTGATGTTATGTTCGGTCTGGCCCTTGGCCCTTGCCGTCCGAATATAGTCCTCGCCGAGAACCTCCAGCATGGAAGACCGCGTGATACGGGTATAACCCGCAATGGACGGAAGTCCGATACAGAGCATCGGCATGATATAGCCGAGCGGATTTTCTATGCCGGATGTCGGAAGGACATGCAGCTTTACTGCGAATACCAGGATCAGAACGAGACCGACAACGAACTCCGGCACTGACTGAAAGAACATCGAGATGACCAGAACAAGCGAGTCTATCCACGTGTATTTCTTCAGAGCAGATATGATGCCCAGAATGATTCCCAGAAACGCGCCGATTGCAACTGCTCCGAGCGTTATAATTCCGGAGGTTTTCAGTCTCGGAAGAATCTCTGAGAGAACCGGTTCGCCCGTTCTGTAGGAGTTGCCGAAATCCCCATGACATACACCACCGATATATCTCACATATTGTACCAGCACGGGATCATTCAGTCCCAACTCTTCTCTTTTCTCATCGATCTGCTCCTGCGTGGCATTGTTGCCCAGAATCTGTCTGGCCGGATCACCGGGGGTGACCGTTTTCAGGGCAAAGATGATTGCCGAAACGCCAATCAGGATCGGGATGAGAAGAAGAATACGTTTGATAATATATTTGAACATAATTTTTCTCCCTGTTTGATAAAGATGAATCCTGTTTTTCTCAAAGAATGGCACCGCGAAGAGGATTCCTCCACGGTGCTCTGACATTGATTCCAATGGAAGATTCAGATCTGAATTTTTCTGTTATTCAGTGAATCTGATCGATGTCCGGGGCCAGACGCTTACTCCGCCTCGTAGAAGTTGGTGGCATCCAGGAATCCGCGCTCTCTGGTCGTGTATCCCTTCAGATTCTTTGCCAGAATTGATGCTTTCATCTCCGGATAGAGATTGGAAACAATGCACTGCTCCTTCATTGTCTTCTCGAGCGCTCCTGCTTCCTCCTTTGCCTTTGCACTATCTGTCTCCTCGATCAGCTGTGTGATTGCCGCGTCGATCTCCGGTGTGGTGACCTTAGGTCCGCCGATGACAAATCCGGAATCAATGGTCGCCTGCTGCATGAAACACATCAGTGTAGGATATCTCTCGGCGGTGTACTCTCCAACCATGATGAGATCATAATTTCCGCCGAATGCATTCTGTACAAAGGTCGGGGTATCGGTAATATCGATCTTCAGGGTGATGCCGATCTTGGAAAGGTTCTCCTGCATAACAGTATAGATTGGGTTTACATCCTGAAGGCCGATGGCGGTCAGCTCAACCGATCCGTCAGTTGCGATGCCGGCATCCTCCAGAATCTTCTTTGCTCCATCGATATCGACAGCCCTTTCTTCTGTCGTGTAGGTCTGGTTGTAATATGGACTGTCATCCTCAAAATAGCCCAGCGCCGGTTTACCGAAACCTGCGGTTCCGACCTGTGCAATCGCGTCAAAATCAAGTGCCTTGTCGATCGCCTGGCGAAGCGCAAGCTCCTTTGTCGGATGAGAATCTGTCATGTTGTACCAGAGGTGTGCCACCTGTCCGAAGGTGTATACGCAAGTCTGTACGGCGTCGTTATCCTTGAAGGTCGCCGCCTGTGATACCGGCATGTCATATGCCACCTGCGCGTCGCCGGACTCAACAGCCATCTCACGTGCTGCCGCATCATTGGTGAATGTAAAGGTAATCGTCTTATAGTATCCCTTGTAATCCTTGTTCCAGTAATTATCATTTCTTTCAAGGACAATGTTCTGTCCCTGATTCCAGGATTTGAATTTGTACTTTCCGCATCCCATCACCGGGTTCTTGCATGCCGCGTCCAGTCCGCCGGCTGCGTTTACCTCATCCTCGCTGACGATTCCGAAGTTGGTCATCGTCATCATCTCCAGCATGGCTGGAGCGGCAATGTTATACTCAATCGTAACCTTGTTGTCCGCGTCCTTCGTGGCTCCGACCAGGAAACGTCCGGTATCCGAGGTGGCCGAAGCAGTCTTCCATACGTTTACGGAATATACAACGTCGTCCGCCGTCAGCGGAGATCCGTCAGTCATTGTCACTCCGTCACGAAGCGTAAACTGCAGATGCGTTCCGTCCGTCCAGTTCCACTCCGTTGCAAGCTCCGGAATAATCTCACCTGTCTTCTGATCCTTGGCAACCAGAGTATCCAGGATCGCACCGCTGACGATCTGTTCCTCATTTTCCGTTGTGCCGTTACCGGCTCCCCAGATTGCGGAGGGCTCCGAAGCCAGGCCAATCGTGATGTTTTTGTCTGTCACCTCTGTATTGGCCGGGTCAGTGTTTGCAGTCAGGACTCCCGCAGCCTGTGCATTTGCGTCCGCCTGAGCCTGACCGGATGTTGCTACAACCGCATTAGAGGTTGAGGCAGCTCCGTTTGAAGATGCATCGGAAGCTTTGCTCCCGCACCCCGCCATGGAAAACGCCATCACCCCGGCGAGTCCCATCATTGCCATTTTCCCGAGTTTCATTCTTCTCCTCCTTTAATGATTCGTGAAAGACAGTTGTTCCTTCTCCAACTGTGATCATTGTATCAGGTGTGCTGTTTTTTATATTCTCCGCAATTTGTTCCTTTTCCATCAGAAAATGACTTCATGCGAAGATTTGTCTGAAAGGAGGTCAAAATATGACAGGTCAGGTGGTGGTTTTTGTCTGCTTCTCAGACTGGTCTCTGCGATCCGAGTTTTCAACCGGCCATCCAGTTTAATAAATCTGACTGGTGCCTTCTTCTGTCTATCTGACTTTGTGAATCCGGATAACGGCGATCTCGTTCGGCTGCAGTTGTTCTTCAATCATGAGCACTCCACCGATCGCCTCTGTTCTGCAAATTGTCATATTCGGCTCGCAGGCTCTGCGGAAATACTTGATGTCATTTCGCGACGGTTCCTTCTCAAAATCCAGATCCTCCCAGATCTTCAGCACACTCCCATAGTCATCGTTGATCCGATACATCTTGACGGTGTACTCCCCGTCGACAGCATCTGATATCCGGATCCGGATATTGATTTTTTTACGCTCCTCATAGTATTTCCACATGTTTGAACGGTCCAGCTCGGTTTCATTTGTCAGGTAGTAGTTGTAATTCAACCGCTGCTGATTGTGACAGACTACCGCATAGTTGTCATGCCGGTCAGTCGTCAATAGATAATTCCTGGTTTTCCCAAGATAATACGGAAAAAGCCTGTGATTCATAAAATCAAAGGCAAAGGCAGCCGGCTTCAGAATTCCGTCATTAGTCAGAAGCCCTGTCCCTCCGAACAGGATATCCGAAGTATCGAAATAGCTGAACACACGATCACTGCCTGCCCCATAGCCCATCTCGTCCACCAGACCATAAACGTCGATAATATTTTTTATAATATATGCGCCCTTGAAGGTTGTATCATTGATGTAATTTCGTACACTTGGTGTCAGATTCCACTCATTCACATACACCGGAACATCAGAAAAACCGGCTTCACGGATCAGTTTTTTCTCCCGGGTCAGCATATGCAGCAGAGCCTCATTGTCCGTTGTCCTCTTTGCGAATTCATCGAGTCCATCCCCGCCTCTCTCATATCCATAATACATGATCGATATAAAATCAGGCCTGTTTCCCTCCAGGTTCCACCGTTTCAGAAAATCTGCTCTTCTTTCCGCGCCGGCATCCATGCGAATGCTGTATCCGCCGAACTGGATCTTCTCATTGCATTCCTTAATCAGTCTTTTTGTGACCCGGAACTTCTCCAGATACAGCTCGTTGTACTTGTCGGGTTCTCTTCTCAGATCCTCGTCATACCAGAGCTCCATCTTCCAGTCGTCAAGTGCGTCCTGCCCATAACGGTTTGACAAATGGCGGAGAAAGGCTCTCATCAGTCTCTCCCACATCTCCATGGTTTCCTGCTTCGGCCACCCGCTTTCCTCCGCTCCGGGACTGATTCTTCCGATTTCATAGTGGAGAACATCCGGCTTCATCCCCAGTTCGATAAACGGCTTCATCCCCTGCTCCAGAATGAAATCGAGGATCGAATCAATCTGGCTGAAGTGGTAGTCCGCCTCCTGCGTAGGATCGATATACAGCTCTCTGGAAAAAATATTCCAGAACCGCACATATTCAAATCCCAGTGCCTGATGCAGAATCAGGAGCTGTTCCCGAACCGCGGAATTCAGTATCGCAGCTGCAGATCCGAAATTGATGATTTTGTCCCAGAACATCTGCAGCGGCTCACTTTGCTGTGCTGAAAAATTGCCGGAACAAATCGCCGCATGCGCATCCCCTGTGTCTTTCTCCGTTTTTTCGACCAGTACCTTTTCCAGTTTCTTCTCCAGTGTCTTCCAGCGAACCTCATTCTCCTTCTTCTTATCGGAAGACGTGGACTTCTTCCGGAACTCCGAAGGTGTCACTCCATACGCCTTCTTAAAGTCTTTATTGAAAAGTGCCGCCGAGGTAAAACCGTTGTTATATGCGATCCGCGTGATCGGCGCGTCAGTATAAAGCAAATCATCCGCCGCATGGTACACCCTGACATTGGTCAGATAACTTGCGAAACTCATCCCATAATTCTTCTTGAAAAACCGGGAGAGGTACCCGTTCGACAGAAAGAGCTTCTCGGAAAGATCCTTCATGCTGATCGCCTGATCATAATTTGCATAAATATAGTTGTTAATCTGCTGCAGCCTCTCCTCGTAGCGGTCACCTTCTTCTGCATCTGCCTCGATGTCATTTCCGGGCTTTATCATAAAATTTGCAGTCAGGTTGTTCAGAATCGCATAGCAATCGCTCAGATAACTGAAACTTGCAGAATTCTCTCCCGTCTCAATGTAGTGATTCAGCATTCTGCGAAGAAGAATCCTGAGATCTTCATAGCGCCCATTCTCAGACACGGAGGAATCGCACCAAAAAATCACGTCGCGGGTTTGCATGGTTTCGGAGATCAGCGAGGTGTCGAACATCTGAATCATAAAGAGAACCTCTCCTGCCGAACGGAGCACATGCCGTTTATTGGTGTTCACAATCAGAATATCTTCCTTTTTCATATGTGAGATCTTATTTTCAACACTGACCTCCAGACTTCCCTCCAGTACAAAGACCAGCACCATCTCCTGTCGGAAATTCTCCACTCCGTTGGCCTGATCATATACTTCTGTTCTGAACTTTTCTTTTCCGATCATTGTTCTCTGTTCTCCTGAATCAAATGAAATACTACTCCTTTACATGAGGTAGAGACGAATTTTACCGGACATGCCGGTCGGATCTGTAACCTCATGGCAAAAATCAAATGGTGCCGAGGGATACTTTCTCTGCTCCCTCGCCGGGGTAGTCGCAACCTCACAGACGATCTCGTTCTCTCCCTCCTGCAGCAGTCCCCGAAGATCCACTGTATAGGGCGGCGTCAGGCAAATGCCGGCCGTCTTTCCGTTGACCGTCACGCGGAAAACATCAAATACCTGCTCCGCTGACAGATATCCCTGATGCCAATTTTCCTTCAGATGAAAGGATTTCCGGTAACGGATTACGCCGGAAAAATCCGGATGATCTTCACTGTAAGGTCTTAAGCTCTTCTCTTCCTTTTCTGTTCCAAATGCCGGATAGTCGATGGCTTTCACTGCTGAAACCATCCATTCACCGGACAGATCAAAAACCTCTTTTACCCCCGCCAGAATATCTGACAGCGGCCGGTAGATTTCCGGTTCCTCTTCTTCCTCATTCTTCTCTACAAGCAGACAGCTGCCTCCTGCAGGCAGCTCTACCACCGCCCGTCCCTCTTCGTCGGTTTTCACTGTCCGGCGGATCTCCTCAAAAAGATCCTCATAGAAGGCATCACCCGAAAACGGGAGCTTTACACGGCCCCTGAAGTTCCGGTCCGCCGATTCGTTAAAGAGCATCAGGATCTGTTTTCCATCCTTCTCATAGAAGTATGCAGACAGATCCGGAAAATCCTGATCAAGAAGCGGTTCCGCCCATCCCCTTGCCTGAAGCTCCCCGGCAAGATCCTCTGGTGCAAGAAGTCCGAATCTCTGCTTCCAGGTTTCATCCTCCGGAGCGATTCTTTCCTCGTCCATCAAAATAGCTTCCGGATACCCTCCGATGAAAAACACCGGAAATCCGGGATCCTTTCTGCAAAATGCAAGCAGACGCTCCGGCAGGTACTGTGCATAAGGGATAAGAAGGGTATCAAACTCTTCTCCGTTAATGTTCAGCTTTCCGCCCCCGACGCTGCCATTCCATGCCGGAAGATCGGCCAGCATGTCCAGGCTGACGATATCAAAATCAATCTGGTGCGTCATAAGTACCCTGCACACCTTCTGCATCGGCATCGATTTTCCTGTCCAGTCCGCTTCTGCGTCATAGAGAAGAGCGATCCGCGCCGGATGCTTCCCTCCATTAAGTACCCCGCACATGCGGTTTGCGTATTTCATCAATTCCGCAAAGAAGGGAAATTCCGGGTTGTTGCCGCGCGCGTAAAAATGAGGAGGGCAGTCAAAATCCGGGTACTCCGCCATCGAAAATGCGTGCGGTACCAGGTAATTAACACCTCTTACAAGAAGATGATCCAGAAGATGCTTCATATCCCGCACTCCGAAGTTCCATCCATAGGCACCGAAAAGCTCACACATGGTGCGTCCTTTCTTTTTCGGGTCCAGATGACCGCCGGAGGCTCCCAGTTTACCGAGAGTATAGTGAAAGAATTCTCCGTCCGCCGTAAGCGGTCCCATGCTCATCCGCTGCTGTACCGGCGCACCGTACACGATCTGGCCGCCGATGCTGTCGATTCCCGCCATGTCCTGTCCGCTCATGGCGCGGAACCAGTGGCCCGCGCCAAGTCCGAGCCTGCTGTGCAGCCCGTTGTCTTCTACCACATGCCCGATGTATTCGACTCCGTGCGCATGACACCATTCTCCGATCGGACGGGAAAAATCCCTCTCATAAAGTCTGGAGACGCAGTCCATATAGTCATACCGGATCTGCGGCTGCAGCCTGTGATCCGCGCTGTCCGCAAAGAGCAATGCCAGATAAACAAGATAATTGTCCCTCCAGCGTTCCTTCAGCATATCTGCCAGCTCCACGCTCCACGGAAGCGGCATCCCCGGTCTTCCGAGCCTGGTATCATTGCTCTGGTCCGTAATGTTACCCAGCTGCGGTTCGTCCGAGAAAAAGCCGGCGATCACCGTTCCGAACAGATCTCCGTAATGCTGGTAGTGCGCCTCATAGACGCCTTCAATCTGCGTGTGTGCGGACACAGCATCGATCATATTGATGTAGCTCTCATTTCCTCCATCCGTCCGGGTCGTATAAATCACATGGATTCTCCACTGCCCCTCCGGAAGCTCAAATCGGATCCTGTCACCGCCGTCATAGAGTCCCGTCAGATCGATCCCCTTCTCATGAAAGCTCCCGCCCTCTGCAAATGGCACAGCAACGATTGAAACGACACGATTGTTTGCCCGTTCTTTCTCGTTGACCGGCTGTCCGATCTGCCAGAAGCCGATCGTCGGCTTCATCATGCGGCTGACCTGCAATTCATGCGGCCGCCTCGATCCGAATACATCACAGACCGTGCAGGCAAGATACTGTTTTTTTCTTTCGGGATATCTGGATTCAATCAATCCGTTGGCGTAGCCGGTCGGAAAATGCTTATCGTCCAGAATCCAGATTCTCATGTTTCTTTTCTTTGCTTCATCAATGACAATATCCATGTCATGCCACCATCCGGGGCCGCAAAAATCTTTGTGCGGGCGCGCTTCCACGCAAACTGCCTTGATCCCGCAGAAATCGATTTTACTTATTTCCTCCCGGATGATCTCTTCCTTCTCTCCACGCATCCAGAGAAATGGTAAAATATAGTTATTCATGTTCATTCTCCCCCTTAACCGTGTTTTCTCCTACTCACTGCTTCTTTTCTGCTCTTTCAAACGATTCTGCGCTGCCTCACATTTAATTTTCCATTTTCCGCCGCGATAACGAAGCAAACCAATCAGGGCCGATCCTGTCCATCCGATCGGTGTTGCCCACCACACACCAAAATATCCGGCAATAGCCGCAAATACAAAGGAAAGAACACTTCTGGCTCCGATTTCACACCCGCTCATCCAGATTGTCGGCGCAATATCCGAAGCGCTTCTCAGAAAGTTCTGAAAGATAAATACAAATCCCAGGACAGGTGCAAAGATTGCCGTAATCCTGACCATCGGAACACCGATTTCGACCACCTGCCTGCTGTCGGTAAAAATTCCGATCACCTGAGGAGCAAAGAAAAACATAATCACACCCATAACGACGGTGTAAATCAGGTTGATCAGATAGCCGCAGCGCATTCCCGCTTTCACTCGTTCATATTCTCTGGCACCAATATTCTGGCCGCAGAAGGTTCCGATTGCCATCCCGATAGAAAAGCTCAAACACATGAAGATCTGTTCGGTGCGGTTTCCCGCCGCGTAAGCCGCAGCCGCATCCGATCCGAACTGATTGACCGCTCTCTGCATGAACATAGCGGAGATGACAACGATCGCCGACGACAAAGCCGATGGGATCCCGATTCGGAAAATCTCCCGGATAATTGCTCTGTCAATAAACACGTTTCCACCCAGTTCCTCCCTTCGAAAGTGAAAGGCTTCTGTTCTGCAAAGCGCATAAACCAGACAATAGAGTCCGGAAACTAACTGGGAGATCACCGTGGCAATGGCAACTCCGAATACGCCCATACCAAAAGAAACGACAAAGAGAACATCCAGTGTCACATTCAGCAGGGATGCCACAATCAAAGCAACCAGCGGAGTTACAGAGTCTCCGACCGCACGAAGGCACGATGACATTGCATTATACAGACTGGTCGCCAAACCCCCTGCGCAGATTGTCCGCAGATATATTGTTGCATCCGGAAGCACATCCGAAGGCGTCCCGAGCAGATATAGAAGTTCTCCACAAGAAACCAGCCCGACCGCCATTAAAGCGCCCCCTGTGACCATAATCATTGCAATTGAAGTGGCAAATGATTTCCGCACCTGCTCATTGTCTCCGCTTCCGTATGCCTGCGCGAGCAGAACCGATGCCGCTGCGGAAAATCCTGTGACCAAAGCTATGGTCAGATTGTAGGCGGCACCGCAGCCCCCTACCGCTGCCAGAGCATTTTTCCCTACGAACTGACCCACCACAATCGAATCCACCATATTGTAGACCTGCTGAAAGACAGACCCGATAAACAGCGGCAGCGCAAAGCGCATGATCAGTCCGAAGGGCTTTCCTTCTGTCATGTTCAGGTTTTTGTTACTATCAAAAAAATCATTAACCTTCATTCTACCATACATCCTATTAACGCAAGTTGACAACAAAAGGGAAAAGCGAAAAGGCCGCCGCACCAGGCAATTCCGTGAATCAAAGGCGTCTGTAACCGCATTTCTGCAGCTGTCATGCCTGGAAATCGGATAAATGATTCACTCTGTGCTATATGTGCGGCAGCCTCTCATAAAACTGAATGGCTGTATTCTGTTTCAACCTGTATTGATTTTACACTGCTTCTCTTCTAAAAATCTGATAAATATTTTGATAAATCAGTGGAAACAGATCAACATTTGATATCCCACGCCATTATTATTATGTCTAGTTTCTTTTTTCACATGTTTTTTGAAACTTGATAGAGATAACATGCGATACGGTTTGCACCGGCGACATCCGCGGAACCTTTATTCACAACAGCTCAGCCCAGTCAAAGACTGCCCAGTTATCGGTCTCAGTTCCATTTCCGGAAGCAAACATTCCAAGCATGGTACCAACCATTCCTCCAACCTCTTCCGGATTGATTTTTCTCCCGTCCGCATGCTCGAAGAAGACTTCGAGGTGGTCTTCGTCCGGACCCGTGAGAAATGTGTAATCCTGTCCTTTCGCTTCCAGCCTCATAATCAACGGTGTTTCCTTTATCTCCGCCTGTTTCAGAATCTGTTCCGTCGTCCTGCTCTCGTATCCCGGCATAAAAGGGAGCCCTTTCTGCCAGGTCGTAACCAGTACAAGCGTGAGCATCTGCCTTCCGTCCCTGCAGCGTTTTTCCAGCCGGTACTGGTGATTGGAGGCCTGCATGATGACCATTCCTGCAGACTCTTGCCCGTGTGCGGTAAAATCCATTGAAATCGTAAAGCGAAAATCACGTTTCCGCTGTCTTCTTCCGAGAAAGCTCACATTGTCATCCCGGCTCATATCCACATGCTGCGGATCTAGTGGCTTTAAGGCACACGCCATCGGCCGCTCCAGACATTTCAGGTGCAGCGCACTGTTCTCCAGTTTCCAAAAATCCATATACGGTGTGCCCCAGAAATTCCAGCACAGATCCAACCTGTCTTCTTCAAAGTCATCCCTCTTTTTTTCCTCCGGGTACTCCGTCCACGGAAGAGAAGAATCTGCCAGATACTCAGACTCAACTCTTCCTGTCGCAGGACTGAAGACAGGCCAGCCTCTCTGCCATTCAACCGGGCAGATAAAGGTCTCTCTTCCCAGATTCATATGCTGCCCCTCGATCAACCGGACACCCAACTCAACCGCATACCATTTTCCATCCGGCGTATCCACAAGATCTGCGTGGCCGATATTTTCAATCGGATAATTCCATCCCAGATTCCGATGTGTCAGAACCGGATTGGCAGGATCTCCCTCATACCACCCGTCAACGCTCTTACATCGGGCCACCGTCACAGAATGATTGTGCTCGGTTCCTCCCTCCGCGATCATCAGATAGTAAAAATCTCCTGCGTGATACAGGTGCGGAGATTCCGGCGCCCAGGCATTCCGCAGTGCGCTGTTCCAGATTTTTGTTCTTGGACCGGCCACATGAAATCCGGCAATATCATAAGGAGTCAGATAAATTGCCCGTCCGTTATCCTGCTCCTGGTCGTCACCGGGGCTTACAAGATAACATTTTCCATCATGATCAAAAAACAGAGAACAGTCAATATCAGGCACATCGGTGATCCAGTGCGGTGCAGACCAGGGACCGGCCGGATCTTTGGCGGTTACAATAAAATTCCCCTTGTCTCCGAAATTTGCGTTGATAATATAAAAAGTTCCTTCATGATAGCGAATTGTCGGTGCCATGACTCCTCCGGCAAAGATATTCGCTCCCACATGAAAGCCGTTATCACGCGTCATTGCGTAACCGATCTGTTCCCAGTGCGCCAGATCTCTGCTGTGGAAGACCGGGATTCCCGGATAAAGTTCAAAGCTGGAATTCACCAGGTAGTAGTCATCTCCCACACGGCAGATAGACGGATCCGGATAAAAACCCGGAATAATTGGATTCTTAATTTTTCTTTCTTCCATCACGGATTCCTCCTGTGTTTTCTTTCTGTTAAAATTCTGATAAGCCACTAAATGATGATAACCATTCAGCAGCCCGATCTCGGGAGCCAGCGGTTCCCGAGATGCAGAGAGTCCGGGAGTCTTCGGCTCCAGAACACATCATAATTTTAAAATCAAATCACCGGATAATCCTGCTCTCTTTCTACTCCTTCAAAGGAAAGCCGGATCTCCTGCATCATCTCCGTTGTCGAATCCTGACCTGCGTAGATACGGAAGAGACCGTCCTCCAGCCGGTATTTTCCCTCGTTATTCCAGAACCCCATATTTTTTTTCTCCAGAACGCATGTCACTGTCTTCTCCTCTCCAGATGCAAGCTCCGCCTTCGCAAACCCCTTGAGTTCACGGATGGGACGCACCAATGATGCTGTGACGTCCTGCATATAGAACTGGACTGTCGCCCGACCGGAACATTTCCCTGTATTCTTCACCTTTACAGAAATCCCAAGAACGTTGCCATTATCTTCTACCTTCAGATCACGCAAAGCGAAGGTTGTGTAACTTAATCCGAAACCGAACGGATACAACGCCTGGAAGGGTGCGTCCAGGTAACGGGAGGTGAACTTGAAGTTCGATGCGGGGCGGCCTGTATTCGGATGATTGTAATAGATCGGACACTGCCCGGTGACTGCAGGGAAAGAGGACGATAAACGCCCTTCCGGATTCTTTTTTCCCGACAGAATATGCGCAATGGCATTTCCCATCTGAATTCCCAGATGCCATCCTTCCAATATTGCGGGAACATGCTCCGCCTCCCAGCCGAGCGCCAGCGGCCTTCCGTTCATCAGTACAAGCACTACCGGCTTTCCCGATGCCAGAAGCTTCTCCACAAGCTGTCTCTGGGCTCCCGGAAGCGTAATATCCGCACGAGAGGAGGCTTCACCAGACATAGCGACTGTCTCGCCGAGCACTGCGACGATTACGTCGCCATAGGAACATGCCTCTTCTGCTTCCGACTCGTTGATCCCGCCCTCCGGACCTCCGCATGGGAAATATCTGACGTTCGAAAACTCTCTCTTCATCCCGTCAAGAATCGTAACACAGTCCTTTTCTTTCCAGCTCATCGCCCATGCACCGATGATCTGTTCTTTATCATTCGCCAGATTTCCGACCAGACTGATCTTTGTATCTCTGGCGAGAGGAAGAATATCACCTTCATTTTTCAGCAGAACTGCTGATTCCTCAGCAGCTCTGAGCGCCAGCTCCACGTGTTTCTCGGGAAGTGTATCAAACCTTCCGATTTCCTCCTCCGGTGTATACGGATGTTCGAAGAGCCCAAGCCACATCTTGACCTCCAGAATTCTCCGGCAGGCATCGTCGATGACGGACATCGAAAGCTTTCCCTCTTCTATCAGCTTCTTCAGGTTGTTCAGATATATTTCCGTTCCCATGTCCATGTCAAGCCCGGCATCCGCCGCTTGACGTCCGGCATCTGCTTCGTCTTCCGCAATCCCGTGGACAACGCATTCCCTGATGGCATTGGCATCGCTTACGATGAACCCGGGAAATCCGTAATGTTTTTTCATGATGGAACGAAGCAGCCACGGATTAACGGTGCTTGGAACGCCATTCAGATCATTGAAAGAAGCCATGACCGTCTGCGCGCCTTCTTCAACTGCAGCCCGGAAGGGCTCCAGGTAATTGTTGAACAGAACATGATTTGCCATGCTCACGGTGTTGTAATCTTTTCCGGATTCCACCGCGCCGTAACCCACAAAATGCTTCAGACAGGCAGCTACATACTGTCCCGGGGAGGAATGATCGTTCTGCAGTCCCCTGACCTTTGCTCTGGCAAAGACAGAAGCAAGGCAGGGATCTTCGCCCGGTCCCTCGGAAACGCGCCCCCAGCGCGCATCTCTCGCGATATCCAGCATCGGCGCAAAGTGCCAGGCCACGCCGCAGGCTCTGGATTCCCGCGCCGCCATGGAAGCGGTCTCCTCCATCAGCTCCGGATCAAAACTTCCCGCCTCGGCAATGGCGATCGGATAGACGGAACGGAACCCATGAATGACGTCAAGTCCAAAAAGCAGCGGGATTCCCAGACGGGTTTCCTCCACCGCGATCCGCTGCAGTTCGTTGCATTTCTCAGGATCCTGTACCATCAGAGACCCGACCAGTCCCTTCCGGATTGCATCCTCGTGGTAATCGGTCTCTGCGGTGCTCATGATTTTCTGGAATTCTTCCTTTGACAGTCTTCCGTCTGTCATCATCTCTATTAACTGCTCGAAGGGCACGTCAAATCCTCCGACAATCGAGACTGACTCCTGATTCATCTGGCCTATTTTTTCTTCCAGCGTCATGCTGGCCAGCAGCTCTTCCACCCGGTCTCGCTGTTCTTCTGTGAGTCTGGCAGCCATGTCTATCCTCCTCCTAATTTCTCCTGTCTTTTGAGATCTGTACGATTAGTTTTATTTCTTTGATGATCTGTATTGCTGGTCCTGTTTCCTGCCATATCTGCGTGTTTCACTCAGATATTTGGCACCTTTCCAAGCTTTTCATCGAGCTCGTCAAAACGATCCGTTTCAATTCCACGCTCCGCCAGCAGATCTCTGAGCTTCATTGAACTCAAAATTCCCATCATATCTTCAAAGGTGAGTTCCGGACTGAACGGGACAATCTCCTTCCGCATTTTCTCTATCGTGTCCGTCAGCACTTTTTTTGCCTCCGGATTGCCGAAAATGCGGCCGATCGTGCAGTCAAGAGAAAGCCACGCCTCGTGATCGTCGCTGATATGGCTCTTACATCTGGGTTTCGTAAGTCCCTGCTCCGTAAATTCCCCAAACACATCCCGCAGCCATCCGATGCTGTCGCCGACCCAGTTCTTCGCCCGATCCGAAATCAGCGTTGAAATCGACTGGATGCTGTGATCCGCAGTAGAAAAACCATGCGGTCCGAAATCATAGATATGACATTCAAAAGATGTCTGGTATTGATTCAGCGCGTTCATCATATCCAGCGTGTTCTGAATCGGGACGACATTGTCTGTACGGGTCGCAAAGAGGAAGCACGGGCAGGTCTTCTCATCCACGGCCTCTACGATCGAGGGGCCATCCGGCATGATCTCGTGCGTAGTATCCCCGCGAAGAACCGCATATCCGAGAATCGCGGCATTCGGCCTGTTTTTTGCCATCGTCGCAGCCGCTCCCGCAAGATGTCCGCCTGCAGAAAAACCGATGACCGCTATCTTATCCGGAAGGACATGCCACTCCTCCGCTCTTTCACGAATAAGTCCCATCGCCTGATCATAGTCATTCAGCGGATTCGGCCATACCGCGTTCTCTTTCACAGAGTACCGCAGGATAAAAGCATCAAATCCGGCTTCCAGATATGGAAAGGCGACCGGATCCGCTTCACGGTCTGAGCAGAACTGATAGCCTCCGCCCGGCAGAATCAAAACTGCCGGCCGGTTCAGAACCGAACGGTATTCTCCGCCCACATCCTGCACCATTGCTGTCAGAGTTACATTTCTTTCTTCATTCAGTACAATCGTTTCTGTATGCATTGTTTTTCCTCCTTGCAGTATATACAGCACCAGCTCCCCAGACCACAGTTCTTCCGATTACTGTGACTTGGGGAGCTGGAAAATAATTAGACCCAAATACCGCTATATGACCGGGTGATAATCCTTACATCTCATCCTGCATTACGCGGAATTTTGCTACATATTCATCAAACTTCGGATAACGGTCGCGGCGGTTCAGTTCTACCTGATGCTCCATTACGCCTGTAAATTTCAGGCGGCTTCTGTCCTGCTGCTCCTTAGAGTAAACAGCCTTGATCTCACCGTCTACCATCTTCAGCTCACCATAAATGCCGCAGATCGGGCAGGAGATCTTATTATGTCCCATCATGGTCACCTCATTGCAATGGCATACCGGACAGGTACCCGGATCGGATTCCCATGTGATTTCACTGGTCTTCATATCCAGGGCATCCACCATCCGGCGTCCCATACGCTCTGACTGCTCCGTCAGCATCCTTGCGCGGTCTGGAACATAAGAGCCATAAGCATCCAGCTGGTCTACCACCTTCATGTTCAGACTCATACCGAACAGGTTCATGCTGGGAAGGCCATAAGATACCCAGTTCTGCGTCGTAGCACCACCGACCGAGATATAAGAAACCAGGTGTCTCTTCAGGCAGTTTTCCGGAAGCGGAACAAAGCCTTCCGTATCCTCTCGAAGGGCGTTTTCGAAAAGCATATAAGCCTTGTCGTGTGCCGGTCCGAAACGATCGATGAAATTCTTGAGCTGACCGGTCTGTGCAAGCACATACACCGGTGCCGCCAGAATGATTCCGTCAGCTGCCAGAACTGCGTCCGAGAGTGCTTCAAAATCATCCTTCTGAATACAGCTGATCTGCTCAACGCCGCTCTGGAGCTTTCTGGAGCAGGCTCCGCATCCGATACAATGCGTAATCTTCAGCTTCATGCAATCGATAATTTCAAATTCGACATCCTTGCCTTCCGCTTCCTTTTTTGCTGCCTCCATGGCCGCATCCAGAAATTTTCTGCAGTTTCCATGTGCACGTCCAAAGTTAAGCCCAAGTATTTTTTTCATCTTTTCCTCCTGTATGATATCTTTTGTTTCTTTACTTTCTGCCATACGCTTTTCCGTATTCCCGAATAGGACGACGTCCGTCTCAAAAACAAATCAACATTTTCATACAAGAGGATATCATGCGGCAGCTGGCTTATCATCTTCTCAAATCACCTGATTGAAGGGATTATTTTGACCTGTTCATTCTCTGCATGCCTGACAAAAGGTCATTATCATATAAGAGGATATGACTTACCGCGCCAGTGCATGTTACTCCCCCACATGCATATATTTTATCTTCAGTTCCTTCAGCCCTGTTACCTTCTTCTGGGTAACAGCGCCGTTTGCGATTTCATTTCTGTGCTCCAGCTTCCCCGCGTATGTCATGCGGGATCTTGCCTGTTCCGCAGTCGGCCACTCGTAGCGAATTTTTCCGTCTTTTACGAGAACTTTTCCGTTGGTACCGCAGATTGCACACTCCACAAGGTCAGAGCCCTGATGTACGCGCACCATGCTCTGATGGCAGACCGGACATACATAATCGCCGGATCCTCTCCATTTTGTCCGTTCTTCATCATTTGATGCAGCGAGCGCTTCGATCACATGCTGCGCCATCTCATCCATCCGCTCCATCTGTTCCGGAACACCCAGCACATGTTCAACATTCATGGCGCCGTAATACACATGTGTGTCAATCACATCTACGCCGGTGGACATCATTGCTTCATACATCACCGGAATCGTCATGATGGTCCAGTTCTCGGTTCTCGCGCCCCCGACCGCAAGCAGACAGCCGACGCGCGGCTTGAACACTCTCTCATCAGGAAGCAGAGGGTTTCCGCTTGCGATACGCTCTTTTTTCGCCTCTGTCAGGAAGGCAAGATCATGGCTCGGTCCCATGCGGTCGCAGAAGGTTTTGAAGGTACCGGAGGGAGATGTCTCGTAAACCGGAGATCCGATCAGCACCGCATCCGCGGAGTAGAACGCATCCTCTACAATGTGGAAATCATCTTTGTGAATGCAGGTGCCGTTGGATCTGCCGCTCATGATCCCTCCGACACACGCACAGCATCCCGTGCACGGCTCAATGTTCAGATCGTCCGGCCGGATAAACTGAATCTCATGTCCCGCCTCCTGACATTTAATCAATACTTCCTTCAGCATTACATCGGTGTTGGACATTTTTCGTCCGAAGGAAATCGCTACTACTTTGCTCATATAAATCCTCCCCGTTTTATACCGGATATTTTCAAAAAGCTGCGGTGACAAAGTCCAATCGTCGCCGCAGCTCCTTTTTCATTATACTATTAATATCGATACGATCAACTTATCTCTGTTTCAACTGTTTTTATATCTTTTGCGTTACGTTTTTCAGCGTGTCAAACGCTAATTCTCTGACAGCAGTGACTTACAGATGTTCATTATCTGCCTCAATAGCCGCATCTGTCTCAGCCTCTGCTTTGGCATTTTTCTCCGCCTTTGCTCCTCTGCGGGCTTCAAGTTCTGCATAAATCTGATCCATTTTCTTCGGAGACAGATCATAGAAGAAAATAACAATTGCCGAGACAAGAATAACTGCTGCAGGGAACAGATTGACAATCGCATTGATTCCCAACTTGACGGAAGCCGTCTGCTCTACATTCGGAACATATCCGATGGCATTCAGAAGCTGTACGGTTACTACACCACTGACAGCGGTAGCCAGTTTTACGGCAAATCCGACAAAGGAGAATGTCAGGCCGACCTCACGCACCCCATATTTCCAGTCGCCGTACTCGATGGAATCTGCCATCATGCCGGGTGCAATTGCTCCGTTGCACATGCACAGTCCGATAATTGCGGAGAATACAAACAGCAGACGAATATCTGTTCCAAAGAAAAAGATTCCAATCAGAGCGGCAATCTGAATGAACGTCGTGATCAGCATATAGCCCTTCTTTGTGAAAGTCTTTGTACCCCATGGAAGGGATGCATTGCCGATCAGCTGGCAGACCGTCATGGTTGTAAAGATCGGTGCGATCATCATCGGATTGCCTACCACGTACAGGATATAAAAGGTCAGCATGGACATCCGGGCCATTGCTCCGATCGCTCCGGAGAACGTAGACAGAATGGTAATCACAATATTCTTGTTCTTGAATACCGCCGGGAGCGCTTCCTTGAGCGGCGTATGTTTTGCTTCGGTCATAGCGACTTCGTCCGGTCTCTCCTTGCATCCGGCAAAGCAGGTCCAGAAACAGGGAAGCAGGGCGATGGATGCAATCAGGGCGGTCATGAAATAGCCATGCGCGTTCGGTGTCTCTGATTTTCCGAAGAACAGGATGAGCGGCATGGATACCGCAGAAAGTACAATACCGATGGCGCCGGATCCGACTGCGCGGCAGGAGGCATAGTTCATACGAACCTGAGAATCTTTCGCGATCAGATTTACCAGACCCTGATAAGGAATGCAGACTGCTGTGTAAGACATCCCCGCACCAATATACGTCAGGAGAGCAAGTACAACCTTCATGGTACCCGACACATTAAAGGTCGAAAAGGTCAGCAGATTGAAAATAGACAGGGCAATCGGTGCAAAGAGCAAATACGGTCTGAATTTACCCCAGCGTGATTTCGTCTTGTCGGCAATGACTCCCATCATCGGGTCGTTGACAGCGTCCCAGACACGTGCAATGATAAAGATCATCGAGATTGCGGCAGCGGACAGTCCCAAGATGTCTGTGTAAAAGACCGTCAGATAGGTACTGATCATGTACCAGGACATCTGACACCCGACTTCACCCATGCCATAAAACGCACCGGTCCGCCAGTTCGTTTTTTCCTTTGCCGCAGGCGCGGCAGATATTGAATTACTCATGTATTCCTCCTCGCCCTGTATCCTTCAGGGCCCTCATAAATTGTAATTGAAGTATAGAGCAGAACCCCCTCCCTCTGCGAGGAGAAACGGATCAAATCATTGCGCATTTTTTGCGCATTCCATGCATTTTGCTTCATAACGCAATAATTCATTTGCATTTTTCTCACTTTTGAAATACTATATTTGTAATCGAAAGTACTAAGAAAAACCATTTTATTGAATCATTCCATGAAAAAGGAAGTGGTACATCTCATGCAAAAACAGCTTCCCGGCTACAAGATTTCATTTTTACCGTCCGGAGAGATGACAACAGATGGCCCCGATCTGCACCTGTTTTATGTTATCAAAGGCACCTGCCACTATTGCCGGGGTAATGATGCCGAAGAGGTTGATGCCGCCCAGACCGCTGTTTTCCTTGTAAACCATGCAGAATCAGCTCACATTGTAATACCGGCACGCGCTATCCTGGGCTGTCTTTCCATCGATTACTATGCTCTCTGCGCTTCCGCCGGTGTGTCGCGCCTTCTCTTTCACCTTGACGCCCCCGTAAATGACAGCGACGCTGATCAGGTACTGATTAAAAGTCTGCAGAATCTGTTTCTTCATGCCATCGAGCATTCGCCCCGGAATTATTATCCGGACATTCAGTCCATCTGTCAGATTCTGTCCGATCTGATCGATCATTATCAGGTTTCTGTCTCCCTGCCAGGAAAAGACACATTTTCCTCTATTCTGGAAAATATCTACCAGAATCTCAGCGGAGATGTCAGTCTGCAGGCCATTGCCGACAGTCTCTTTATGTCGCCTTCCACGGTTTCCCGGATCTTTTATAAAGAGGCCGGCATTCACCTTAAGGACTTCATTCGCAGACACCGGCTCGAGGCTGTTGCCGATGAACTCACTGAAAATGACAAGAGCATTCTCCGCATTGCCACCGATAACGGATTTTCGAGTCCATCCACCCTGAACCGGGAATTCCGGAACTATTTCGGGGTTACTCCGTCCCAATACCGAAAAGAAAAAAGAGAGCTGCCGAACCGACAAATCCCAAGCCCGGAAAGCAATCAGGAGTCGATTCGCAGGGCGCTCCGCCAGGATATGCGCAAGAGTAAGCTTTCTCAGGAAACTTTAACCATAGACGCGGACATCCACGCCGGTTCGCCCATGAAGAAATGGCAGAACCACGTGCTGAACGTCGGATCCGTCTACGCACTTACGTCTGCGATCATGCAGGCTCAGGTTCTACAGCTCGCCGAAGAACTTTCTCCGATTTACATCCGTCTGTGGAATATCTTTGATCTGCGCCTTCTGATGCAGGCCGAAGGCCGCCCGGAACTGAACTTCGCCCGATTGGATGAAGTCCTCGATTTCTGCACGGATCATCAGCTGCGTCTTTTTCTGGATCTCAGTCCGAGACGGAATCTGGCAAGGGCAAGCGAACAATCTGTCATCTATGACCGTGAGGAAAATATCATTTTTGAAAGCGAGAGACTCTGGCTGGAAGCATTGAATGACCTTCTTCAGCATCTTCGGGATCGTTACGGGCCGAAGACAGTCAGCCGGTGGGTTTTCGAATTCTCTTTCTTCCTGAATGAAAGTCCTTATTACATAGACCCCCACTACAGCAGTTCCAGAGTCTGGGAGCTTGGATATTCCGCTATTCGCCGGATCGTTCCCGGAGCCAGGATCGCCGGACCGGGCATGATCGGAACCGAAGACACTGAGTTTCTCAACATGCTGTTGGACAGCTATTTGCTTCCTGACAGGTATCCCGATATTTTTACTGCAATGGCCTTCCCGTATAATTCCCCCCTGAGCAATGGAGATCATCGTGTCTCTGCACAACAGACGTTTCAGCGGATCTCAGACCCGGACTCCATAACACGGCAGATTGACATCATGCTTCAGGTATTGAAAAATCATTCTTTCAGCGGAAAGATTTATATCACTGACTGGGGATACAGTGTTGCGAACCGGAACTACCTGCAGGACAGCTGCTTTCGGGCGGCATATTCCATACATACCATTCTGGCCGAATACGAACAGGTTTCTGCCATGGGCATCTTCTATGCCTCCGATCTGCTGAATATCTTCTCGGACAATGCCGCTATTCTCTCCGGAAGCGGAGGCATCCTCTCCAGAAACGGAATTCACAAGCCGGTATATTACGCGTTTGAAATGATGATGCATCTCGGTCGTTCCCGTATCTATCAGGACAGTCACGTACTGATCACTTCCGACGGCAGCCGTGACCTCCGCATTCTATGTCATAACCTGCAGATGCCGGCTTCCCAGTACTATTTTTCTGAGGAAAACTCTCTGCGGCCGGCAGATGTCGATACTCTGTTCCGCGACCGGGAGGAACTTCAGGTCAGTATCTCTATCCGGGTGGATCCCGAAATCACAAACTGGCAGGTGCATCATGTCACGCTGAACAGCGAGGCTGGAAGTGTACTGTCCAAATGGAAGAACTATGGATTTGAAACCGATCTTTCCCGGGTTGACATCGATTACATCCGGCAAACCGCGATCCCGGACATGAGGTCTCACAGAGTAACCGTCCGAAACGGAAAACTTCTTCTCGAGCTGACCTTAAAAGTCAATGAGCTGCGTTCCATCCGCCTCACTGCAAGGTAAAAGCGAGATAAAACACGCTGCGCGAGTTTTATCTCGCTATCGCGACGCTCGCCGCACACGAATACTTCGCATTCGGCTGCGGCTCACCGTTCGCGTAAAATAGAACAGAGCACTTCCATGCCGGTTCACAGCATGAAAGTGCTCTTTAATCATTCACTAGGGCTATTAAGTTTTATCCTTCAATCGCTCTTCTGAGTGCTTCCTGATGAAGAGCTACCTGATGTACATCCGGCACCTCCTGAAATGCGCGGAGATGCTCACCGCCTTCGTATTCAGAAGACAGATAACCGGTGTATCCGGCCTTCTTGTACGCCTCAACAACTTCCGGAATGGCAACTGCCGTCTCGGTGAAGTCCTCGTGCATATTATAGAATTTTGCATGTGTATGTACGATCCGGTCGATATTGTCGATCAGATCCTGCGGATCACTCCAGGAATAGGTATAGCTGCTCATCAGATATTCAATATCCGCGGGGCCGGCTCCCATATCCTTGAGCTTGTCCAGCAGAACTGCCTGTCCGTTCGCATTGCGGTAGTTCATGTTTGCCTGTCCCAGATCGTGAGAATACTCAATCTTTACGAAACCCTTTGCGACCCTCTCCTCGAAAGCATCATCAACAACCCTGATGCACTCCTCCTTCGCTCCAGCCTGTCTGCATTTCTCGCGGAGAACATCCGGAACTCTCTTACAGAAGATACCAAGATCCGGAATCCAGCCGAAATATTTGTATTTTGAGCCCGGCTTGTCCAGCTTATCCATGTATCCCTGTGCCCAGCTGGAATTCAGAGAGAACGGTGCGTGCACCTCAAGACCGATCTTTACCCCTACCTGCTCTGCGTATTCCAGCGAGCCTTCAATTACCTCGATCGGAGTGGATACCAGTGTACGGATACAGGAGAATCCAAGAATGGAAGCCATCCTCAGATCACGGCACATCATTTCGATCTGCTCTCCAAGGCTCAGTGTACGATTGTCAAAAATACGGTTCTCCAGAAATGCGTCATAGCAGGTCGGTGTCAGGTTGTACTTTGCAAGCCAGCCCTTCCACTGCTCCTGAAACTCCTCCGTCAGAATCGGGTTCGGGAACTGTTTAATCATTTCCTCAGCCAGAAGTTCCACACCTGTTGCTCCGGTTTTTGATGTCTCAGCCAGGCATCCTTCCAGATCTAATTTTCCCTCGTAATATGAATCCTGATAACTATAAAGAGATACACTTCTCTTGATATCTGCACTCATTGTTTTCTCCTCCTTATGCAATCTCAAAGTCTGTTTCACACACTGCCTTAATCGGGAAAGGCATGTAAGAAGGTGCAATATGCTGAAGCACATTCAGATGATGTGTACCCTTGGAGAGTCCGCCTTCCTTACGAACAGTCACCGTCGCATACTCGCCAAACTCCCAGCGATAAAGCGGACTGATGACAGTGCGGCACTCTTCCAGCGTAAAGGTTTCTCCATTTACTGTGAGAAGCACATCCTCGCGCGGAACATCTTCACCGTCAATATTGACCTTGATATCACGAATAATAGACAAGGTAATTCCGCGATAGTACTGAAGCTTGAATCTGAACTGAAAACCGGTTGTCTTTCCTTCTTCCTCAATATTGCGGAAGCCTTCCGAATCATAAATTGGTCTGCCTGCCATAATATCCTCCTGAATTTTTTCTCACTTTGCACAATCCGGCTTATGCAGCCTGTCCCGGCGTTCTCCGCGCCGGATCAGAAGCCCTGTGCCGTTCTGTATCTTTCTGATGTGTTCATTCTAGCAATGACACGCATGATAAAGCACTGTGTGATTACGGTTATTTTCCTTTATTATTATCTTTTTTCAAATATTGCTATATTTTCCAAGAATCTTGTTTCATTTTATGTATTTATAATGAATCTGTGGTATGATTCTGTACAGAAAGGAGATATATGATGCACCCTAGTGAACTGAACCAAACCATGATCCGCGTCTGCGGCACCCGTTTTCTGGACACCGCAATTTCCTGGAAACCCGACGGCTATGTATTTCTGCTTGTACTGGATGGAGTCCTTGCTCTGCAGTCAGCAGATCCGGATCTCTGCGGAACCGACAATCTTTACATTATTCCTGACCGACAAAGAGTCATACTGAAACCGCAGAACAGTGCCTCTGTTTTTTTTCTTGTTCTCCGCCCGGAAATGATGCTTGTCTGTACCGGGACAGAAAGTATCTTCCATATGAAATCACGGAACCTGCCGCATAACCGGCGGGATGAACTTTGTCTGACTCTCCGGCAGCTGCGGACAGATATTTCTGCTGATGCCGCTCCGGAAGATCATTCCCGGAGATTTTTCCTCTCTTCAGATCTATTCCGGCTTCTCGGGTTACTCTCCGGTCCAACGGATCAGACCGATCCCGGGAGGCGCGAAACATCTGATCTGACGCCTGCAGTGTTCTCCTCCACCGGGCTGTTCGATGAAATCTCTTCTTACATGAAAAAATACTATAATGCCGGGCCTGGCCAGGCAGACACTGCCGCCCGCTTTCATATTTCTCCGCAATATCTGGCCCGTATGATCCGTCAGCACACCGGTCTGACCTTCCGCGGTTATCTGAAACAGATTCAGGAAGAGGCCTTCCGCCTTTACCGGAAACATACCAATCTGACGGACGGCCAGATCCTGCAGCTGACCGGTTCTGACAGCTTCCGGTCCTCCGCAGACTATTTACAGTCCGAATCCGAATCCCTGCCGCTTCCTGGGAGAGCAGTCTCGGAGCCTTTCATTTCTCCGGCTGTTTCCCCTTCCTGTGATCCGGGAGACACCCATGCATCAGCCTTGATCCGCGTTCCGGCACGATCCATCCGTCCCATGACCGAGAGTTGGAAGTGCCTGATCAATCTCGGCTATGCCTCCGACCTTCGGAATTTACGGATCGAAGACACCTTATCCGCTATGCAGAACACCATCGGTTTTCGTTATGGACGAATCTGCAGGATTCTTGATGTTGCGCAGCGCTTTCAGATTGCGGACCGCTCGATTCTCGACTTTTCGCAGGTCTTTTCCATTCTGGATATCCTGATGAAAAACCATATGACGCCCTTTCTGGAATTAGGCAACAAAGCGTTTGCCATCCAGAAAAACAGCTCTGCTTCCTTTTACCCGGAGGGAAACATTGATTCAAGAACGTATTATAAAGGACTTCTTGAAGTCCTTCCGGATTTTATCGGTACCTGTATCAACCGCTACGGACAGGAATATTTCGATACCTGGCGATTTGAAGTCAGCTACAGCTATACTGCAAATGAAAAAAATCCGTTCAGCTTCATACAATATCTTCGCGTGTTCCGCAGAATCCAGAAAATCATCCGCCGTTATTCCGCAAAGGCAAGGATCGGAGGGCCCGGCTTTAATCGCTGGGATAAGCCAGGACAGATTCAGCGGACATTGGATCAGATGAAGGCCGAGCAGTCCATCCCCGACTTCATGACCCTCTATCTCTATCCTATGAAAAAAGAATCCGACGGTATCCTTTCGATTCTGGATGACCCTGACGTTCTGATCCGGCGGCTGCAAAGCTTTGTGGAAGCCTCCCGCTTCGCCTTCCCGGAGAAGCAGATCTGGGTCACGGAATTCAATTCCAATTTGTCTTCCAGGAATTATCTGAACGATTCCCTGTATCAGGCTGTTTATCTGTCCAGAACCCTGACTGCCGTTGCAGCACTTCCGGTTTCCGCCATGGGTTATTATCTTCTCTCGGACGCCCCGCTCCGCTACTCCGATTCCCTGGAATTTCTGTTCGGAGGATGGGGGCTCTATACGGACACCGGTCTGCCCAAAGCGTCCAGCAATACCTACCAGCTCCTCCGTATGACAGGAAGATATCTCGTTCAGAACGGCCCAGGTTATCTGATCACTGCAAATTCCGAGAGCAGTTTTCAGATCCTTCTGACACACTATCGCCACATGAAACCAGCCTACCTCCGTCAAAATGTCCCGGCGCACGCACTCCTGGATCCTGAGCAGATCTTTCTGCCGGCGACGCCCCAGAAGTATACCTTTTTGCTCCCACCGGTTCCTTCCGGGACTTACCTGCTGCGAAAATACACTATTGATTCCAGCCATGCCAATCTCTTTCACGAGTGGCAGAAGTCCGGCTTTCTGCCTCAGCTCCAGCCGGGTCTCCTGGAGGATTTTCGCAGCCTTTCGCAACCGGTTCCTGAAATAAGCCGGATCACGATCCTGCCGGGACAGCCCTTCGAGCTGCACATCTGTCTTGACCACATACAGGTCTGTCTCTATTCGGTGGAACTCTATTCCTCCCGCACGGATCTGCCCATTTCCGATTCTGAAAAACAAGGAGAACCTCAACATGAGTTCTAAAATCATTGCCGCACCCGGAGATCTTCCGGTACAAAAAACAAACTATCTGACCGTGCAGGGCGAAACAACACTGCATCTGAACGCACATACCTTCTTCTGTGTCATGAACGGAACCGTTCATGCCGGGCGACAGTCCTTTTCCTGCGAATATCCGGCAGGATCTCTCTTCCTGGTCGCTTCGCAGGAAAGTATCCGTTTTTCCGCAGAAGAACCCGCAGTTCTTCTTATGCTATCCGTTGACTCTGATTTCATTTATGAACATATGAATGGCCGCCGGGTTTTTCTGTGTGATTCCGTCGCCCGTCCCGAATGTGATTATCTTCCCATGAAACAATTAATTCTCCAAATCGCAGAATCCTGTCTTGATACAATGCACAACGATCCGCTTCAGATCATGGGCAATCTCTATCTGCTACTTTCAGAGCTCCGCAAAATGCAGCCCTCCGGCGCATATGATGCAGAAACGCCAGATAAATACCGGGACAGAGTCCGCACCATTGAAACCTACATTGATCACCACCTGGCAGAGCCTCTGACACTCACAAAAATTGCGCATGATTTTTACCTTACGCCCCAGTATTTCTCCTCTTTTATGAAGTCTGCCTTTCACCAGAACTTCAAATCCTATCTGACGGATCGGAGAATCTACTACGCATGTCGGGATCTCGTTAACACAGACCTGACAATAATGGAAATCGCACTGCGGAACGGATTTGGCAGCCTCTCTGTTTTCCGCCGGAATTTTTCCCTGCGCTACCACATGTCCCCGCTTCAATATCGAAAAAAAATGCGCAGCAGGCCGACACATGCCGCTGCCGTGCAGGACACGGTTTCTCTTCCCCGGTTATTCTCCGGTTCTGGCGCAGACGACCGGCAGAGGCTCCTGCAGGGATTGATGCGCCAATCTGTCCTTGCGCAGGCAGATGATGATCAGGGTTCCTTCCGGCATATCAGCTCCGTCATTAATATCGGATCCGCGGCCAATCTTCTGTCATCCCGTTTTCGCGGCCAGGTAACACAGCTCAACAGCGAAATGCACTTTACCCATCTGCGGATCCTGGAGCTCGTGAGCAGTAGTTTTATTCCGATGCTTCTTCCGGACTACAGCTATTATTTTCAAAATGTGGATACGATAATAAATTTTCTGTTTGAAAATCACCTGTCTCCCTGGATCGAACTCTCGAGACTTCCTCTCGAACGCCGCCCCCTCACCGGGGAAGACAGCAGTTTCTATACCGTTCACAGAAACCGCCGCTTCATGAACCTCCTGGAGCATTTCCTTCAACATATTGCAGGGCACTGGCCGGAGGGATGGACCGGAAGCTGGCGCTTTGAACTGTGGATGTCACCTGCGGAATCTGTTTCCGAATATATACACGATTTTAAGGAAGTATCACGCCTGCTTCGGACCTGGCTTCCGGGAGCGCGTCTGGGCGGGCCGGGGTATAACGTCTGCACAGCCTCTGTTTCGCCGGAAGAGCTCCTGGAATCTTTCGTCCGGGAAAAACTAAAGCCTGACTTTTTTTCTATTCATCTGAGCTGCCATGTACCCGCACATACAACGGAAGGTTCTGAACGACAGATACTCCCTGATCTCACCATCGCCTCGGACCCGTCCTTCCCAGAACAGGAGGCTGCTTCCCTCCGGCACAGATTAAAAAAGTATTTCCCCGATACCCCTCTGGCTGTCAGTGAATGGTCTTCTGCCTGGATCGCAGGTCTGCCGGTCGCGGACTCTCGCTTTCAGGCTTCCTTCATAGCCAGAACTCTGCTCAAGCTTCCCAGTCAGACAGATCTGGCTGCTTACTGGCTCCTGAGCGACACCGCCCATGCATCCGCCGCCCTTAATCCCCCGGAGCTCTATTACTTCGGACAGGGTCTGATCAACCGCGAGGGGCTCCCGACATCCGCTTATTTTGCCTACCGTCTGGTCCAGCGCCTGAACGGAACCATCCTCGGCCGCGGAGATAATTACTGTATCACCCGGTGCAATCCAACACATTACCAGATACTTGCCTTCCATTACACTCACTTTACCCCCTCCGGCGAATTTCCGGAAAACAACGCATTCGCTTTTGACCGTGTCTATACCTTTTTCGCAAAAGAAGAGGTTCTCCAGATATCGGTCACCATCCAAGGGCTGGATCCCGGAATATATCTGGTCAACCGCATTCTGATCAATGAACAGCACGGCAGCGACCTGGATATCATGATCGGCGAATTTGAACACAGCAACCTGGACCGCATTGATTTTCTGAAGAAGACAAAATCGCCGTCCCCGGAGGAGCTGCAGTATCGGATGCAGACCAGCAGCCCGGAGGTACGCCGCGTATTTCTAAAATCTGATGGCAGGATACAGTTGGAAACGAATCTTGCGTCGCACGACGTCTGCTTCTGGGATATCCGAAAGCAGGTATAGTCGGAAGAAGTCAGAATTCTACGTCCTCCAGTCTCTGGAAGGACCGACAGCTCCGACACCCGTGAGATCCGATATCTGCCTCATAGATTTCGCAATTTCCGATATTTATTCCCCAGACATTCTCCCGTCCGGTCAGCTCCCGGATGATGCCGCGCATGGCTACGCCATGCGTCACGATCAGCACATTCTGCTCGCATGGGGAGGATGTCAGGTCCCGCACAAAGTCTGAAATCCGCGCCTCCAGACTGCTGATCTTCTCGACGCCCTCCGGGGGACGGTTTTCCATCAGCTGCCGGATAACAGGAAATGATTGCTTCAGATCAGCTCCATCGTAAGGCCCCAGATCAATCTCCAACAGCCGTTCATCTGTCCGCAGCTCCTCTCTCCTTCTCCCGGACACCAGAACCGCGGTATCCATGGCCCGCTGAAGCGGGCTGCTGTATACCGCGTCAAATATAAGATTTTTCTTCAAAAGCTTCTCTCCAGCCACTTTTGCCTGCCGTATCCCATTTTCATTGAGGGGGATGTCCGCCCTTCCCTGAAGACGGTTTCCCCGGTTGCCATCCGTCTCCCCATGTCTCATGATATAAAGCTTCACTCTAATACCTCCGCAAGATTTGATTGGTTTCTTTCCTCTTTTGAAACGAATTTGCCTTTAATCCATGTTAAGCTATGCTCATAAGATCGATAAGTCATTCGAAAGCGAAGACAGAATTATCGTACACAAGTCCCGAAAGAGACCGGATGCGATTTCAAATATCTCAATCATCTTATGTTCCTATCAACAAAAGCAAGACTATTATTCAAGAAAGGAAAATACAGTTATGAAAGACAACTATACAGCTAATTTTAAAAAGTTTGAAAATGATTATGAGAATAGATACGTTCTTCATTATGAAGGATTTGAACGCATGATGCAGGAAAATAAAGCTATGGAAGAGGAAGACAGAAAGAGCCGTTCTCTCTTCCGCCGCTTGTTCTCCTCCCGTCGTCATGTTAAAGTGGTATCCGGACAGGCGGTCGGCGCGTAAATCCAAACCATGTACGGTGATCCGCCTGTAAAGGAGGACAGCCCATGCCACACATTTATTATACCTGTTATACACCCGTTTCCGCCTCTATTGCCGACATCAGTCAGCAGGAGCATCTGCTCGGACGGCAGTTGCTCCTCCGGGGGCTGAACGATCTTCTTTCCTCTCTTTCATCCGATTCGCAGGTCTATCCATCTGCCCCTGCAGCGTTTCCAACAATTGCTCTGGCTTCCACCGGCAAACCATATCTGCCTGATTTTCCGAATGTGCATTTTAATATAACACATTGTGACGGACTCGTCGCATGCGCCTTTGACGATCATGAAATCGGCCTGGACGCGGAACCTCCCGGGTATTTTCCAGAAATACTGATTGACCGCGCTCTTACGGACAGAGAAAAGCATTGCCTGAGAACGGCCAATTCAGAAGAATGTCTTCGACAGGAATACTTTTACCGTTTCTGGACCCTGAAGGAGGCTTATGTCAAAAAGTCCGGCATTGGTGTCGATACCGACCTTACAGCCTTCTCCTTCTCTCCGGAAGCTATCGCAAAAGTTTCCACACTCTCCCGAAAGACACCAGAAACTATCTTCCGTATTCCCTGCTCAGATCCGTCTGTGCTCTGCTATCAGACCTGCCTTCCACAGGGGCAGATCCTATCCTGCTGTGCCGACAGGACTTCCGAAGGATTCATTCTGCAATCTGTACAGACATGAGACAGCTCATTCCGCGGTGCTGTACGGTAAAAGCTTCCATGATTTTCCCTCCCGGAACAGGCAGCCGTCCGCCGTGCGTACAATGCGTACAAAGGATACAGCCGCCGTGCATTCATCATGCATGGCGGCTGTATCCTTTTCACACCGACTATTATTTCTCACTCATCCAGTTCAAAGAATAATGTCGTATATCTGCCCATATCATAGAAGACCGGTCGCACACGCACCGGGAGCTTGTTTTCAATCTCGCGCGCTTTCTTTTTATTGATACCGAGAACTACCGCATTGATGGACGGTCCCTCATCTAGCTGCACTTCTCCGCACACATATTTCAGTCCACGGTCTTCCAACTCCAGTCTTGCGTTCAGAACACCGGTAAATACAAAGCTTTTCAGAACGCCTTTACCGGTCAGTGTAGTCCACTCCGTCTCATGATATCCACATGTGTTGCAGGCAAGATGCGGTGGGAACTCGATGGCTCCGCACTCCTTGCATTTTCTGGCATAGATCACACCATCCTTCAAACCATTCCAGAATTTTTCTACGATATGCTCCGGATTCCAGAATTCCTCTGTCTTCATTCTTTCGTTGCTCATCTTAACTCTCCTTGTCCTTTCTCACTTAAAAATCAGATTCCAGGATGATTGCGCGCACATTCTGTGCTCCGCCGAATCCACGTAAGAAGGTACGTTTCGGAAGTTTCTTTACCTGCCGTTCTCCAGCCTCTCCGCGCATCTGCGTCACTGCCTCAAAGATATCCGCCATGCCGGAAGCCCCAAAAGCATGTCCGTAAGAGGTTCTGCCACCGTTCGTATTCATCGGCTTGTCTCCATCATAGGCAATTCTTCCGTCCAGAACATATTTCCAGCCCTCGCCCTTCGGAAGATATCCGATCTCCTCTGCCGCGAGGAAGGCAGAAGATCCGATAAAGTCGTTGACGTAGAGCAGATCGATATCATCCGCCGTCAGCCCGGTCAGCTCGAATACCTGTCTGGCAGCCTCCGCGGTCGCTTTTTTCTCCAGATGTGGAACAATCGCGTCCAGTACGGAAGCACCGACTCCCAGAACTTTTACCGGTTTGTCCGTGAACTCCTTTGCCATTTCTGTCGGAACAACAATGCATGCCGCTGCTCCGTCTGCCACACAGGAATCACTGGAGGTCCGCAGATACTGTGTCATCTTCGGATTGTTTGAGGATCTCATGTACTCCCAGACATCATCGTAGCCAGCTTCCTTCGCCATCTCATCGAACGTCTTGCGTCGTATCGCGCGCGGGCAGAGCGCCGCCGCACGACGGAAATCATAGGCCTGATGCGCCAGAACATCGTCGATCGTTTCTTTGCTCAGATGATTTTCCTTTGCATAATAGTTGATCCAGTCATCATGATTCATTCCCGGGCCGCCGCCAAGGTATCTTCCGTAGGCACGATCAAAAATAGAGTCCAGATCCGGAAAAAGCACCTCAGATGTCAGAGGCACACGCATGAATGCGGGCGTATTCCCGTCCGGCATACCGGTACCCTGCTCACTGCAGCCGGACAGAACGATATCGTAAGCGCCGGATGCGACCGCAAAGACCGCTTCCTCCAGAGCAATATAGCCTGTACAGCATCCTTCTGAATGGGAGATAGAACCCTTTCCTCTCATACCGAACCAGTCCGCAACCTGCAGATTCGGGGTGATGCAGTGATTCAAAACATGCGGATTGGCAGAGCCGTGGAAAAAGTACTGCACATCCCTCGGTTCTACTCCGGCGTCCGCCATGGCATCCAGCGCTGCGTGGCCAAACAGTTCTCCATTGGTCAGCCCCTTGTAAGTCGGATTCTCCACGCCGTTGAAGAAAGGAGTTGCTCCGATACCGACGATAGAGACGCTTCTCATATTTTTGTTCAGCTTTACGTTAGTCAGCATAGATCTTCTCCTTACATTTCGTCCATAACGTAATCAACCAGATCCCCAATGGTCTTGAAGTTTCCGAATCTTGCCACCGGAATCATTACGTCGAAATCATTCTCAATCGATGCTGCCATTGCTACTCTCTGAGAAGATTTAACGCCAAGCTCAGCGGCGATATCGGTGTCCTCTTTAATTTTCGAGGCATCCTTTCCAAAAGCCATTGCCGCAAACTCAATCATTTTTGCCAGAACTTCTTCTCTTGTCATCGTATTCTCTCCTTCTTATTTCTTCCCTATTCACAATTTATCATTATTACTTCACTTTTCCACATGCCAGCCGTCGTGTCTGTGCCGTCAGACTGCCTGATCCGCTGCAATCAGAGCCTTCATCGCTGCCTCTGCTTCCTTCGGCATCGGCTCATACTTGCCAAGCAGCTTCGCATAGAAGGTAGTAACTGCCATCTCTTCTGTGTAGGTTGCAGCTGCCAGTGCCGCCTTCATATCCCTGCCGCAGGAAAACATTCCATGATTCTTGATGAGAACCGATCTTCCGTCACTGCCGATTGCCTCTGCAACCTTTGCAGCAACATCATTGGAGCCGGGCATGGTGAACGGCACGATGCGGACCGGGGTGAACTCACACTGCGGAGGGGTGATCGGACGAAGCTCATTGTCCTCTCCCATCGCCATAATGGTAGCAAACATTGCATGCGTATGAACAGTCGCCTTGATATCCGGTCTTGCGCGAAGAACGGCGGTGTGCATCGGTGTCTCTGAAGATGGCTTGTACGGACCATCCAGCCATTTACCGTTGAGGTCAACGATGGCAATATCTTCCGCTGTCATATGCGTGTAGGAAATACCGCTCGGCGTAATTGCGACAACATCGTCATCGTCATCGCGAAGAGCAATGTTCCCGGATGTTCCATGCACCAGTCCCTGTGCAACTGCCTGCTGAATTGCCTCAAGTACAATTTTACGGATTCTCTCGTATTTCATTTCGTTCCTCCAATATGCCAAGAAATAATTTTCAGGTTTGTTTTTTTCTGTGTCTTCAGAATACCAACTGCGTTCCTGAAAGAACATGACACATTTGGTTAAAGTGTTAAATTCGCTCACTTTCAAAAAAAGTGTTCTGTTTCCGGCATTTTTCTTTTTCTATGATAAAAACAGGCAAATCTATATGTGAAGGGAGATTTTTATGAATAAAGCAGATAACTATATCATCGGAATGGATATCGGAACGACGAATACAAAGGCGATCCTTATGAGCCAGCACGGCGACATCATCGCTTCCGCATCCAGAAAAAACCACCTGATTGTCCCGGGGCCCAATATGGCAGAGGAAAACGCGGACGAATGGTGGCTGAATGCTCGTGATGTCTTTCGTGAGATATCCGCAAAGGCAGGCCGGGACGTGATCGATCATGTCCGTGCCATCTCAATCAGTTCCCAGACTGTGACCATGCTCCCGGTAGATCAGAGCGGACGTCCGCTGCGGAACGCCCTGATCTGGATGGATGTCCGCTCCTCTGAGGAAATGCATGAAATATCCGACAAAGTAACGCATACGCGTTTCACGGAGATTACCGGAGGACAGCCGGATGCCGGATTTCTGCCGAACAAGATCCTCTGGTTCCGCAGAAATGAGCCCCAGCTCTTTGCACGAACCTATAAAATTCTGCAGTGCAGCTCTTATATTAATCTAAAGCTGACCGGAGTGTACTCCATGGACATCGACCAGGCAAATCGAAGTCAGTGCATGGAAGTTCATACCCTGAACTGGTCAAAAGAAATCGGAGACGCCGTGGGTGTGGACTTTAATGAACTTCTGCCAAAGCCTTCCCTTACGACCGAAATCATCGGACAGGTCACGCGCTGCGCAGCTGAAGAAACCGGCCTTACGGAAGGGATTCCGGTTGTCGCAGGCTGCAGCGATGCCGCCGCTTCAGTCTTTGCCACCGGTCTGTGCAGACAGGGTGACGCTGCGGAATCGTCCGGCACTTCCTCTCTGGTTTTTGTTGCCAGTCCGGTGCGCGGAGACCTGTCCCTTCCGGTCACAACGAGGCCCTGTGCCATTCCGGGCGTTCCATACGTATTTGACGCTCCGATCAGCACATCCGGGGCTGCAGTCAAATGGTACCTGGATGCCATGGGACAGGAAGAAAAAGATTATGCAAAACAAGTGGGGATCGATCCTTATACCGCATTGAATGAGGTCGCCGAAGCAATTCCCGCCGGATCCAACGGTGTGCTGTTTTTTCCCTACCTCATGGGGGAACGGGCTCCTCTCTGGAACTCCCATGCAAAGGGCATGTTTATCGGAATGTCCCTGAGCACAGAGCATGCGGATTTCACCCGGGCAATGTTTGAAGGAACCGCATTTGCGCTCCGGCATGTCATGACTGAAATCAGCCACGCGGGCGGACACGCAAAGACACTCCGGATCACCGGAGGAGGCGCAAAAAGCCGGGAATGGTCCCGCATCAAGGCGTCCATGCTGCGCATGCCCGTCTATGTGCTGGATGATAAATCCGGCGATGTTCCCTTCGGCGATATTCTGATTGCCGGGCATGCAGTCGGCCTCTTTCCGGATATCCCGGCCGCAGTCGATGAGATTCTGAAGGTAAAGGAAGTCATTGAGCCCAATGAACAGTGGGCCGATATCTACGACCAGGTTTATCCATACTACATCAGCCTCTATAAGGATCTGGACGAGGATCTTCGCTACTACAAAGACACGGTGAATGCACTCAACTTACATCGCTGAACTTTGAAATAGTTTCTGTTTACCTGGATTGTTCACCCGAACAAGAAATTTATGATGAATTGACTTTTTTCTGAACAAAGTGTGGGACTGACACGTTAAAGAGCGATGTGTCAGTCCCACTTTTGAATATCATCAAAATTTATTTTCGAGACAAAGTTAACCAGTACAATTCACTTTTAGGCTGCCGCACCATCTGATGCGCCAGCCTCTTTCTCTGCAATGATTCTTTACTTGTCCGATCTGCGTTACAGCAGCATAGCGGCGTTGTAAGCCTCACTCACCGCATGATAGATCATGCCGACATTCCTGCAGTCACCAATTACATAATTTTCATCTACAAGCGCGGTAAGCGAATCTACAAATTCATAGTCCGCGCGGAATCCCAGTGCACACACCACACTATCCGCGTTGATAATGAATTCTTTTCCGTCACGCTCAACCCGCACGCCTTCCGGAAGGATTTCCCTGACCGTTGTATTTACATAGCATGATGCCGCCTTCTCGATCTGCGGCATCAGTCCGCCGCGGTAGAAGCTGTTTACTTCGCCTGCAATTTTATCCTTCATTTCTACGATAGTTACGTCATGACCTTCATGATGGAAGGAGATCGCGGCTTCCCCACCTACCAGTCCTCCGCCCATGATCACGATGTGGTGTCCAAGCTGTTCCGGATGGAGCTCCGCCTGAATTGCCATCACCACATTCGGCAGGTCAATTCCTTTAATAAACCCCGGCTTCCACTCCTTTGCACCCACCGCAACGATCAGCGCGTCCGGATCAAAGTTCTTTACAAAATCAGGTGTAACCTCCGTATTTAACAGAACCTGAACTCCTGCTCTCTCCACCCGTTTTTCAAGAACGTGACAGAATTTCACAATATCTTCTTTGAAATACGCCGCTCCTGCCGGGTGCAGGTTACCGCCGAGCATGCCGCTTTTCTCGGCAAGTGTTACCTCGTGACCGCGTTCTGCCGCAACGATCGCAGCCTCCATTCCGCCGGGACCTCCACCGACGATCAGCACCTTTTTCTGTTTCTCCGGCGCCGGATGGCCATATTTTTCCTCCAGCTCATGTCCGGTAATCGGATTTACGGTACATTTTGTGGTTTCACTCTTTACAATTTCACCAAAGCATTCATAGCAGCGAAGGCAGGGTGTGATATCATCCGCCTGATCATGCATCGCTTTATAGGGAATGTATGGATCAGCGAGCAGCGCACGTCCGATTTCTACGATATCCGCCTGTCCGGAAGCAATGATGTGTTCCATCTGAGCCGGATCATTCAAAGAACCCACACACGCAACCGGTGTTTTTACAAACTTTTTAATTCCTGCTGCCAGATAGACATTTACACCGCGCGGCCAGAAAGCGGATGGATGCGTGCGGCAGAACATCTCCGGATCTTCGTGATTTCCGCAGGAGACGTTGATCAGATCTACCTTATCATCCACCATCTTCGCCACTTCGATACATGTCTTTTGATCCAGGCCGTCTGCCATCATATCGTCTCCGGACAGACGGATCTCAATCGGGAAATGAGGACCGACTGCTTTACGAATCGCATCCAGGCTCATGAGGAGAAATCTGGCCCGATTCTCCAGAGAGCCGCCGAATTCATCTGTTCTGCGGTTCATAACCGGCGACAGGAACTGTGAGAATAGCCATCCGTGTGCTGCGTGAACCTGCACCATATCAAAACCGCAGTCCTTAACCAGAGCAGCGCCCTTTCCATAGGATTCGATGATCTCATAGATCAGCTCGCGCGGCATCTCCTGCACCTCACCGGCCGGCGTTATTTCATGGCTCGGTCCGTATGCAATCTTTCCTTCCTTGTCCTCATCCCCGCCGACAGAGGCAAGGCCGGCATATTTCCCTCCGTGAGACAGCTGGATGTTCGCATAAGCCCCTGCGCGGTGAATTGCCTCCGCGCATTCCTTCAGCCCCTGACGGTTTCCGTAGGAATCCAGCTGCAGCTGCATATTGTGCTGTTTGCCGGTCAGAGAATGGACGATGGATTCGCCATACGTAACCACTGCCGCACCGCCCTTTGCCTTCCGCTCCAGATACGCCTGCATCGCATACGTCATATGCCCCTGAGTATCAATCATTCCGGGACTGGTCGGTGCTGCAATGATTCTGTTTTTCAGCTTGATATTTCCGATACGGATCGGAGAAAGCAGATTCGGATATCTGCATTTTCCCTCAAAACTCTGCGCACTCATCTTTTGTCCCTCACTTTCTTACCTTCCACAGATATTTTCCTTTTTCACCGGCAAGGTAGGCATCAATTTCCTCTGCCATCATCCGCCCGGACCATCCGTCTACATCTGTCGTCAGACCGGCCATATGCGGCGTACACAGAACGTTTCTCATCTTGAGTAGAGGATGATTGACCGGAACCGGCTCCTCCCAATATACATCTGTAGCTGCGCCTGCAATCTCTCCGTTCTGCAGCGCCTCCACAAAATCCTTCTGATCGATGACAGCTGCTCTTGCGGTATTCAGCAGATACGCGGATTTCTTCATTTTTTTGAACCAGTCCTTATTGACGGATGCTCTTGTGGACGGAAGCACCGGAAGGTGGATGCTCACGATGTCTGAATTCGCAAGCATGGTATCAAGATCCGCCGGAACGCATCCGTCCGCTTCGATTTTCGCGGGATCCAGATAGGGATCATAAGCCAGGATCTTCATGCCGAATGCTTTTGCGCGTACGGCCACCTCACGTCCGATTGCCCCATATCCGGCGATGCCGAGCGTCTTTCCATAAAGCTCAAAACCAATTCCATAATCCATAAACGGATGATTTTCATCCAGCGGTCCGAAGGTTACATTTTTAACGTCCGGTACATCGTAGATATTTTCTTTCGCCGGTCCGCAGTGCTCTCCCTTATGAAGTCCTTCTGCGGAAATTGCAAGATGTCTTGCCATTGCAATCATCATGCCCATCGCGAATTCCGCAACGGCTACGCGGTTTCTGCCCGGTGTATAATGCAGATCCAGACCTCCTGCCTGAATGGCGCCAAAATCAACCGTTGCCGGAGTACCCTTAGCTACGCCGATAAACTTCATTCCGGAATCCAGCCATGCCTTGATAGTTTCCGTGCCGGCATACTCGTCGCCCAGAACCACCATTTCCTTTCCCATGCACTCCTCACGGGTTTGCTCCTCCGGCGCGTTTCCCTTTCCGTGCTTCAGCTCGCCGCAGACTGTGATGTCACAGGTTTCCTTCAGCTTTTCAAGCTCCTCCTCCGGAAGTCTTGTACATAATGCCATTGTTTTTTTCATAGTAAAAATCCTCCTGATTTTATAGATACATATGTTGCTGGGGCCGCAGGGTACAGATCAGCTTTTCTTCTTTGATTTACGAAAGCGGATGCGGATGACCGCTGCCAGACCGGCAATTGCAACGCCGACAGCAGAAAGCATGTAGACATGAGAAGTTGTCACTTCTCCGAAAATTCCTCTTGAAGCCGTGTTCAGGACAAACGGAGAAACCGTCTGCCCGAAGTTGGTAAAGCAGGTGAAACATCCGGAGGCAAGAGCAGCGGCAATGGGCGGCACCGCGTTGGATACCTCTACCATTCCGGTCGGGATGAAGATTCCCTGTGAAAAGCCGCAGAAGACCGCTCCGACGGCCAGCATCGCAAAATTGCCGGGGAAAGCCACCAGAATTCCCGCCCCTACGGCAAAGCTGAACATCGCCACAGGCAGGGTGTATTTCTTTGCCACTCTTGAGACAACTCCCAGAAGAAGTCCGATTACAATCTGCGCCCCGGAAAAAATACCTGCCAGAGTTCCGGAAGCGCTGCTGCTTCCTTTCAGCGCACCCGCGAGATGCATGGAAACATTCGTCGTGAATGTGATCAAAAACAGATATTCGAAGAATCCCAGCAGAGATACCTCAAAAACTCTTCCATTGAGCCGGATCTTCTCCGTTTTCTTCTCCTCCTTCGCGTGCTCCGATGCCGGAAGCATCGCCGCAATCACAGCAAAGGAAAGAAATCCGATGATGTTGATCAGATACGAGGTGGTAAAATGATGCGCTCCCAAAAGGCCGCCTACGGTCGTGACTACCACCATCCCGGCTCCCACCGAAGCCGCCTGAATTCCCATGACCTGCGTCCGCTCGGGACCGGTAAACCACTCGGCGACAACCGCTGTATTCAATGCAGTTGCAATTCCAAGGGAGATGCCATACACTGCTCTGCACACAAACAGCAGCCAGAAGGAATCCGCTAGAAACGGAACAAATCCGCTGATCCCAGCCAGAAGACCCGCCACGATCAAAAGCGACTTCTTGCTGAATTTGAGCACCAGTACACCGGATAACAGGGCAAAAATCATTGCCACAAAGGAAGGCGCCGTGATGAGCATCTGCACAAGACTCACGTCAACCTCAGGGAAATGCGCGCTGATTTTATCAAGCACCGGCGAAACGCTGAACTGCAGTCCCTGTATAAATGAAATTCCGACAATGGAAAAAATAATTCGTAGTTTTTTTGCGGGATTCATTTTTTCTTGTTCCAATTGTTCTCTCTCTTTCTATTTTTCTGTCTCAGTATGCCTTTTCCAGAATACCGATGACGTCTTCTTTTGTTACACCCTGACGGGGATTAAACATCAGAGGCGCCTCTTTCAGCACTTCCCCGGCCAGCATATCGAAATCCTCTTTCCGGATCTTCTGCTCGGAAAGGGTACGGATCTTCAGATCCCGGATCATCTTCAGAAGAGCATCCGACAGCAGATACGGATCCTTCTCGGGATCACCCGTCGGTTCCAAATCGATCGTCCGGGCCATGTCCACCATTTTCTCCGGGCAGCTCTCCGCGTTGAAGGCCATTACATAAGGAAGCACACAGGCATTTGCCATTCCGTGCGCCAGCCCGAAATGAGCGCTCAGGGTATGTGCGATCGCATGGTTCAGACCGAGGTTTGCATTGGAGAATCCGAAGCCTGTGATGATACAGCCGAGCATCATCTGCTCTCTCGCCTCCATGTTGTTCCCGTCCGCTACCACCTTCGGCAGATTCTCATAGAGAATCGACAGTCCCTTGAGCGAGTTGTACTCCGTCAGCGGCGTTGCGCAATTGGAAATATAACTCTCCACCGCGTGCGTAATCGCGTCCATACCGGTAGCCGCCGTTACAGACACGGGCATCGTCCGTGTGAACTCAGGATCGCAGACCACATCCGACGCTGTTAGCTTGTTGTCGATTACGACATATTTCACAACCTTCTTCGTGTCAATCAGGGCGCTGACGTTTGTGATCTCGCTCGAGGTACCCGCGGTTGTCGGTACGGCGATCAGCGGAAGCAGATCATTTTTTACCATGCCGATTCCCGCATAATCGCTGATGTTTCCCGGATTTGTCATCAGCACGTTCACTGCCTTCGCCAGATCAATACTGCTGCCTCCGCCGACAGCTACAAATCCCTCAACCTTCTCGTCCTTTGCAATTTTTGACGCTTCCTCAACGACTTCATTGGTCGGATTCGGAATGACTCCGTCAAAGATCACATACCCGACGCCGGCCTTTTCCACCTGCGCGATGATCTTCTCTGCTATTCCGGCCGCCTTCACCCCGCCGTCATAGACAATCATTACCTTATGCAATCCGTGTGACGCCAGAAGCTCCGGAATCTTATCCGCGGAATCTCTGCCAAACACAATATTACTCTTTATAAAAAAATTGTAGCTCATAGTTTCTCTCCCTTCATCAGTTCAGCTGTTATTTTCAGTCTATCGAAAGGATCCTGTAAAAAACAGAACACATCCGGCCGTTCTGTGTTAATTGCACACTTTTCCGCAAACTGTACAGTATACGTAGTCTTCGACTGCTCTCGCAGTTACCCTGTTCAAGTTTTATTAAGCAAAAATTTTACAGATCTGCTTCTCTCAGCGAATTGGGTTATCTTTCATCTATTGTTCACTCACAACTATGTACGGCAAGGATTTTAGCCGCACGCGAACAGTAACCTTTTTCACATTACTGACAGATACTTGCGCCTCCCGTTGCTTGAAGATTTTTTCTTCTGCATGTACAATATCTATAGTCATACATGAGCACGGCATAGGGCAACCGGCAGTTGACGCAGCCGCAAGACTCTTGTGCAGTATTGGTAGAATCCGCCTCTTATGCAGGCATTGAATGGGAGAGGAAAGAATTATAATGGCAAAAGCATCCGCCGCACCGCATCGAACTAATAAATCCGAGCAGACCAGAGAACGTATTATAGAATCCTACCTGACCCTGATCCGGGAAAAAAAATGGGATAAAATCTCTGTCATTGAGATCTGCCGCCAGTCTGATATCACCAGGGGAACCTTTTATCAGTATTTCAGCGATATATACGACATGATGGAGCAGATTGAAACCTCCCTCCTCACGGAGCTGTCAAACCGCTTTGCCAGCTCCCGCCGACAGTCGCAGCTACCTGTCAGCACGGAAACCTTTTTCACCAATTTCAACCCTGCTCCTCCGGAAATATTTCTGACCTGGTTCGAATTCTGCCGGAATCATAAACAGGCAATGATGGCCCTTCTGGATCGCAAGAACGGTGATACCTATTTTGTAAAGCGCCTGAAACCGCTGATCAGCAGCTATATTCAGGATATGATGGACCGCGATGGAGTTCCCAGAGATGAGCTTCGCTCTCATTTTGTCGACATCTTTATCGAGCTTCATTTTCTTTCGGCGCAGACCTGGCTTGACTCCGACGATTCCATGGAAATCATGGACATTGATGATATCGTCAATCTGCTCAATGTCATGCGGGTCGGTGCTCTCTATATGAGCCTGAAACACAGAGAAGACCCGGAGCGTTTTGATGAAGTCATGCACACACATCCCCGCGATCATAAGGAAGCATGACAAATGACCTCTATAGAAGGGACCGGAAGAGATCCCCGCCTTTGCGGAAAATTCTCCTTCCGGTCCCTTTTAAAATCTCAGTAATGACACTTCGTATTACACAGCAAACACTCATACGATACTTTGTACCGCAAACTGTATAAGCTACGGATTGCTCCGTGCTGCGCACTCCTGCAATTCTACAGTAACGTCAAACACAAAGCGGCATGTCCGCTTACTGCTCTGCCTTCGCTTCCGCATCCATCTTCGCGATTTCCGCGTCGAAGTCATTCCGATACTTCTTCATCTTTTCATCCAGCATGTCCTTATTCGCCATCAGCTTCGGAACGCACACCTTGATCATATTTTTGATCTCATAATGATGCTCATAGATTCCCGGAAGCGTATTTCTTGCACGCTTCTGCTCTTCCTCAGAGAACGTGACATTCATTTTACCGTCAGCTCCTACAGAAGCCTTGCCGTAGATTCCGCAGACCGGACAGAGTACATCCTTCCCGTCATTTTCGATCATGAGAAGATCATTGTGGCAAACCGGGCAGACTCCCTTCGGTCCCACCCAGGTATTGACCTCATCGTATGGTTTACCGATTGCTTCAGCAACCGCACGACCAAGGTCCGCACTGGTCTGCATCAGCTTGTCATCGAGCAGCGGGCTTCCGGTCCTTCCCTGGTCATAGGCGTCAATGTGTCCGACTGCCTTCATGCACTGGGAGAAGGAAAACAGATGAAGCATGGGAAGACCCATGGAAACCCAGTGGTGCGACTGCGCGCCACCCACAGAGATGTAACCGCAGTAACGATCCTTTGTATAATTCGGATTCAGAAGCGGTTTTCCCTCTGCCGCGCGCTTCTTGTTCTCCTCAAGGATATTGGCGCGGTCATGGGAAGGCATGTAGCGGTCCAGGAAATTCTTGAACTGTCCGACGATTCCAACCGCATACACCGGTGCAGCGATAATAACGCCATCGCACTCGTCAAAAGCAGCTTCCAGCTCCTGATAGCCATCCTTGAACGCACAGTGAATATCCACGTCGCCGCGATCTCTGCAGCGACTGCAGTAATCACAGGCATGGCAATGCGTGATTTCCATGCGCATGGTATTGATAAATTTCACATCCGCACCTGCCTTATGCGCCGCGAACAGCGCCTCCTTACACAAAATATCGCATCGTTCGTTCCTTCTGCCGAAGGAAATTCCTAATATTTTCATCGCTTCCCCTACCTTTTATATATATAAGAATACATTCCGACAGGCGTGAAACGCTCACGCCGCTCAGGCAAAATCGAATTTTTCAAACACCTTTTTGCCCGTATACTCCTTCAGTTCTTCCTCTCCGTTCAATACACGGATCGCGCCGGCGGCCATTGCCTCCATCTCAAATTCACCCGGATATGCGTAGACCGGTGCGATAAAGCTGCACGACTCCGTAATCTGATTGACCAGATCCTTATTGTAGACCATTCCGCCGCCCAGGAGAATTCCGTCAACCTTTCCCTTAAGCACGGCCGCCATAGAACCGATCGCCTTCTCAATCTGATAGATCATGGTGTTCCAGAGCATCGCCGCATAGCGGTCCCCGTCAGCAGCTCTTTTGCTGACTTCGAGCGCGTCGGAAATTCCCAGATGACTCACGAAACCGCCCTGCCTTGTGCAGAGTTTACGGACTGACTTGATATCCATCTTCTCTCTTTCCATATAGTCCAGGAGATCATAGACAGATATACCGCCGCAGCGCGTCGGTGCCATCGGGCCCTCGCCGCCCACAATATCAAAGCCATCCACCATCCGCCCCTGACGGTGTGCGGATACGGAGATGCCGCCGCCAATATGACAGACTACATAGTTGCATTCTTCATATTTCTTCCCGAGCACATTCTTGCTATGACGAATCGCCGTTTCCTTCAGATTCAGCGCATGCAGATGAACGGTTCGGTACACCCCTTTGATTCCGGTCATCCTTGCCAGATCCTGAAGCTCATCGGTATCCGGCGGATTGACAATCATGGCTTTTGCGCCGTACTTTACGGCAAACTCATGTGCGAGCTGCGGTCCAAGAGTTGCCGGATGTACCACACCGTTTGCGCAGGTTCTGGCATGCTCCAGAACCAGATCGCTCAGGTTATAGGTTCCGCCCTCCACAGACAGAAGGCCGCCTCCGCGGCCTACAAATACATCGACGTCTTCCAGCGTCTGTCCGTTCTCGCGCACAATGTCCAGAATCATATCCCTGCGATAAGGCAGCTGGTCTGACATGGTTTTGAATTTTCCAAGCTCCGCCGCGTCATGTGCTACATTTTTTGAAAATAAACAGGTCTCCCCGTCAAACATCGCGATCTTCGTGGATGTAGAGCCCGGATTGATTGCAAATATTTTGTACCCCACCTTGTCTCCTCCGATCAGTTCTGATTCATTTTTGCCGCGCGGACCGCAGAAATGATGATATTTCCTTTGATCTCGGAAACCGGCGCTCCCCTTGAGCAGTCACAGACCACGCTGTTAAAGCCCTGCAGCATGGGACCGTAAGCATCCGCATGACCAAACTGCTGGATCAGCTTAACGCCGACGTTACCGACATTCAGATCCGGCCAGATAATAACGTTGGCTTTACCGGCAACCTTACTTTCTCTCTTGACCTTCTTTGCCGCGACCTCCGGAGAAATCGCCGCGTCGAACTGGAACTCTCCGTCGATGGCGAGATCCGGTCTCTTTTCCTGTGCGATCTTCAAAGCCGCTGTCACCTTGTCGATCAGCTCGCCCTGCCCGCTTCCCAGTGTGGAATAGCAGACCATGGCACATCTGGGCTCCCAGTCCAGAAGATCCCTGACTGTCTCACAGGCAGAGATCGCGATGTCCGCCAGCTGTTCGGAATCCGGATTCGTGCAGACCGCGCTGTCTCCGATAGCCAACAGGGATCCTTCACTTCCCTTGAATCCCGGAATATCACAGAGGCCGATACTGGAAATCGTGCTGATGCCCGGCTTCATTCCGATCATCATCTGCGCCGCCAGAAGCACGTCTCCGGTTGTGTTGTCGATTCCCGCGAAGGTAACTCCGACCTCTCCGGCCTTTTGCATTGCCATCGCGTAATAAAGCGGGTCCGCCATACGCCGATTCAACGCCTTTTCCTTCAGTCTTGTATCCGGCATTGCAACATACTTATCAATAATCTCCTTGCGATATGCTTCATTATTGATATCTACAAAGGTAAATACAGAGGAATCGTAGCCGCGCTCCACTGCCAGCTTCGGAAGCTGGTCATCGCCCAGCAGAACCGGAATGATATAACCGTCTCTGCCGGTCTCATATGCGGCCTGCATCATCTTCTCATTGGTCGCCTCCGGAAAAGCAACCTTCTGCGGGTTTGCCTTTGCCTTGGCATAAATTTCATCTAATACGCTCATTTTCAACTCTCCGTTATGAAATGAATAGGATTACATTTCTTCCTCAACCAGATTGACCAGATCGCCGATTGTCGTGCATGCAGCCGCATCCTGAAGAGTGATCGTAGCGTCCAACTCGTTCTCGATCTCAGCAACCAGGGCAACCATCTGCACGGAGGCGCCCTTCAGCTCCTCCTTGAAATTCGTCTCGGTGGAAAGCTCGGAAGCATCTCTGTTGTAGGAAACCGCTACCAGCTCAATTACCTTGTTTTCCAGTTCTTTTCTGTCCATGTTTTTTCTCCTTGAACTTATGTATGTATTAAAAACTATGATCTCTGTTTCCCGATCAACTCCTCGAAAACGCAGGCAGCATCGACGCATACAAGACTCGAACGAGAGATCTGCTGTAGTTTCGAGGGCAATCCATATAGTTATTCCGTGTTATAGCATGCGTCATCGTTTATTGATCTTCATCCAAATCAAAAACTACCGTTTTATAGCCGTCTCTCTGATAGATGGACGCATGTACATTAACCGGAAGTCCCTTTCCTTCGAGAATCTCCCGTCTTTTTTTCTTGCTGACGCCGCGCACTACTGCATTCAGATGCGCGCCTTCTTCAATCTCCACATCCCCGTAACAGAACTTGCCGAGAGCCTTGTATTCCGGTTTCATCGAAAGCGGAGCCGGCATTACCATGGAATGAAGCTTTGCTTTTCCGCTGATCTCAATCCACTCCATATCCCAGTTTCCACAGGTATTGCAGGCGTAGACCGGAGGAAACTCTACTGCTCCGCATTTTTTGCATCTCTTTGCGGTGATTTTGCCCTTCTCCAGATTCTCGTAGAAAGTAGCAACCACCTTTTCCAGTTTAATCGGACTTTCACTCATGATTTCGTTTCCTCCTTAGTCCGCTGTGCGGATGATATATGTACAGATATTCTGTGCGCCGCCATATCCGCGAAGCATGGCTGTTTTCGGCAGTTTCTTTACCTGGCCTTCACCAGCCTCGCCACGCATCTGATGAACCGCCTCATAGAGATCCGCAAGACCGGAAGCCGCATGGGCATGGCCAAAGGATGTCCGGCCGCCATTTGTATTGATCGGCTTGTCTCCGTCATAGGCAGTACGTCCTTCGCAGATATATTTCCAACCCTCTCCATAGGGCAGATACCCTGCGATCTCCGCTGCCACCAGATGTGAGGTGATAATGAAGTCATTCGCATAGAAGAGATCCAGCTCCTCCGGCTTCACACCGGTAAGCTCATATACCTGGCGGACCGCTTCGATCGTTGCATTGACTTCGAAGTGCGGAGTTGTCGCCTCACAGGCAGCACAGCCGACACCCAACACCTCAATCGGTTTATGGGACTTATTTCCCATGTACTTGTCAACCATATCCGTCGCACAGACAATGACCGCCGCCGCGCCGTCACACTTCAGCTCCAGCCCGGAAGCGCGAAGAAAATCGCCCATTCTCGGATTATATGGAGAACGCATATAATCCAGGACATTGTCGAATCCTTTCTCCTTAGCAATCTCCTCGTAAGGAGTTCTTGCAATCGCCAGCGGGTTCTTCGACGCATTTCTGCGATTGTTGATGCACATCCAGTTCAAGGTGTCATCCATCTGCTGATCCGTCAGTCCGCGTGTTCTCTTGTACCACTCCGCCGCGTCGTCATAAATCAGGTTCAGACCACCCATCAGGCTTCTGGTGTAATTCCGGTCATACAGCCATGCCGTCGTCTTCAGGAAACGCTCCATCGTGATTTTTTCACGCTTGTAGGGATGCTCCGGAATCGCAGCGCTGTCGCCAAACTCTACACACCCGGAAAGCACACAGTTATATTTTCCGGACGCCACGGCATTAACTGCCTCTTCAATCGCGTAGTATCCGGTGCAGCAGGCCTCAGAATGATGAATGGATGCCTTGCCCTTCATGCCGAACCAGTTCGCGATCTGCACGTTCGGTGTCAGATAGTTGGAAGATGCAAGAGGACTTGCCTCACCATGGAAATAGAAATCCACGTCCTGCGGATTTACACCGGCATCCTCCATCGCTTTCAAAGCCGCATAGCCATACATTTCTCCTTCTGTCAGTCCATCCGTTTCCGGATTGTCCACCGTATACATAAACGGAGTACATCCAACGCCAATGATGGATACTCCTCTGCTGTACGGATGAATCGTCGTTTTGTTCATAACAACATCCATTTTTTGTCCTCGCATTCTTGATATTCACGATTGCTTTCCCGGTCATTGTCTGATGATCCGTTCCTTCAATACGCAACCTCGGCCATTTTTTCCATCATATCCATTTCCTTCCCGATGAAATATAATGTCGTCGTCTATATTTCGACTCTATTTTGACCACGCGTGGAAGATAGTCTGTATAAAGGTCAATGATTATCAAAGAAAATGACCACATCATATCCGATAGCAGATAGAAGCCAGTGCCATGCCGGGACTAATACAGTATGTGGCACGCTGTATCTGGGAACTATACAAAATTCGGCGCTGCACGCCCGAAAGGTGTGCAACGCCGAACTGTCTTGCTCAATATTTACTTCTCACATTTCTACCCGATAAACGTTACATTAGTCTGCCTTGTAATCATCAAAATCGTACTTGATGGTTCCGAACGGAGTCTCCTGCTCACGAAGAGCGATAGACTTCGAAAGTGCCTTGATCTCATCTGCCGTCACACTGCGTCCGAGATTGCCGGAAAGAACACATCCCTCGGAAAGGAACGCTGTCTTCATGGCAATATACGGAGAATCTACGCGTGTCTCATCGGTCAGGTCTCCCCACAGATAGGAATACCACTGCAGCTGATTGTCATTGTACATCGCCATCTCCGGATGCATCAGAAGCTCCTGCTGGCCGGTAATATCTCCGATTGCGCAGTCCAGCTTATTGTCAAAGAGCTGTCCTTCGTCGTTGACTCCGAACCACTCCAGTCTGGGTTTCTGCAGATTTCCGCCTCCAACGATCTGTCCGCCCTCCGGTACAGCCATCGGGCCGCCTGTCTGATCTACGTCGGTGAATTTCAGACCGCCGTTAGATCCGGCGATAAAGGATGTTCCGATTTCATCCATATGGATTGCCCAGTCTTCATAAATATCCATGGAAAGTCCGCCCTTGAAGCGCGCGATGGCGACACTGAGATCCTCCACCGGAGCCGTGCGGCCAACCGCCTTATCGATTGCGGGATCTGTCCAGTAATCACTTGTTGTTACTCCATATACGCTCTCCAGCTCCGGCATGCCAAGCACATAAAGCATCTGTGCCAGATGATAGATTCCAAGATCAAACAGAGGACCGTGAACGCCCACATCCGGGGTAATGAAATCATGGCTGAAGAACGGCATATCGTATCCGGGGCGGCCCTGACGTCTGTGTCCGACGCTTCTCGCGTGGTAAACTTTTCCAAGCTTTCCTTCCGCAATCATCTTCTTTGCGATTCTTGTCTGCGGATTATAGATGGAGCTAATCTGGACTGCCAGCTTCTGACCATACTTCTTCTGCGCATCGTAAAGGATCTTCGCATCCGCGTAGCTGGCTGCCATCGGTTTTTCCGAATAACAGGGATATCCGGCTGCCATAACCGCGGTTGCTACAGAAGTATGCAGGTTGTTGTGTACGCAAACCTCTACCTCATCAATATCATCTCTTTTCAGCATCTCACGAAAATCCGCGTACAGATTTTTTTCCTCAATGCCATATTTTTCACCGAATGCTTTCAGGCGTTCCGGTACGATTTCAGCTGCGGCAACAACTTTAAGGTCATATCCGCGGTTTTTCAGGTTCTGGATTACCGTCATATGTCTGTGTGAAATCATTCCACATCCGATAATGGCAATTCTCAGTTCTCTCATTTCATGAACTCCTCTCTGATTTATCTTCTTTTGATCAATACCATAACCTTCTGCTATATCCGGATCAGGTTCTGAGTCCATCTCCGGATACAGGTTCTGCGCAATTCCGGTTATGTTCTATGAAACCAGTGCCGTGCAGAAGAATCTTCACTGTATTCACAATACACTGTGCCTCTTTGTCGTGCAGAAATGCAGCCGTTTACCATCCGAGGATCTTCAGATATTCACGGCTTCTTCTCGCCGCCTCCAGTGGATCCAGGCTGTAATGCTCGTCCTGCTCGACCACTACCCATTTAGCGCCGATCTCCGTGCATGTATCCAGAATCGGCTCCCAGATCTGCATACCAAATCCGACCGGACGGAATTCGAAGATGCCATCATCGCCTTCCTCTTCTTTCACGGTCGTTCCGATCAGCTTATACATGTTCTTCGGATTTCCCTCTTTGATGAAGTCCTTCAGATGAACCACTTCGCAGCGGGCGCCGTATTTCTTCAGATATTCCACCGGTTTCTGACCAGCGACTTTGATCCAGCACAGATCCGGCTCTACTTTCAAAAGATCCTCGGGAATCTGCGTATAGATATCATCAAAGCAGAAGCTTCCGTCCGGCATCTTGACGAACTCGAAATCATGATTGTGATATTCCAGCTTGATGCCGTTCTCCTTGAAAATCCTGCCGATGCGGGTCATCTCCTCGATGACTTTCTTGTAACCTTCCGGGCTCACATTCGGTCTGTACTCCTCCGGCAGATACGGAACCGCGATATATTTCACACCGATCTTCTTATAGGTGTCAGCGATTCCCTGCGGATCCGCCATCATATCCACCAGCGGCACATGGGCACTGATCGGATTCAAGCCGATTTTGTCAAGTGTTTCCTTGATATATTCCGGTTCCAATCCATATAGACCTGCAAGCTCCACGCCATCATAGCCCATATCCTTGACAGACTGCATCACCTCCGGAAATCTTTCCGGTGTGTTCTCAAGAAGATCGCGTAAACCATATACCTGAATGCCAACCGGTAATCTGTTGCTCATTTTGTTTTCCTCCCTTGTTTTCTTTATGCCGAAGTACCGGAACGTCTGCGGTTAAATGCATAAATACCTGAATACCCAAATAATTGGCGTTCCATTCGCACGTTTTCTTATACTGTACTTCTTTCCGGCCTGACCGACTATTTGATTTTGACCTTCCTTTTATACATGTTTTGACTTCTGGTATCCAGTCCAACCGGAAAAGGTCAAAAATAAATCTCTGTTTTTATCTTCAGGCTGTTTTCGGGCCGATCGTTCTCTCCTTGTAAAGTCTTACTCTCTCTGAATAACCTTTTAAAAATCAGTACCGGTAAAGCACCACACGATACGTCTGGGGTATCCTGCCAAACCGGACAGACATTTTTTCATCTCCATTAAGTACTCTTCCTCGTACGAACTGACCGTCGACTATGCTGCCCTCTTCCAGCCTGAGTATTTCTGTCTTATCTGCATCTTCAGGCTTCGATAAGAAGTTGATTCTGCACATGATACCTGTCAATAGAAATTCATTTTCAGAAAGCTCCATTATAATCCCTGCCCCGAGAGGGTTTCCGCCGGACCTTGGTTCATAAGCCACCTGCATATCGTAGCGTGAAAATCGCGCAAAGGTTCCAAAATCATTTTCTCCGTGTCTTACAAAGCTGTTCAGATGAACGGTTCCGCGCAGCTGCAGAAGCAACGGTTCCATTTCCTTCAGTATCCTGTACGTTTCTGAGAGAATTTCTGCACTTCCTTCAATTTCGAAGGCAGTCGGATCAATATTTAAGGCACGCATCACTTCCATCGGCGGACGATCCACCGCATCCGGATCCTTCGTCAGTTCCTCGATCCCAAATGGAGAATACCCAATGGCATACTTGGATCCAAAAGCATACATACAGTATGAAGCTGTCACAGCATCTTTTCGAATCTCCGGGACAAACAGCGGGTTCTCCTCTGTCTGATACTCGTCCATTACCTTCGCGCAGTAGGGAACATAGATATCCGGTGCGAACAGATCCAACCCTGGAGCAGCAGTTCTCCAGATCTGCTGCATAGAAACTACCGGACCTCCCGATGGATAAGATCCCGGATACCAGGGATACTGTTTCAGCCAGGCATTCACATAGCAGGGAAGCGGATAGACTTCTTTTCCGGAAGCGGTGATCTTACCTACGGCACTTCCAAAGCTCCATGCCATAAAAGCCTCCTCCGCCTCTTCCTTGAACACATCTCTCCACGTTCCTTTTTTCCCTGTTAGGTCAGTAAGCTCCGAAGGTATCCGCTGTTCAAAAGCCTCGTTTGCTGCCGCAGAATAGTCCCGGGCATCCCCAAGCATTCCCACTTCATTTTCCACCTGCATCATGAGAACTGTATTTTCTTCCTCATCTATGCTGCGGATATACTCCATCAGAGACCGAAAACAAGTGCGGTCTTTTTCTATCGCTTCCCTGCAAAAAGGAGACACCACGGGAATTTTCTCGCCGGATTTCTTTTCTACGCGAAAATACTTCTGCGTGTCGCTCTTCATCCAGCCGGGTACGTACATGGACTCCGCATTTTTCCAGAGCCCGAACCAGAGCAGCACAAGATGCATGTGATGAGATCTTGCCTGATTGATCAGTGCGCCTACCGAGGAAAAATCATAAACGCCCTCCTTCTCCTCAATAAGCTCCCAGTAAACGGGTGCCAGAATTGTATTCATGTGCATGCCTTCTACAGCAGGCCATACCTCCCGTTCCATGTACTCACTGTCACTTGCGGAAGAATTGTGAATCTCTCCTCCATAAATAAAGAACGGCTGGTTCTTCACGTACAGTGTGAGAATTCCCTTCTCATCTTTTCTGATTATCGGTGTGCTCATGACCTCTTCTCCTTTCTCTTCCGGACGCCGCCAGCACGGTCAGCCCTTATACAGCCTCTCTAATGATCAGCTGTTTATTATGAAATACGACCTTATTGAGATACGTTATAAAAAATTATAATAATTGCCTTTTCTTCACTCAATATTAATATTATAATATTTCTATCATTATATTAATGTTCTGTAAGTACTTGCCATTCTATAAAGGAGACAATATGTTTTTTTCAATTGGTTATACCCGTTACGAAACAGATCATATCCCTCTGCGTCTTCTGATTCTCGGCATTGACTACCTGCAGGATCCCGTAAGCCGCCCCTACGGTATGCCAATCTGGCAATGCTTTCAGGTGTCAGAAGGTACTGCTATACTAAATATCTCCGACAAACAATACCGCATTAAAAAGGGAGACGGTTTCATCATCCCCTCCCATATTCCCCATGAATATCATGCACAGGGAGATCTGCTCCGACTGAATTTTGTCGGATTTGGTGGAAACTGCCTCGCCACGCTCGCACAGGACCTTGGTATTTCATCCCCGGGTGCTTACCACTATGCAAAACCCTCTTTCTTTTTGCAGCAGGTAATAGAATTAGAAAAGCTCCTCGACGCAGACGCTTCCGGTACTCACCACGCAGAACTGAATAAAAAACGCACTGCATCCAAGCTGCTTTATGCATTTCTGATAGATTTATCAGAAAATCTTTCTCTCCTGCAGGCTTCTGCTCCAGACGGAAGCCACCCGATTTCCCGGCAAATCTCTGTCTACCTGGAGGATCACTACAATGAAGACATTTCCCTCGAACAGCTGTCAGACTCTCTGGGCTATTCGAAGGAATACATCTGCGGTATATACCGGCGTGATATGAAGAAAACGATTATCACACATCTTACAGAAATTCGGATTGCTCATGCGAGAACAGAACTCCTCACTAACTCGAACAAAAAAATAGCCGAAATTGCTTCAGACTGCGGCTTTGCCAGTCCAAGCTATTTCGGCAAAAAATTCAGAGAATATAATCACATGACTCCGGACCAATATCGGTTACAACAAATAATCCGATAAGAAACACATATTCATTTTTCTTAGTCTTCCCGCTCTCCGGGCAGTATCTTCTGCACCTCAAGATGTCTTTTCCCGCTCTCCTGACAGTCTTTTCAGCATCTCATGATGCCTTCTCACCTGTTCCACCTCGTCTACCAGGTATTCTATACCCCGATCCTGCTGGTCTCTCTGTCCCTCAAATTCAGAATCAATATAGCCGTCATATCCATATTCCCGCAGATATTTCATCGGTGTCTCATAGTCGATGCATTTGTCTTCATAATGGCCGGGCTGCCCGGGGATCTCAGTCATATTGTAGAATTTTCCGTGAATGCTTACAATATGCGGGATAATATCAATGATATCCTCCGGCTTTGCACTGGACTCATGTGTAGCCATTCGCTCTACATCACTTCCCGGAATCCCGTGTCCCGGAAACTTCTCGTCCACTAGTGTGAGGATCTCATCGTGTGAATAATTTGCGGCATTTTCGAGAATCCAGTCCACCGCCTCAGGGTTCTTTGCGTGGCGCTTCACATAGGCAACCGCGACCTCCGAAGGCCGATACTGGAAAATACCAAAGTCCGGAACCAGTCCGATATGCTCTGTATGCGTGCGTTCCTTTAATTCCAGAAGCTCATCCACCATGCGGAAATTTACAGCAGCCGCCATCCCTTTTTCGGCCTTGATCTGCCCGCCCGGCTTAATTGGCCAGGGAGCATGGATTTCTTTTCCGATGCGGATATCGTATTTTTCCGCAGTCGGAATACACATTTCAATAACATCTGTAGGAACAAGCACCAGTGTTCTTACATTCCGGAATCCCAGTTTGTGAGCGAGCATGATATCCTGTTTCAGATGTTCCGCCGCTTCTTCATGGGTCATGACATGATCCCGGAACTGATGCACATCCATGTAAACATCCATTGTGACCGCTTTCATACGGTATCTCGCCATATAGCTGTGCCAGTCATATATGAACTCCTCGGAAGGGAAGGGATAATGCGGAATTGCCGCTTCATCAATGATTTCAATTCCATCTGTTCCCAATCCCTCACGAACCTCGCGGATCTGTGCCTTCAGGTCCAGTTTTTTGAAGAACTGCGCCTGCTGATAGCTGTATAAGGATACTCCTCGTTTTATCATTTCTCGTCCCCTCCTTCCTGTAATTTCAGATCATAATAGCAGATGTTTGCAGTTTTTCCCGCTCCTGCACCGCTTCCCGGCACCGGAGGATTTTTCACCCATTCCTCGTCCCAGGGCATATACCCATACTGTGACAAAATTGACTGCTGCAATCCTACTCTGTGGACGCCCGGCGCAAGTCCGCCTTCCTTATCTACATAAACCATTCCTTCATCGTCAAAATCCCAGTGTTCCCAGCAGCATTTCTTGATTTCTTCGAAAGTTCGCGGTGCTTTTCCGTTAATCGCAAAGCGCTGCTTCTCTCTCGGATATTCCACACCGTCTACCGAAATATAATATCCGTTATGCAGAGACAAAAAACATCCCCGATAATCTGCAATTCGAACACCGAAACAAAATCCGACGGTCTTGCCGTCGCGGACGACATTCTTCAAGCTGTCCTTTCGGATCAGAAAATCATCAAACATCCTGTTACCTCCCTTTCTTTTAGGTTCTATTTGTGACTATTCAGCATATTACTATCTCAAGCGGAGAAGGCCACTTGCAGGCCCTCATCGAGAACTATCCTGCTCAACAGCCGCTCTGTCCGGCCGGCAGTCTGTCTGGCCGGTCAGCAGATAAGTGATAAAATTGCCTGCCTCCTCCGGTGAATCAGACCGGCTTCCTACTCCGATGGCAATGGCCTGCCCCCTCCCGTAGAAGCGATCCTTCGTGAGCCGTGTATCTTTCAATAGAATCCCCGAAGGACGGGATTCTCCATCCGATTCATCTTCACTGTAAATCAGATCATTCCTGTAGTCCTCTAGCACCGATTCCGGTAACACTTCCTCCAGGTTGAGAAACGCATGATTCTCAGCTTCCTTTTCAAACAGCTCCTCTTCTCCGGCAAAGACGTCGATTTCTCCGGAGAGAAACTGTGCAGCAAGAATCTGCAGGGAGGAAGCGGATCTCTGATCCTGCGCCCCGGAATCGTAATAGAGACTTGTATCCATCGTCAGCGTTTCGTCATCTGCATATCCGGCTGCTTTCCGGTAGTCCTCCACAAGACTGCTTTTCTCTGCCTCCAGGGAATCCGCTCCGACGAGCGTCACCTGCAGAACAGAGTCTGCCTTCCCTTCTTCCTGACCGCACCCTTCCAGAACTCCTGCCGAAAGCATACATAGAATCAGAATCAGCACCGTCCGCTTTTTAAACGTGTGCCTCGCGGCAGCAAGAATCCGATCCATGACTGCAGCGTTCTTATTCATATTTTCCATTTCTCCAGACCGGGCGGGTTGGAACAGGCTTTCCGCTTTCACCAGTATTAATCTGTTCCTTTTCACTATATTGGAGCTGTCTCGATCCGGACTTCTTCCCTTCTGTATAATCGTCATGGTATACCAGATTCCGCGCATCCTCCTCCCGCCTGTCTTCATCCGACATCCCTTTTCGGAATACTTTTTCCAGCAAGACAGAAGCAAGCCATAGAGCCGTCGCCGGCATAACCAGAACGGCGACCGGCATCAGCCAGATAATCAGAGCCGCTCCCGCCGCAAGTAAAAAGACCGCCAGAGAAACCGGAAGACTGGAAATCATCAGCAAAGCCGCATTTTTCATTGTCTGCCGCACCGTATTCTCAAACCGCGCAAGACACGCAAAGGTCCAGATTGCATATACCCCGATAAGGATCATCAGAATATAAAAGAAATACTGAGTGCCTTCCGGAATTCTCTCCTGGTGAATCAGCGTCTTCACTGCTGCCAGATCCAAGGATATGACTGTCAGCACCGCCAGAAGAATCATCCAGATCCCGGTGGCCTGTTTGAAATTTTCCTTAAAGCTTTTCATAAAGTCCGAGAGCATATAGCCCCGGCTGTTCTTGATGTTCTTCTGGATCGTATAATAGAATGCTGTGCAGGATGCCCCTGCAGTGACCACCGGAACACAAAGAGCAAGCCACAGAAAATTCAGTCCGATTACCGATAAGATCTTGCTGACCGCTGAAAAAAAAGGATTGTCCAGATCAAAGATTCTTGCCATACGACTTTACCGCCTGTCTCTCTTAATAGACTTCTGTAAATACGCGCAAATATTTGCCCCAAAACTGTCCCGGCTGCGAATTGCGCCGCCTGCGTAAGCGCGCAATCCTGCAGAAATCATTCTTTAACGCCGCCGAGCGAGATACCCGCCACGAATGCCTTCTGGAAGAAGGGATATAAAACCATGACAGGAATAATTCCAACCACTGCCATTGCCATCCGGATTGAGTTGGACGGGAGAGATGCCGCAGCGCTGCCCGTATTGACACTCATATTTGCCAGATTCCGGATGTTGTCGATAATGCTCTTCAGCAGGAGCTGAAGGGAATACAGATTTGTGTCCGTGATATAATACAGTCCGTTTGCCCAGTCGTTCCAGTATCCAAGCCCCACCATAAGTCCGATGGTCGCGAGAATCGGAAGCGACAGCGGAAGAATGATCTTAAAGTAGATGTACCACTCTCCTGCACCGTCAATCTTTGCCGCTTCAATCAGCGCGGGATGAATGTTGGTGGCAAAATTATTTTTATACAGAATGATAAAAAATCCATTCATGAGAAGCGTGGGAAAGATCAGTGCCCATATCGTATTCTTCACATGAAAGACACCCGTCCACATCAGGTAGGACGGCACAATGCCGCCATTGAACAGCATGGTGAAAAAGATCAAGAAAGTAACCAGTCCCGCCCTTTTATAATCCCTTCTTGACAACGGGTATGCAAGCAGCGGTCCCACCAGAAGGTGTATCACTGTACCAATGGCTGTGACCAGTATCGTAATCCCATAGGAACGGAGAATTCCTCCTCCATTGGAGGTAAACAGATACTGATACGCATAAGCTGAAAATTTCCTCGGCCAGAAATTATAACCGAACTGCATCAGAACAGAATCGTCCGTCAGCGAAGAAGAAAGAAGCAGAATAAAAGGAAGAATCGCACATAGCGCAAAAATCATCAGAATGATGTGAATGATGATCTGAAATCTCTTCTCTCCCTTTCCTTTTACACTTGTATCGTTCATTCAGACTTTCCTCCTTTCATCAGAACATCGCATTTTCTTTATCAACCTTGCGGACGATCAGATTCACCACAAGTACAATTGCAAAACCTACGATCGCCTGATAGGTACTTGCCGCGGAAGCAAGAGAAATATTATTGTTGACCATCAACGCACGGTACACATAGGTGTCGATGGTATTGGTCACATCATACAGCGCTCCTGCATTCAGCGGTACCTGATAGAACAGACCAAAATCCGAATAGAAGATACGTCCCACCTGCAGCAAGAACAGTGTCATGATCGTCGGCTTCAGCTGCGGAATTGTAATTTTCCAGATCATCTGCCATCTGGTGGCGCCGTCTACTCTTGCCGCCTCATATATACCATAATCAATACCAACAATCGACGAAAGGAAGATAATTCCGTTGTATCCCAGCTGCTTCCAGACATTGATGAAGATCAGTATAAACGGCCACCATGTCTTGTCCGCATAAAAGTTCGGTGCCGCAGATCCTAACGCCTTGGTAATCAGTCCCGTCTCATTGCTCAGAAACGCATATACAATATAAGAAACAATGACAAATGAAATCAGCTGCGGAAGAAGAATTGAAGTCTGATAAAACTTCTGCATCGCCTTCCGGGCGACTTCTGACAGACAGATGCCGACCACCAGTCCGGACACGATCCCCAGAACGATGAACGCCGCGTTGTACAGCAGCGTGTTTCTTGTAATTACCCATGCATCTGTTGTAGAGAAAAGATACTTGAAATTATCAAACCCGACCCAGTCACTTCCCCAGAGTCCCCTGGAATAGTCAATTTTCTTAAACGCGATGTAGATGCCAAACATCGGAATATAGTTATTGATGATAAAATACAGTAGACCCGGGAGGATCATGAAGTCCAGGGAACAGAGAACTTTATGCTCCCGCAGCGCATACAGGCCGCAGGCGATCACCAGGATACTGAGAACCACCGACGCCACCGCCCCTGTGGATGCCGCGGTCTTCTTCACTCCCTCCAGCATTCCGGCCACATTGGATGCCATAAAGGCGGAGGAGACAAGACCGGCAATTCCCGCTATCGTCATGATTTCTTCTGAAACCACCCGCTTTCTGAGCTTAATAAGGGATGAAATCAGAACAACAGCCATGGATGCCACAAAAATCCAAAGAACCGTGCTCTGTCCCACTTCATGTCTCCCTCCTGCAATTTTCGTGCCAAACAGCAGGGATCTGCCCAGAATGCCATAGGTTCGCCGCTTATACTGATAGGTGGCATAGGGGAGGATGTATAACAGCGCCACCGCCGCAACGGCAAGTACCGCAGGCGCCAGCCGCAAAAGGGCTTCCGGAATTCCCGGCTCCGCTTTATTGGCACGCTGTATTGTTGTGTTTCGATTTTTTGTGCTCTGTGTCTTCATAATCCGTTCTTTTCCTCATAAGAAGAATATCCGGGCAATGCCGGATATTCTTTTCAGCTGTATTATTTTTGCTCTGCTTTCCAGTTATCCAGCTGTTCCTGATAATAGTCGAGGTACTTTTGCAGTCCCGCGCCCTCCAGCTCACTGTTCATCGCATCTAATGTACTGATATCGGCGGATCCGGATTCCAATGCATTTTCGTATTTCTTCAGAACCGCTGAAAGCGCCGTCTGCTCGTTTGCGATGGGTTCGGTGTTGACCACTAAACCAAAATACGGAGAAATCTCGGCATTATCCAGAGCTTCCTTTGCTTTTGTGCGGAAATCCGATCCTGTGCCCTCCGCAGGATATGCATTAAACTGGTTTCCAAAGAAGAAGTCACTGTTCTGGTACTCCTTGGTATCCAGAAGCTTAGCTTCTCCCTGGTCATTCAGTTCATAATCCCTGCCCTCAATGCCGTATACAAAGAGGTTCTCGATATCCGGATCGGTGTACATCAAATTCATGAAAGCCACAGCCGCTTCCGGCTCTTCAGAGGTTGAGGGAACAGACCATCCCCAGGTGTTTACATTCGAGGACTGTACCGGAACATCCAGGTATGGCACGCATACCACATCGTATCCGGTAGCAGATTTCTTCGCCTGTTCTACGCCGATTTCAGACTGAACAGTATATGCGAAGGTCACGCCGTTGGCCATCTGCTGATCTGCTCCGTCCTGCGCGGTGGCAGAATCCTTATAGATCAGATCGCTGTTATAAAAGTCGATGGTTCTCTCAACACTCGCCTTGTAATCATCGCTTGCAAAATAATTGTCCACGGTACCGTCATCATTCGCCCGGATAATCCGGTTTGCGTCCCCGAGAACGTCAAATCCATAGTCATCCGCAAAGCTGTCCGCAGCGGTATCTGTATAAGTTCCCATCATGACATTTCCCTGCGTATCTGCATTGCACAGCATGGCAGTCGTCTTCATATTGTCCGGAAGCTTATCCTGAGAATCATGAACCGTCTGGAGAAGTTCCTTGAACTCACTCCACGAGGACAGGTTCTGTGCCTTTTCCGTAAGTCCCAGTTCATCCAGGATATCCTTGCGCATGATAATGTAATAACTGGAATTGTAAGTTCTGTATGCAGGAAGCGCGTAAACCGCTCCGTCAATGGTAGTCGCCGGGAGATATTCGCTCAGCAGTTTCTTGGCATCCGGCGCATAATCATCCAGATACTCAGAAATGTCCATCAGCTGATTCTGTGCCGTAAAGGTGGAGAAGCTGGTGGTCGGCATTGCCGTATCCATGATCAGGTCTACCTGATCACTTCCTCCGGTCAGCATCAGCGGCATCTGCTGCATATATGTCGCAATATCAAGAATGTGATAGTTTACATGGACGCCGATCTTCGCCTCAGAGATCTTGTTGATCTCATCCATGACCTCATCCAGCCCGTTTTCACCAAAAAATCCCAGACCGTACATCTCGATATCTACAACATCTCCATCGGAAACCTTCTTTGCCGCTGCCGATCCTGACGTTGATGATACACTGCTGCCTGAACCTACAGCCTCCGTTGATTCTGCAGAAGCTGCAGATTCCGAGGTCTCTGCTCCCTCCTCTGTTGCTGTTCCTCCGCAACCGGCAAGAACCGATGCCGCCATGATTCCGGAAAGAATAATGGATACCAGCTTCTTTTTCATGCTTTTCTCCTCCCAAATACGTAATACTCAATTTTACAGCACTCTCCATATGGCACTGGCACCATATGCGCTGTATGATTTGCTTGTGATGACAGTATACCCAAAATAACGGTTCATCTTCTCTTTCACAGGTAAGCTTTTTTCTCCCTGCACTTGCTCATTTTTATGATCTTTGATATAAAAATTCACTCATGCGAGTCGCGCATTAATTTTTTAATATGTTTTTTTAATCTTTTCTTTTATTTTTCTTCGTGATTTTATATAATTCCTGGTATAATCCGAAGTATATGATGTGATTGCATCTGAATCATTTTAAAAATCACACACTATTTCAGGTTCATAGCTCATTGCACAAAACCGTGGAGGTGCCCAGTGTACGAAATTTCATCTGTTATTCCGCCTGTCTGCTCCTTTTTCGGACAGATTTCCAAGTCTTTTTCAATGCAGCGGCCTTCGTCTGACTTTTTTTGTCTTCTGTCGGGGAGTCTGAAAATCCAGACCAATAAGGATTCCTATCTGCTTGCTCCTTCCGACATTCTTTATATAAAACCGGATGAAACCTGCTCCATAATCCCTCTGAAAAGCTCCACCGTCATCCTGCTTGAATTCCACCCCTGGCTTCTGGCAGATGTGTTAGGCCCGGAATATTCAGAACTCTCCTATTTTTCCGGACAGCACCCCTCCTCTGAAAAGAGAGAATACGCCGCAGATCTCGCCTCTCTCGTTGCTTCCTGTCACACCCACCGTTCCTCTGGCCCACGAACGCAGATTCTTCTGCTGGCCTTCGACTTCCTGCGTCATTTTTCCGCGGAAAGAAGCAATTGCACGGACAGCTATGAAGACCGTTTAATGAACTATATCAATGAGAACTACCGCTCCCGCTGTCTTCTGGAGCATGCCTCGAAAGAGCTCGGATGCACCCCGCAGTATCTTTCTTCCTTCATCCGCAAAAAAATGCATACCGGTTTCATAGAACTTGTCACGAAGCCCCGTCTGGCACTGGCACTCCTTCTTCTCCAGAAGACAGACGAGCCTCTGTCGCGCGTCGCTTCCCTGTCCGGATTTCCTAACCAGGCGTCTTTCCTGAAGGCATTCGAAGAATCGTTTCATACCACTCCCGGAAAGTATGTGAACCTGCATCGGCTTATGGCAATTCCTCCCATGCCGCCGGAGTTTATGCGAATCACAGACTATCCACTGATCATGGATTATCTCTACAATTATCTTCCCGGAAGCTTTGACGCACCTGAAAAAGCTCCCGCGAGCACAACAGTCACAGCCGACATCTCCCCTTCTCCTTCAGAAGTCCTGAGATGCCCCTGGAATGTGCTCTTCAATACAGGCGCTGCCTCTGATTTTGAAAATCCCAGATACCGTTATTCTCTGAAAATCATTCAGGACGCGCTTCATTTTCAATACGCACGTTTTCTGGAATTCTCAAAGCTGATCCGGCATCCTGATCCACCAATCCGAACTTACTATGATTTCAGCCGTTTTTTTGACGCCGTAGATTTTATGCTGAAGCTTCATCTGAAACCGTTCATCGAGCTGAGCGGCAAACCATTTCATATCTATCAGGAACCGGAAGATCCGAACAGCGATTACCGGAATCTTGCAGACTATACTTCCTATGACAGAGAATTCCCGGAGCTCTTTTCGGCTCTGATCCGGGCATGTGTGAACCGCTATGGAATAGAAGAAGTTTCCTTGTGGCAGTTTGAGCTCTGGGCGCGATACAGTGCGAGCCTTGCTTCCATGGAACCACCGTCAAAATACTCGCGCCGTTTTCAGCAGACCGCAGCGCTTCTGAAGAATATCCTCCCCGAGGCAAGGCTTGGAGGTCCCGGCTTTAATCTTTACAGAGAACCGGAAAGCTATCGCACATATCTGACCTCGCTGTGCCATATGACACACCGGCCGGACTTTATTTCCGTAATCTACTTTCCTTATCTTCCGGTAAATTCTCACGATGACGGCAATTATCCGGTAAGCTCCGAGACAGATCTGCTGCAGATCAAACTAACTGCTATGAGTGAAATTCTCAGAGAGGAAGGTTTTGCCCATACGCCGCTCTATGTAACAGAGCTTGGAGCCTTTACAAGTTCGGGAAATTTCATCAACGATTCCACCTACCCTTCAGCATATCTTGTGTATCAGATGATTCAGAACCACTCTCTTGCGCAGGTAATTGCTTACTGGCTGGCATCCGACACCTCTCTCCAGTACGAAATCACCGGAAGGCCTTTCTGGGGCGGCAACGGCATCGTATCCGCCAGCGGACTGCCGAAATCCGGTTTTTATGCTCTGCGCATGCTTAATCTTCTGGATAATATCTGTGTCGCGCGATCACGAAACTATATCGTAACGAGAAACGGGGCAAACTGGCACATCCTGTTTTTCCGTCTGGTTCGGCTGAATAAGGAGTTTGCCATGACTCCCCGCGGAAAAGATGTCCTTCACTATCCGTTTTCTGCCTTTGAGAGTGAACCCCCGCTGGATCTGACGCTGCGTATCAGAGGCGTCGAACCAGGCAATTATCTGATGCGTGAAGAACAGATCGACCTGCTTCACGGAAATATACTGAACAGCTGGCGAAAGCTCAATTACTGGAATGATCTCCGTGCGGAGGAGTATGAATTTCTTCTCCATGATTCCGCTCCAGCTGTCGAGATACAGGCAGTAACCGTCGAAGACCATTTCGACCTGACCGCTTCTCTGAGTTACAATGAAGTCCGCCTGGTAACGCTTGAGAAGCATATATAAGGACTTAAGGAGCAAATGGTGAATACAAAATCAAAGAATAGGGTAGTGTCAACTAATCTATGAAAATCAAGAGACAAAGAAATGACTGGAGGTATTTGCATGAAAATAAACAGACATATCCATGTTGATATCCACGCTCATATCCTGAATACGTTTTATCTGCACGCGCCGGCATCAGAAGACTTTCGATTCTTTATCCCCCTCAGCGGATCCATCACGCTTATCCTTCCGGATGAATCTGTTCCCTGTATTCTTCCTCATCACGGCGTGATTCTGATTGCTCCCGAGAAGGAATTCTCCTGTATCTCTGTAGATACAGATTCTCTTCTCTGTATTTCCGTCAACCGTTCCTTTATCAGTACCATAGAAGAAGACGGCAGATCAATTCTCTGCAATTCGGTCAAGGACAGCGACAATCCCTATTACCCGACCCTTATTGATATATTGATACGAATCGGCTCCGCCTACATTACAAATCAGGATGAAACTCTCATTTTGTCCCTGCTGCTTGAACTGCTCGAGCAGCTTAGCCAGAGATTCACCCATACCGCCGCACTATCCGCCAGATTTTCGAACACCTCAGCAGAGTCCAGGGCCCAGAAGCTTTACGACTTTCTTGAAGCCAACTATGGTCAGCCCCTGTCTCTGTCCGGACTGGCCAGTACATTTTTTCTGACTCCGCAGTATCTGTCTCAATTTATAAGAAAGAATTTTGGAAAAACTTTTTCCACACTTCTGCGGGAGATAAGGCTGGAGCATGCCGTCTTTGACATTGAAAACACCAACCGCTCTATCACGGATATCGCACTTACCAACGGCTTTCCCGGAATTTCATCCATGGAAAAAGCATTTCGCGCCAAATACGGAATGCCCCCTGCCGTTTATCGGACCCGCAAGAAAACAGAAGGGAAGAATCCTGACGCAGTCAGCGCACAGATTACATGGCAGAATATTGCCAGCCAGCCGGTCAGCATGAATCTGACGCTTTCCTCCGACGAATTGACCCCTTTTCAAAAAAACTGGCAGGATACCATTAACATCGGTCCGCTCTCCAACATGCTGAAGGATTCATTTTTTCTCGGCCTTGAAACATATGGAGATCGTCTTCCTTTTCGCTGCTTCCGATGCTTTAACCTCTTCACGGAAGAACTGGTTCGCATAAATCCCCGAAACGGAGCATTGGACTTTTCCAATCTCGATCTTGCCGTTGAATCTGCCAGGCAGAGAAATATCTCCCTTTTTGTAGATTTTACTTATAATCATGATCACGGAGATCCCGCTGGTCAGCATGACCTCTCCCAGAATCCACACATACTAAACGCAGTACTTCGGCACCTGATCAACAGCTACGGTCTTCCATATATGAATACCTGGCACTTTGAGCTTTCCGTTTTGCGAAGACCCGGCGAGTATTCTCTGGAAAAAGCCTCTGACTATGCAGCTCGCTTCCGATATTACCAGAGCCATCTTCATCAGTTTCTTCCGGAAGTTCAGCTGGGAGGGCCTCAGTTTCCAATGTTTTTCGGCATACACGAGCTGCAGAATCTGCTGGATGGGCTGTCACAGGAGATGATATCGTTCGGATTTTTTTCATTCTTCGGGTACTTATACGAGCACACGCCCACAGTGTCAATAAAGGAAACACTGATGTCACCGCGTCGGGACTGTCTGTTTCTTCAGCTGAAAGCCTGTCTCGAAACAATCCGGAAATATCCACTATACCGAAATATCCCCGTCCGTCTCACGGACATCGGATCCATGCTCTTCGGCTCTGCTTATCCGGTTCAATCCTGCTTTCAAAGTGCTTTCCTGTGTTATAACGTCCTTAATCTGAGATCTCTGTGTGACCAGATCATTTACTCGACCCTGATTGATACCAGAAGAATGTCCTCCTTTATCTCTCCGTCACACGAACAATCCGCCCTGATCGCCGCAAATGGAATCCAGATGCCTGTCTTTCACAGCTTTCAGATGTTGAGGCGTCTCGGATCTTATCTGTGCAGCTCCGGCAGAAACTACTGCTTCACCAGAAATTCCGGGCAAAGCTTTCAGCTGCTCGTATATAACTATGCGCACTTCAGCCCTGCCTTCTGTATGTCGCCGGACCGGCATCTGAAAATAGAGGAAACTTATTCTGTTTTTAACGAAGAAGAAAACGAGACATGGAATATCAGAATTTCCGGTCTTCCATCCGGACGTTACAAAGTGACAGAATATATCCTGAACCGCGCCAATGGAAGTGTTCTGGACAAATACCTGCGTATCATGGAATCCAGCGGAATCAACTCCGAGGATCTCGAAAAAGCAATTATGAATCTTCGAAACGATGAAATTTCCTACTACCGGGAGACCTCTGTTCCAAGACAGAATATTTCCTTCATGCAGGCCGACCCCGATTTGCACCTGCATTTTCACCTTCGCCCTCACGAGATCAGGGAATGGGTGTTTACTCATATTCTCTAATATACGCCATCAAAAAGGCGTTTGCTCATATTGTCCGGCAAGCAGAGAAAATCGGGTGGTTCAATCCCATTTCCGGATTAAGCCGCCCGATTCTCAGACACAGGCAGATATCAGACTGCCTGTGCCTATTAAAATATCATTTGTACAAAGTGGTTAAATCTATAAATCCTCTTTCTATTGTATAATAGCCTTTGATATCCTTAGCTGTGATCGCAGCCTTCATCTCCTTGTACATATTGGAGAAATACATGTCCTTCTTCCAGGTCTGTTCCAATGCAGCAGCTTCTTCCTTTGCCTTTGAACGGTCTGTTTCCGCGATAAACGCCTTAACCTGCTCCTCAATCTCCGGTGTGGTGTATTTTGACCCGCCGATATTGAAATTATCAATACAGGACTGTATAAAGAAAGGCATCATAGCCGGATAGCGGGCATCGCAGAGATCACCCACACAGATGATGTCATAGTCGCCTCCGTTCGCCGCCTGCACAAACTGCGGGGTGTCTACGATGTTGATGGTAAGATTGATTCCCGCCTGTCTCAGACTCTCCTGGAGCACTGTGAACATGTTCGACATATCCTGCATCCCGACAATGGTTATATCCAGTCCGTTCTCATATCCCGCTTCCTTCAGAAGTTCCTTAGCTCCTTCAATATCCTGTTTTCTCTCTTCAGGAGTGAAAGTTTCCGTATAATATGGGCTGCTCTCTTCAAAGTAACCGAGAGCCGGCCCCGAAAAACCTGCGGTTCCCACATTTGCCACTGCGTCAAAGTCAATGGCTTTGTCGATTGCCTGTCTGACCTTCAGATCCTTGGTTGCGCCGGCTTTATTTCCCATATTATACCAAAGGTGCGTCACCTGCCCGAAGGAATAAGCAATTACATTGTCAGAAGGATTCCCTACAAAAGAAACTGCTGTATTCAGCGGCATATCATAAGCCACCTGAATATCTCCGGATTCTACCGACATCTCACGTGATGCAGCATCCGCTACAAAGATCAGCTTGATCTCTTTGAAATATCCTTTATAATCCTTGTCATAATAATTATCATTGCGTTCCAGAGTAATGTACTGTCCGTTCTTCCATTCTTTGAACCTATAGCGTCCGACTCCCATAACCGGATTCTTATCCGCGGCTTCCGGTCCTCCCAATGCATTCACTTCATCCTCAGACACAATCCCGAAGTTCGACCAGGCCAGCATGTAAAGCATATCCGGTGCCTCTGTATTAAATCCGATGGTCACCGTGTGCTCATCATCAGCTTCTGCTCCGCTCAGAAAACGCCCGGTATCGCTGCTTGCACTGTACTCCATCCAGCAGTTTACAGAATATACGACATCGTCAGCCACAAGAGGCGTGCCATCTGTCATAGTAACATCATCACGCAGAGTAAATTTACAGTGTGTACTGTCCACCCAGTCCCAGGATTTTGCCAGTCTGGGAACTACTTCACCGCTGGTTCTGTCAACCGATACCAGACCGTCCATGATGGCAGCGTCAACAATCTGTGCTTCGTTCTCCACTTTTCCGGTTCCAGCTCCCCAAAGACCAGACGGCTCCGCCGAAAATGCAACCGTTACCGTTTCATCTGATGTCTCCGTATTTTTCGGATCTGCATTTGCGTCCAGAACACCTTCTACACCTGTGTTCGATTTTTCATCCGCCACAACGGAAGATGCCGTCTGCGAACCTGACTTTACATTTCCTCCTGCTTTCCCGGAAGCGGAGCCGCAGCCCGCTAATGATACTGCGGCTGCTGCAGCCGCTATTATCGCAACAATCCTTTTTGCCTTCATATTAGTTCCCCCAATACCTTGCCAATCTCCCGTTTTATCCGGGAAGTATTATTTTTCTTCCATCAAAAATGTATCGTTTCACCCGTTGCTGCGGATTTGTAGATAGCTTCTACCACACGCACTACCGTAACCGCCTGCTCAGGAAGCACGGCAGGATCTCCGTCACTCTGAATTGCGTCAATCCAATGATTGATATCGTAAGCATTCATATCCATTTTCTCTTCAATTTTCTCTGTGGTAGTAGTAAGTTTTCCATCAACTACTCTTGTGAGACGAACGTGATCTTCGAATCCCGGTCCGACCATATCTGCGCCAGCCTTATTTCCGCAGATCTCAGCTACCACGCCCATGGCAGGCTGGATAAGATTGCTTGCCCACGCTGTTTCCATGTAAATGAGCATACCATTCTTCATCGTGATCATGGCCATTGCGGTGTCCTCCACATCAAAATGTTTCGGATCCCACGGACCCAGGTCATTTCCCTCCGGAAAATTCTTCATCTTATCAAAGGTTACGCCTCTCACGCTTTCCACTTCATAGTTGTCTGTGAGCCACATCGGAAGATCAATGGAATGAGGGCCGCCATCCATCAGAACGCCACCTCCGTTCAGCTCCTTAGACGTATACACGCCATATGCAGGAAGCCTTCTGGGCCGAAGCTGCTGGGATTTGATGTAAAAAATATCTCCGAATACACCGTCCTTAACCATCTGTTTCATACGCATCGGTGCCGGATTGTATCTCCACTGAGTACCCGTAGTGAACTTCAGATGTGCTGCCTTCGCTGTATCCGCCATGGTCTTTGCATCCCGATAGTTCAGCGCGATCGGTTTTTCACAGTGAACGTGTTTTCCGTTCTCAAATGCCGCCATCGTGATCTCATAATGGAGTGGATTCGGTGTGCACACATGCACCACGTCCACATCCTTGCTGCGAACCACCTCTCTCCAATCCGGCGTAATCACAGCGCCGTTAAGGCCAAACTCTTCCTTTACCTTCTGTGCTTTCTCCGTATCCACATCACAGAGCACGGTGATTTCTACATCATCTCTCTTGATCAGATTCGGAATATGTTTTGTTGTAGCAATGACGCCGGTACCGATAATAGCAATGTGCAAAGTTTTCATCTTTTTCCTCCCTGTTAATTTCCTTGTATTTTCGTGTTCTGATTGACCTCGTTCTTTGTTCATCTTGCCCTGCGTTCTATGGTTCTATAGCTCTGTGGTTCTATAGTCCCACAGTATCTGCAGCCTGCGCTCAGAGACTCTTTTCGAAAAGCGCCTTGCAGGCAAGTACACTCTCCTCTTTGCCTGCCGTCGGCAGGTACTCAAGTCCAAAGCATCCCTGATATCCCGATTCCTGAATCGCGTGAATGACTGCCGGATAGTTCAGCTCTCCTCTGGTAATCTCATTTCTTCCTGGCACAGAGGCCGCATGGAAGTGGCCGATTTTCCCGATATTCTCCGTGACGGTCTGGATGATATTGCCCTCCATGCACTGAAAATGGAAGATATCATAGAGCAGACGAACCCTTGGACTTTCAACCTGCCGGATGATATCAAAGGCTTCCTCAGAATCGGTAAAATACTCCCCGGAAATCGGCTCCAGAATCAGTGTGATTCCGGCCTCTTCCGCAAGCGGAGCCATCTTTTTTAATCCTGCGATGATTGCCTTTTTGTGTTCCTCATGATCCACTGCAGAATTGGCCCCGGCAGTTACAATGACATTCGGACACTCAAACTGCCTGGCAACTTCAAGCGTCTCCTTGAGTCCGGCCAGCGCTTCGTCCAGTTTCGACGGATCATCCAGATTTCCTCTGTCTTTTGCGCAAATAGCAGAAACGTTCAGCCCAAGCTCCTTTTTCTTCTCAAGCAGACGTTTCCAGTCTCTCCCGTACCAGTCCCAGAATTCCACGGTATCAATGCCAGTCTTCTTCGCGAGGTCCATTCCCACCAGCAGCTTTTCTGTATCCGCAAATACAGGGCCTGTAGGGCCGATCTCAAGATACAGCAAATCCAGACATAAACTCAGTTTCATAGAAAACCCTCCTCCTACATTCAACAGTCTTCAGCAGTTCTGCCCGCCAATTTTCACTCATCCTGATGCAGCACTGCTCTGTTCTTGAATATAAGTATATCGAACGTCCTCTTGGCCCGCGTTCTATATAGGGTTCTTTGGTTTCATTATCAGCGCACAGGTGCCGTACAAGATGCATTGGTATCAGATTTGAAACCTGAACGTTGTAATTTAAGAATTTCCTGATAAAATAGTTACAGTGTCAAAAATCATGACCCACATCGCATTGTCTGCGTAACCGGGTCAATGCAGAAATAGATTTATCACAATCACAAATAGAAAGATTAGACCAGCCCTTCCCCTTATCGGGATACTGTTTTATAAGAGTAAAGCCATGAATGTACTTCAGAATCTTATCGGATTGTATGATCACCTGATGCCGGACAGTACTTATCGAAGCGTGATCAAAAATATTCTTACGCACCTGCCGGAAGCTGCGGAATCCAATATCTATGAGCTCGCAGATCTGACCGACTCCTCCCGTACAACGATACGCCGAATGCTGTCCATGCTCGGCTACGGAAATTATCAGGACTTTCACTATGAGCTGAGACAGGCAGTTCACCACTACTCCTATTATAATCGCCTGATGGACACATCCCGGCTGAACGACAACGGCGCATTAATCCGGAAGATTTCAGAGCAGATGGAATCCACACATGTTTTGATGCAGAAAACATTTCGGGAAGATTCCCTTACCACACTCGCCCGGCAGATTCACGAAGCCGACAAAGTTTGTTTTTTCTTTCCTTATCACACAGCTGCCATCAACTCCTTCCAGCAGAATCTCGCCATGACCGGAATTGAGACCTGTGTAGCGGAATTGCCACCCGAGATCATGCTTTATGCGGATACACTGACCAGCCGTTCTATCATTTTCAGCCAGACCATCGAACACGCAGAAACAATGGATATGACCCCTGTCTTCCGGAAAATCCGCCATACCGGTGCTTACGTAATTCTTCTCAGTTCCAAAGAAAGTCAGTATGCAGAATTTGTCGATCAGCAGCTGTTTCAGGGAGTGGATATTTCCAATGCCCTGGAAAGCGTCCTTCTTTCTGAAACATTTATACTGACGCTCAGTGAAATATACCGTCGGCTCTATCTCGACACAAAACCGGCATCCGGAACAAAAAATTCTTAAAAACAAGAACGGCTTATCACCTGCAGTTTACGTGAATCTTTCTCACGCGCCGCATGTGACAAGCCGTTCCTGTATTATCACTTATACTGTCCTATCACTTAAAATGTGTTTTCTCCTATACTTCCCTCATCCGAATCCCTGATTATGTATCACCATATCAAACGCGTTACAAATCCAGCAGCCTTTTCTCCATCTGGAACATTCTCTTTGTATATTCAGTCCCGCCGCAGCCAAGTTCATCTTCGTATTCACAAATCAGATATCCGTTAAAATCTGAATCTTTTAACACCGGAAAGATCCTGGCATAAGGAATGCTTGCCTCTTGGAAATCCTTATCAAGATAGTGATATTTGCAATGACACTCCACGCTGTACGGAAGAATGTCTTTCAGTTCCTGAAGCAGACCGGAGAGTGCGCTCTCATCATGAAATTGAACATATCCCCACATACCGGCAAGAGCAGGCATGATCGCTGCAGAGGCGCCGGCCGCCATAACCTCTTTCACCGCTGTCTCCTGAGACACGCCTTTCTCACGCAACCTTTGGGCAAGCAGAAGATGCTCTTCCTTTACTCCTGCTTTTAAGGCTTTGATCCATTGCGGACGATTCGGATGTACTGCCAGAAATCCAAAATCCGGCACAAACCCCAGATATTTAGATCCGGTCTGTCTGATAACATCCAGATATCTCTGCATCACAGGCGAACCCGGTGTCTCCGGGTTGTGAATCTCAATGCCGCATCGTACATCAAAGAGCTCCGCATATGGCGCAAGCCGGGCAAATGCCTCCGGGCTCATCATGTACTGAACCCGCATGACCTTACATCCAAGCTTATTTGCCGATTTCAGATCGATGATTGCATCAGCCAGCATTTCATCATCCGTCAGATTTCGGTCTGTCCGCATTCCTTTATCGTTATTTGCTCCGTAGGACACCGGACCTATTCCGTATTTACGTTTCAAATCGTTAACCAGTCCCAGAAATTCATCACTGACATTCGGGTAAGAAGGAATCATCTGCGTCGCAACGATCTCATACCCCGATGCTCCTGCAAGTGCCGCTTGCTTTACGCATTCCTCAAAATCATACTGAAATCTTGCATATTCTGTTCCGTAGCAAAACAGGGTTGCACCCAGCTTCATCTGGCTCATTCTGTCTCACCTTCCTTCTGGTCCTTTACATTGACAGTAACTTTTTCTCCCGAATCAAGTGCCATAAAGTCATGTCCCGGTCCGATTTGCATATACGGAACGCGAAGCATCAGACGGAAATCCAGCTCATGCTTCCCATCTCCTACGCCGCCTTTTCGGATAACGCGAATCCTGGCCGGCTGCACCTGGCTCCAAAACTCTGTAACTGCATAAGAAAGTTTGTAAACCGGCATTTCCTTTCCATTTAATTCAAAGGTCACTGCCTCTTGTGGCATCTTCTCTCCATCCAACCATACTTCCAGCAAATCGATGTCCGAGAGATAATGTCCTCTATAATAGGCAAGCTGAACATCAAATTCAAAACCGTTTTTTCTCCCGTTAATATAATAGTTTCTGAAGGTATCAGTCTTTACAATCGATCCGTTCAGATTCATTCTCATCGCAAATCCCATGATCTTCCTCCCTTCCGGATTGCCGGAACCAAACGTCTACATGTTAAGTAAACGCCCATACGATAAGTCGTGCCACAAACTGTATTAAACCAGCTGCTTCCTTGCACGTGACGTGAACCCTTTTTTCAGAACTCTTATCTTTGCCTTTTTAATTTGAAGTCAAAATTTCCTTTCCAGTTATGACTTTTTCATCCGGATCACTTATTTTGGATCACTGTATAATAAACCTTTTATCTCTTCTGACGCCTAAGCTGATCCGCTTTAACCATTAAATAACCAATCGAAAAATCTGCTGTCAGACTGGTTCTAGACTTTTCACATTTCACAGCCGAACCAAAAGGGGCAGATTTTTCATTAACATTCTTCCAGAAAAATATCCTGTCCGGAGATATAGTACTGTCCCATCATAGGTATATGCTTCTGAAAAGCAGGTCCGCCAATACTATTCATAAAATCTTCTTTCGTTTCCCATTTTGATACAAATATAACTCTGCCTGGAACTTTGTGATCAACTCCGACATTCATTTCAATACAGCCTTTTTCTGTTTTTGTATCTTCTGCAAATGCTTTTGCCAGAGGCATATATGCCGCTACATCTTTTACTCTGTTATCATTTAATACGATTACCATATCTTTTTATCTCTCTACTTTCTTTTATGCATATTTACCAAAGAAGCCTGATTTCAAGCCATCTCTGGCAGTGTCATAAAGTTTCTTGGACTACAGACAAAACAATGTATGGGCGAAAAGCTGCATCCTGATGCTTCTCTGTGCTGCTTTTCCAGGAATAAAGGTTCATGAAATAAAACGTCATCCTTTTTATGAAGGCGAATCGTTCCCCTTGGTTCCCTATGGCTGCCACCCTCTCATGTCTAACAGGATCATCCATTGCTCAGCTGATGTCCCAAATTCCTTCGTTCAGCCTGTCCATAGTTCGGGCGCCGCTCTTGCTCCTATACGGGGTCTTGCCCCAAACGATATGCTTCAGCAGCTTCGCTCTGCTTTGTCTTCGTAGGGAGCACTCCTGTAATTCAGCGCCAATTGATCATCTGGCGGACGTTCCCTGTTACATTCGTGCTGTTTGTTTACTTGTTGCTGTTATGCCGTTGCCGGCCTGATGATGTCCTTCTGCAGCTTCTTCGGATCATAGTCACATCCATGCTTCAGGATCGCGTAGAACACCCGTATTGCCTTGCATTCCACCGCTATCTTTGCCTGCATGCTACCCAGCGGATGACACATCCTGTTGCGATAATACAGGAACAGATCGCCGAACGCTGGATCCCATATCATCAACGCCCTTGCTGCTTCATACATCACCCTGCGCAGTCTTCGCCTCCCGCGCTTGCTGATCCCGGGCTTGCCTTTCCGCTTACCGGAACTAAGTTTTGTAATCTCCAGTCCCGCAAGTTTCTGGATCTGTTTCGGATCGGTGAAACGTCCGATATCACCTACCTCTGCTATAAATCCCGCAACCGAGCTGAACCCTACTCCTTTTATGGCGAACAGTTTCTCCACGTTCGGTACTAACATCACCTTTTTCTGCAGAATTTCATCAACCCGCTCAAGCTGTTCCTGCTTCCTGCGGTAATCGCTGATCAGCACCCAGATACGGAACCTGGCTGCTTCTCCACCTTGCAGTCCGACGCTTTCCTGCGCTGCTTCTATAAGGGTCTGTGCCCTGCTGATTCCTAATCTCCCGCGCAGCTTCGCGTCCTTCCAGATCTGCTTTATCCCTTCTGCACCAAGCTTTATGATGTCTGCTGGAAGTGGTGCCTTCTCAAGTACCAGAAACCCGCTTTCTGCATCGAACTTATTGTAAACTTCCAGATATTCCGGGAAGTACTGCTGTAGCCATGTCTGGATCTGATTCGATAGTCTTACGTGCTGTTTCATGATCTGATCCCGGCACACCTGTGCTTCTCTGATCTCCGCATAGTTACCTTCCGGTATATATGCTGTACTGTATCTGCCTTCCCTTACCAGTCCGGCTATCGTCTTGGGATCTTTGATGTCGTCCTTCTCAGGACTGTTATCATCAAGTTCCTTGCTTCTGTTAACACTGTACGGATTTACAACTACCAGTTTCAGTTTGTGATCATGGAGAAACTTCTGAAATGTGAACCAGTAGTGCCCCGTCGGCTCACAGCCGATGATTACCTTCTTCATTCTGGTACGTTCTTTTATTTCTTCCAGCCACTTGTAAAATATGTTGAATCCGGCAGCTGAGTTGCTAAATGAAAGAGCTCTTCTTGAGAACTCTAGACCTCTGTAATCAAACGCCCTTGCGTAGTGCTTCTCCTCGCCGATATCGACTCCGATAACAAGAGTATCCGAAGAGACTTGAGAAATCCGTTCATTCTGTTTAGTATTTCATAGTGAAACCTCCGATTCGATTGTTGTGTGTTTCATCCGGTCAGATGACACCTCAATCTTACCTGAGGTTTCTTTTTATTCAATTGGCGTTATATATGAATTACAGGAATGCCGCGCAGGAATCGGTGTCGCCCTGGCTCCTGCCAGAACTCCCGCCCCACCCCAAGTATGCTTTATACCGATCTCTGAACCCCAATGTACCAGATACATAATCGCTCAAAGCCGTTCACAGCGTCCAATTGTGAAAAAAGTATTTGAGTGTATTACTTCCATTCCATACCACGATTTTGTTAATTCGGAATCTGATTGAAAGCGTCCTTCTTTCTGAAACATTTATACTGACGCTCAGTGAAATATACCGTCGGCTCTATCTCGACACAAAACCGACATCCGGAATAAAAGATTCCTAAAAAACCGGCTTGTCACCGTGGTTTTGCATGGATCTCTTCTCATGCGCCACCTGTGACAAGCCGTACCTGTATCTTTACTTATTTTGAATAGCCGTATCGAAATTCCGGATTCTTTCCTTCATCAGTTTGTCCAGCTTCTCTTTATTATTCATGATCTTCGGCGCACAAATCGCTCCGAAGCCCTGAATTTCCACGGTGTGCTCGCGAAGTCCCTTGAAGGTTCCTCTTGCCCGCTCCTGCTGTTCCTTGGAAAATTCGACATGAACCGCGCCATTTTCGATGGAAAGCTCACCCTCGATTCCACAAATCGGGCATTCTACACGGGTAGTACCCGGAAGAATGGTGATGATTCTCTGATGGCAAACCGGACATACCCCTGCCGGCTTGGCTGTGCTCTGGAAGAACTCTACGCTGTCATCATCGTATCCCTGAACCGTCCGTCTCCCCATTTCATGCATATCATTCATCAGTTGATCGTCAAGATACGGATTTGCAATCGTACCCATGGAGTTTGCATTGTAATTTCCCATTACCTTCATCATAGGTGGGAATCCGAACAGATGAAGCGTCGCGGTTCCCATGGATGTCCAATTCTCTGTTGACGCCCCGCCTACAGAAATATAAGAAACTGTTCTCTTCTTCAACCGTTCCATTGGGAAGTCATCTGCATTACCCGGCATTTCTCCCTTTCTTCTTTTGTCCAGAACCCAGGTAATTGCCGAATAGTCATGTCTGCAAGAGAATCGATCTACAAAATCTTTAAACTGACCCACAGGTTGCAGAACATAGACGGGAGCCCCAAGAATAATGGCATCTGCCCAGCGGACCTGGTTTTCCAGTTCCTGAAAATCATCCTTGAAAACGCAGTCATTATCTTTTCCCTTTTCCAACGCAGTGGAGCAGGCCCCGCATCCCCTGCACCTTCCAATGTTCATATTGCAGGTATTAACAAAACGGATCTCCGCATCCGCATCTGCCTCACGGCAGCCGTAGAGGGCTTCCTTGACCAGAATGTCCGTGTTTGCATTTTTTTTGCCAAATGAAATTCCAAGAATGTTCATATGATTTCTCACTTTCCATTTTGTGAATCCGAATGTTCCGGATTAGCAGTAGTTTCGAGCGCACGCTTTTTTAGTATGTACATCTCTCAGTACTCCTATCATATTAACATTACACCCAAATTCTGTATTCTCGCATACTCACCGGAAATGAAGAATAAATTGACTATTACAGTTTATGATATCCCAGGATCAGGTCAAATAAAATGATTCAATTATAACCAGCAAAACGTAATAAATCATTCACAACATATATGGAAGGCAAAGACACGACCATCCGTTGATATGTTCTGGCACCTGCGCTGTTTATTTCTCATAATTATCATTCTTTGTATCAATCTGCCTGATCCTGGGATGTCCAGTATGAACGGAATAATATGGGGTTGTTGTTCCGACTTCCGATAAAGGGGTCAGACGTCTGAATTTTCCTTCTCTTTCCGCTTTTTCTAGTACCATACAAAAAAGCTCTGATCCATGGTCAATTCCGACAGGCGCAGCTTCCTCATATGGTACCATCGGCTTAATTGCACCCGTCGGGCACAACATTTCGCAGTAAGTACAACCGTGACGGTCGTCACACCTGTTCCCCTCTGAGCCAAATCTTTGTGGATTTACAGTATAGTCGATATAATTCATAGTACAGTTATCCATACATATGTGACATTTTGGCCATAAACACTTTTGGGGATCACGAATCAAGCTTCCATGCACATTATGAAACCCTCCGAGATGATCAATAGCCGCATTAGCATGTGCCGGCATCATATCAGGAGCAGGACAGCGCGGGATCTCCCGGTCATCCCCTCTATAGACCTTGTCCAGTTTTCTTGAGAGATCTTTCCCCCACTCTTCCGCTTCTGACAAATCCACCTTATCAGGATGACCGGCTGTATAATAAGGTTCGGGAAATATCTGGATAGAGCAGTTACCATACCAATCTTTCCAATCCACAATCTTCATACCCACTCTTGCAAGTCTTGGGACTACCAACGGGAAATATAAATCGGGCATCGTTCCATGAGTGCAAAATGAAAATCCAGGCTTTCCTTTTTGATCAGGCATTTCCTCTACAAACTTTCGCATGTTTGGAGGCATCTCATACCAAACCGGCGACCCAAATCCCAAAGCGTCATAATTTTCCAGCTCCCTGTATGAGGCCTCCTTCAGGAAACGCAGCGTTACTTCATCTCCATTTTCTCTTAACCCACTTCTAATAGCACGTGCAATTTTCTGTGTATTCCCCGTCTGTGAATAATACACAATCAGAATTCTCATCTTATTTTTCCCTAGCCCTCAAATATTTCATGCGATACCCAATTATTTAATGGATTATTTCGTCAGCTTTTTCCTGGCCTTTGCCTGCTGCTGGTAAGTATCATAGCCAATCGATACAAGAAGCAGAATACCCTTCACTACATACTGAGAGTTAACATCCATACCGATCATCTGCATTCCGTTTGTAAGTACACCGAGAATCAAACAACCGACTACCGCATCCGAAACATGTCCTGCGCCGCCGATGAATGAAACGCCTCCAAGGACACAGGCTGTAATCGCGTCAAATTCAACACCTGGTCCGATCTGCGAACTGGCTGATCCGCCGCGAGAAGTTAGAATAATAGAAGCGATTCCAAACAATGCGCCCGCAAAGGAAAACGTAAGAAATTTGATCTTATGAACATTCACCCCTGCCAGTCTTGCTGTTTCAGCATTCCCGCCAACCGCGTAAATAAATCGGCCGAATACTGTTTTATTGAGAACAAAACTGACCAGAATACAAATAATGATCATAATAATAACGGGTACGGAAATTACTCCAACCATTGCCTGCCCGATGTTCAAATAGCTCTGATCGAAATTATAGAAAGACTTAGATCCGGAAAGAATATAAGAAATTCCTTTAAACATTGTCATGGTCGCAAGAGTAACAATCATCGGATGAATTTTGAGCAGATTCGAGGAAAAACCGTTAAATCCTCCAAGTAAAGCACCAATCAAAACTCCTATAATGACAGCCAGAGGTACCGGCAGTCCATGTTCCATCATCAAAGCAACGCTGACTCCCATCACTGCCATGGCATTACCAACCGAAAGATCTGTACCTCCGCTAATCATAATCATTGCAACACCTACTGTAGCAATTATGAAATAAGCGTTCTGTGTCAGGATATTCATGAGATTACGAAATGAACGGAAGTTCGGCGACAGAATCGCAAAAACTATCATCAGCACAATTAAAATTACCCACATCATATTCTTCTTTATAAAAGAAGACATCGTTGTCTTTTCCATTTTCTTTTCCCTCTTAATTTACTGAAGCAAGACTCAACACACGTTCCTGTGAAAACTCTGATTTCTGAATTTCCCCGGTTATCCTTCCCTCTGACAAAACAATTATGCGATCAGACATCTGAAGAAGCTCCTCCATGTCTGAGCTTATCATGATAATAGATTTCCCTTCTTTAACCAACTGATCCATTAATTCATAAATTTCTGCTCTTGCCCCTACATCAATTCCCCTTGTAGGCTCATCAAAAATAATAATGTCTGTATGTGCATTCAGAACCTTAGCAAGAACTACTTTTTGCTGATTTCCGCCTGAAAGGTTTTTGACCAACTGGTTAAGAGATGGCGTCTTAATATTCAGCATCTTTTTATACTTTAAAGCCGTTTCAGAAATAATATTTTCACTGATCAATCCATGTCTGGTCATTGAATACATATTACCCATACCAATATTCCAGGCTATGGGCTGATTCAAAAAACATCCCTGCATTTTACGGTCCTCAGGGATCAGTCCTATTCCGTAATGAATTGCTTTTTCCGGGCTTGTAATATTTACCTCTTTACCATGGATATAGATTTTTCCATCAAGTTTTTTGTCTGCACCGAAAATCACCCGCAGCAATTCGGTCCTTCCAGCACCGACAAGCCCGGCAAATCCGAGTATTTCGCCTTTTTTTAAATCGAAACTACAGTCTGTATTTGCATATCCAGTGATATGCTCTGCTTTGAGGACAACCTCATTTGTGGCACAGCTCTTTCTCTGGCCGTTGTTTTTCAACTCTCGTCCAACCATCAGCGAAATCAATTGCTCCTTATTTACTTCGCTGGTTCTGACTGTTGTAACATACTTCCCGTCACGCATAATCGTGATACAATCTGTTACAGCAAATAATTCTTCCAGTCTGTGTGAAATATAAATAATTGCACACCCTTTTTCTTTCAACATACGTATTAGACTGTATAGATTTTGTACTTCTGCAAGCGTAAGCTGTGCAGTAGGTTCATCCATTACGATAATTTTAGGATTTTTCGAAACCGCTTTTGCAATTTCAACAAGTTGCTGTTTAGCCGGAGGCAGTTGTCCTACATAAGCACCCGGATCAAGATTGATTTTATATCTCTGTAGCAATTCTTTTGCCTCTTGTCTTTGTTTTTTTAAATCAATCAATCCATGCATTTTATTGCCAAGATATATGTTTTCTGCCACTGTCAGCCATGGGATCAAGTTATACTCCTGATATATAACCTGAACGCCATTCTGACCCGACAGTGAGGGTGTCATTTTATCAAACTTTCTGTCCTGAATATAGATCGTTCCTTCATCATTCTCAACAGCTCCGGAAAGGACCTTAATCAAAGTTGATTTTCCAGCTCCATTTTCACCCAGCAGAGCATGTACCTCTCCCGTATGAACTTCCAAACTTACGTGATCCAGCGCTTTAACCCCAGGATAATATTTAGAAATATCCTGCATTTTCAGTATTATTTCTTTATTCATCCATTCCCTCCTTCAGACATTGCCGTTTAGACACAAAAGCCTTCGCAGGTTAACCCGCGAAGGCTCCTTTTCTCTAAGGCTTTAATCGTTTTCGCTGTATAAACACAGTCATTTCAGAGTATCCGCTGTGACAACAGTCGCATCGCCTTTTACATCTGCCATATCACCGCCATCAATGAAGGGTTGTACCGATTTCATCAACTGATTAATTGTATTGTCGATTGAGCCCATCGAAATAGTTCCTCTAAGAACGGCTTCATTGTTTTCGGAGGCTTTAATTGCAGAAGTGACCTCCTCTGTTTCATCTACTGTAAACACGGCAAACTTGCTTTTATCCTTAATTGGAGAAGACGAACTCATGACATAGTTGTTCGCAGCAATTCCCGGAGTATTGCCAGGGGTCAGGATTACATCAATATCCGGATTAGCCAGGAGCTGATTCTCGACAAGCTGTCTTGACTGATCCGGGCTGTCCCAGTCGACATCTGCGGTAATCATTTTCACCTTTGAATTATCCTGAATTGTCTTCATCGCATCACTTCGTTCAATCGCCTGTGGGGTATTAGAAGCCGTAATGCAAAGTACAGTAACATCGCCATCACCTGCATCAGCATAAGTTTGATCGATCCAATCACCAGCCATCTGTGCAAGAGCTTTTCCCATATCTCCATCGCTTGCTGCTACATTATTTGCAGTAGCTGTCGGAATTGCATTTGCGAACCCTAGAACCTCTACACCTGCATCCACTGCATTTTTTACAGTACTCGCAATACCGTCTCCATTAACCGGCCAGACAACAATTGCATCGCACCCCAAGGTGATATCATTTTCAACCTGGTTCGCCTGAGCAGTAACATCTCCGTCGGCAGAATCAAATTGTACCTTACACCCTGCTGCTTCAAGAGCCTTTATCGTCCCATCGCGAAGAGCCACGGCAAAATCATTTGCTACCGTAGGAAATGTGACACCTATAAAGAGCTGCTTATCGTCTGTCTTTTTTGCAGCTTCTGAGGTTTCTTTGGCTGCCTCATCAGAAACACCTGCTGATGCAGAGGTTTCCACAGTACCCGCGGAGTCTGCATTTGCGTCAGAGGATGCTGTAGTACTGCCACATCCGGAAACAATTCCCGCAGTCATCGCAACAGCTAAAATCATACCCAAAACCTTATTCTTCATATATCTTCTCCTTTTCTGTCCCTGCAAAATATATAGTTTTGCTTTATCGATGCATTAATTATAGTCATACGCGCAGCGGTTAACGATGCCACGCTTTATTGAAAATGTGGATTTTTTTTAGATGATATGAAGTGTCTCTCAAATATTTCAGTCAGAATTGACAATCTCCACCCGATCACATAGCTTAAGCAAATCGTTATACTGTTGAGAGACAATAATTATTGCTGTTCCATTTTTGGAGAGTTGCATCAGATAATTTCTGTGCATTTGAAAAAAATCCACATCTGCCTCGGTGTTGAACACCTCACTCACAAGCAGCTGTGGTTTCTGAAGTAGAATTTTCTCATAGAACATTCGCATTTTCTTAAGGCTTCCGATGCCGTCATGCTCTATTTCATGACGATCTGGAAGCCAGCATTTGTTTTCCTCTCGAAGAAAATTCCTTACTCTTACATTCAGAATTCCGCCCAAAAATTGCGTCTTGCGCATCACAGGAAGCATAAGATTTTCTTCCGGCGATAATCCCGCCACTACACTGCATCGTTGAAACTCCAATGGCAGATAGGCTAGCCATCCCCCGAATTTGCCGTCTGGAGTAAACAGTCTGCCCTCACGAAATATTTCACCACTCACAGCCTTTACTGAGCCCGTCAAAATTGACGCAAGTTCCCGATTCGCCTGATTATTCATATCATAAATTCCTACAATCTGTCCTTCGCAAATTCGAAGATCAAATTGATTGAGATATTTAGGGCCGGTCAATTTACGAAGAAGAAGCACCTCTTTTCCGCCTTCCTTATTTCTCCCCTTCTCGGCCAATACGATTTTTCCACCCCGCATCCATGCCAAAAACTGCTCCATCGTAAAATCATTCTCAAAACACTCTCTGATCACCCGTCCATTTCTGACGATCATTACCCGATCCGCCAGAGAGACCATTTTGGGCACGCCTTCTCCTCTGTAAATTACACTGATTCCCCTTTTCTTCAAAAATGAAAGAGCCCTCCAAATATGACTGATTCCCGATTGGCCTATTTCCGAAAACGAATTATCTATGCAAACAAGTGAAACATTCGCATAGATTGCTCTCAACAACTCCAGCATACACATTTGTATTGCATCCAGATCCTCTGCTTTTTTTTCTGCCCTGAATCCTGCATCAACCTGTGCTAGAAGAAAATTTGCCTGATTCATAATATTCTTTTTCCGTATGATCTGCATCAGCCTGCGACTTCCGGAAAAAAGGATCATATTTTCTCCAACCGTCAGACTGTGAATCAGCGCAGGTCTTTTTCCAATAATATTAATAATCAGCGGTTGATTAAAATATTCTCCGGCACAATATAGGTGTCCCCGAAACCATAGGGTACCGGCCATAACCGGTATTTTCCCTTCCAGAAAAGCAAAGAGAGCCCGACCTCCTGAATTCTCATTTCCCAGCATCTCCACGATTTCGCCCACATACAGAATAAAAGTAAAGGATTCCGCAGTGTCATTCTCATAATTCAGCTTTAATTCATTCGCTCTAAGGAGTTCTTTATTCATGTCTGATTCCATCTTTCAAAATCAAAGGGATTTCCAGCCGAACCTGCGTTCCCACACCCTCCGTGCTGTTGACTACAATACCGCACTCATTTCCATATAATAATTTCAATCGATTATTCACATTTTTCAAAGCGATCCCACCGCCTCCCCGGTGAGTGTACACACTATAAAGTGGATTGCGCGATAAGCTGATTCTCAGATTCTTAAGTTGCAAAGGTGACATTCCCACTCCATCATCTGTAACCCAGATAACGACATGAGCATCTGTAAACTCTACATGGATCGTTACGGTTCCCTTCTCACGTTTATTTTCCAACCCATGAAAAATCGCATTTTCCACAATCGGCTGCAGTGTCATCTTCGGAATCTGACAATGATCCGCAATTCCACCATCATCGTGAATAAAAAGCTGAAAAGACATCCTGTCGGCAAATCGAAATCTCTGAATCTTCATATAAAGCCTGATATTATTCAGTTCCTCGGAAAGTGTTACAATGTCATTTCCTTTGCTGATGTTGTATCGAAAATACTGCGATAATGCTTCTGTCATATCTGCAACTATTAGATTGTCATCAATGATCGCTCTGGCCCTGATATTTTCCAGTGTATTGTAAAGAAAATGTGGATTGATCTGATTTTGAAGCTGTGTGAAGCGCATTTTCTCGGTCATTAATTCCTGTTCCAGCGACGATCTCCGCATTTTCTCCTCTATGTCAAAAAGCTCTGATAATGCCACATTCATTCTTCTTAACGAATCAGAAGAGTTCCAAACACGCTGTGTCTTAAACGGGATGGACGAAAGTCCCACCTTTTTTCTTTCCTCATTCATCTGTTGATGCATTTTCTGAAGAAGATTTCCATTTCTCCAGTTTCTCACTTCCTCAGCTACCAATAATCCCAACAATACACCTAACACCATCCATGAAATATACAAAAGCTATTTACCTCACTGATATAATTTCCGATATTCACTTGGCTTAAGTCCTATATTCTTTTTAAAAATCCGGCTGAAATACCGATAATCAAAGTATCCGACAGCCTCTGCGATTTGCGTTATCGGAGTATCTGTCTCTTTTATCATTTGTTTCGCCTTCTCTATGCGAAGAAAAGTAAGATATTCAGAAAATCCAATTCCCGCAGATTTTTTGAACTGCATACTAAGATAAGCTGCATTCCATCCGACAAAATTTGCCACCGTATCCAGCGTGATGTTTTCGAAAAAATGTTCAGCCATGTATGCTTTTGCTTTTCGGATCGGTAATTCCGTATTCTGTTTGCGGTCTTCAAGAATTTTTCCAAACGTTCTTTGACACAAAGTGCTGATCGACCAGAGAATATTATTAGTATCGATCTCTATATCCAAAGCTTTTTCAATCTCTTTTCCAAAATCCATGATGATGTCTTCATTTACATGATTTCTGGTCAGGACCTCTTTCACGATCTGCTCAATACATTTGACGTAATCAAAAACAATCTTTGGATGGTAATTCGGATGGAATTTCAGATATTTTGAAAACCCGTCCACTTCTTCGTGAATAGCCTGGGCATCCAGAGCCTCCACAATATGACTGATGTGAATTTTTCTCTCCATATTAAGGAAGTCATCAACAGGAAACAGGCCGTAAGAAAGTTCATCATAGAATATCACACAGTCTCTTCCTTTTTTTATTCTGCAATTTACTGCCGTCACAGCATCCTCAATCGAGTCAGCTACTTCCCGGATCACATTTCGTTCCGTACCGACACCTATCGTAACTGTGCAATTTTCAAATTTGCCAGTTTCATACTGAAGTTTCTTCTCAAGATCCAAGAGGATATTTCTGATTTCATCGGATTGTCCGGATGTATAATTCACAATCGAAACAATTCCCGTATTCAATGTACTGTTCACATATTCAAAGCTCTGCTTTGCCATAAACTGTTCCACTTTACAAACGAGTATATTAAGAATTTCAGAGCTGTCTTTCACTTCCGGCATATCCAATTTGACAATAAAAGCACGAAATATCTGCCCACTGAATTCCACTGTACCCGACAATTCATTATCAAATTCATGAGAATTATCATGAATATTTTTTTTATGAATGATATCATTTAAAAAATGCCGTCGTAGTTGGGTCTTATTATTCTGTGACTTATACCTGAGCTCCTCAATTGCATTCTTTTCATCCTGCTCTTTAGTTATTTCATAATATAATTGCTTTAATGTGTCCTCCAATTCCACATGATCTATCGGCTTAAGAAGATAATGACTAACTCCAAGGTTTATTGCCATATGGGCATAATCAAAGCTTCTGTATCCACTAATGATCAGAAACCTGACATGCTCATCGATTGCTTCCGCCTTTCGAATCATATCGAGACCATCTATTCCAGGCATCCGAATATCAGTAATTACAATGTCCGGCTTTTCTGTTTGAATCAGGCGCAATACCGTCAGGCCATCATGAGCAATTCCACACACATTCATGCCCAATCCTTCCCAGTCAACCACCTTCACAATCATCTGACATATCAGGTTCTCATCATCCGCAATAATCACTCTCAACATTTTTCTTCCTTCCATGACGTAACTTTAGCAATATGCCCAAAATATCCGGATAATACACTCCGCTGGCTCAAGGAAGACAAAAGGAGCTGCTTCGCTTAGTTCCGAGGCAGCTCCTTACTGTAAATCATTATTCAAAGTCGATTGATTTTCCGGTTCTTCCTGATTCTCTTACAGCGTTCATCAGCTTCAAAATTCTTCTGGTTTCAGGAATCTTCACCAGGAATTCCTCTTCCCCATGATATGCCTTCACATAGTTTTCAAAGTAATTCCTGTGCTCAGTATGAACCTCCGGAAGCGGTTCTGTGATGATTGTGCCTTCCGGAGCCGGTCCGAACGATCTGGTCGGACCGGCAGCAGTCATCGTCCTGTGTCCGCTGACATTTGTCAGAAGGTGCGTCGTCCTGACAATCTTTCCCTCAGGGAAGAACCCGTCTACATAAGCAGTGCCCTTGTTCCCGGCTACGAACCAATGACGCTCAAACCATTTATCATTTACTTTGTCTGACAGATAATATGTACCAAGCTCTACCGTCGCCGTAACATTGTTATCAAAACGCATCATAATCTGGAAGTAATCATCTACTTCCTTATTGATTACATTTCGGATATCAGCATAAACAGACTTCAGTTTTGCGCCCGGGAACATCCAGCACACCTGATCAAGAAGATGTACACCCCAGTCGTACAGCATCCCTCCGCCTTCACTTACAAATACATGCCAGTCGTGCATGTTTCCGTTGAATCCATAGAGCTGACTTTTGATTGAGTATACGTCTCCCAAAGTGCCCGAATCATATACAGCTTTTGCAGTACGGAAATCCGGATCAAATCTTCTCTGATGATGAACGGTGAATTTCACTCCATTTGCCTTTACAGCGGCCTCCATCTCATCCAGTTCTTCCAGGCTCATAGCAACCGGCTTTTCGCAAATGATGTCCTTTCCGGCATTTGCCGCCTGGATCACCAATTTCTTATGCTGATTGTTATTGGCCGCAATCAGTACAACATCAACATCTGGATCCGCCAGCAGTTCCTCATTGCTGGAATATCTCTTCAAACCCTCCGTTACATCCTCAAGCTGTTTCGGATCTCTGTCCGCAAATCCTACCAGCTTGATTCCCGGGAAATCACTGAGCATCTTCTCATGCTCATGTCCCATAAATCCATGCCCGATAATAGCAATTCTGATGTCTTCCATAGTATTCTCCTCTTTTCTTCCTGAAAATTTCTGAAATAAAATTCTCTGCTGTATAAAATACATTCCCATCAGTCCATATCCAGTCTGACGAGCGACTAAAATCACAGACACATATTTTTCTATTTATTGTTATTCTCCATAAATTTACGCCTTATGGCGCTCTTAATTTTACATTTAACGTGATTATTTCAGGAGAAATTTAAGATTATACATGAATACTTTTTTTTTAATTTCATTTTTCAATCAAATATTTAACATCAATGATCTCAGCAACATCATCCTGTGTCCGGAAGTTCATACCTGTCACCAGTCTCAATACCCCAGAATATTCTTCATCATGATCTGATTCTGACCAATTTCTTCCGGTATCCCTTCCATCGCATTTGCAAAGAACTTGACAATTTCCTTCGCTATGCTTACGTCCTAAAAGTAAAACGTTGGATTATTCTCCATTCCCTTTGCAGCTTTTCTCTGGAAGGAGATCAAAAAATACAAATAAAAATTACATAGAATATCCCCGTTAATTCGACTATAATATTCTCATGGCATTATCCACTTCGCCATTCTTACCAGCTGGACTGCATTTTGCAAACTTCAACACAATTTTAAAAGGTGGCATTCTTATGAATCACATCATCAGCACTTACCCATCCAAAGTTCTCGGGACACCTGTGACCTTCCATGTCCTTCTCCCCAAGTCCAAACCCGGACCGTTTCAGGAGACGAAGCAAGACGGCGGTCCATTTCAGGTTCTCTATCTGCTTCACGGCGCTATGGAAAGTGCCAGTGACTGGATCCAAAACTCCCGAATTGCAGAACTGGTGGATACTTTTGATCTGGCAATTGTCCTTCCTTCCGTGGGCAACACTTTCTATTTGGATGCCCCGGATGGTCTGCCGATGTACAGCTTTATCGCTCATGAACTCTACGAATATACGCACCTGATCTTTCCATTTTCCTGGGACTCTTCCGATAATTTCATCGGTGGAAACTCCATGGGCGGGTACGGTGCCTGCTATGCAGCTCTAAGGAATCCGGACCAGTACTCCAAGGTTATTTCTCTGTCGGGAGCACTTGATTTTTACAAAGCGACGTCTTTTATGCATGTATTGGGAGCACCTTTTCCTGCCGCATTCTATCATTCAAAGGATCCATCCTACAGCCTTAAGACATTGCTGCAGTCTTCGATTGCCAGAAAACCTTACGGAGATCTGACACATTCCCCGTCCTTCTACCTTGCATGCTCTCCATCAGACTTTTTCTATCAGGCAAATACCGCCTTCACAAAAGATGCCCGCGCAGCAGGCTTTCCTTGTGAATTTTGCGCCGCAGACGGCGGTCATGACTGGAACTTCTGGTCAGAAAATATTGAGCCGGCCCTCCGCTGGCTTAAGGAAGACAACAGAAGCTGCTTCGCTTAGTTCCGAAGCAGTTCCTCATTGTTGGAATATCTCTTCAGGCCGTCCTGTTACGTTTTCAAGCTGTTTCGGATCTCTATCCGCAAATCCTACCGGACTGGTTCCCGGGAAATTGCCGAGAATCATCTCATGCTCATGGCCTATAAATTCATGCCCGATAATAGCAATTCTGATGTCCTTCATAGTATTCTTCTTCACTTCTTATGAATTCTAATAAATTTCATATATAAATATTCATTCTTGCGTTAAATAATGAATCTATCGCAATATCTATCCAATGCAGTATATTTAATACAGAAAATTTTTGCTTTTATCAGGCAAAAAATGTAGTTGATCATTCTCTTCTTTCAATATAACATCGGAGAAAGACAGGCATGTGCTGTACAACACATAGTAATAATGACACGAAGGGGATCAGCTAATGAACAAGGTATTGATACTATCCGGAAAAGTGGCTAGCGAGCACAACATGACGGAGATGAACCGTGATCTTAAGATTATGCTGGAAGCAACCGGTGATTTTGATGATATTGATGCCTATCGGGTTCCGGGCTGGCCGCCAAAGCATCACCCGGTAGATGTCCCGGATGGAAAACTGGAGCATATGCGTGGCGTCAATACAGACACGCCGATCGCATGGATGCACCACTACGGAAATGGAAGGGTTTTCGGATGTTCAATCGGACACGGAATCGATACCTTTCGTCGTTTCGATTATATTACAATGTTTGTCCGTGCCTGTCAGTGGTGCTGCGGAAAAGAAGTCACGCTGGAAAAGCCTGACAGAACCGGGGAAAACCGCTTCCGTCCGTGGCCATACTACTAAAAAACTGCGAGCGTGCGGAGCACACAGAAAATCGCAAGCATAAATTTGTATTATAAAATTATGAAGGGAGAAAAAATGCGAGAAACCATAAATGACCTCATCAAACGCAGAAGTGTAAAAGAATACAAGAAAGATCAAATCAGCGATGAAGAGCTGAAGCTTGTGCTTGAAGCCGGCATGAACGCGCCTTCCGGAGGCAACCGTCAGTCTTCCGTTTTTATCGTTGTTCAGAATCGCGAATGGCTTGATAAATTGCGTGTACTGAATGCCAGGATTGCAGGCGCTCCGGAGGGATGGGATGTTTTTTACGGTGCTCCGACACTGATTGTGGTTGCCGGATCTACCGATTCACCGGATTACATCAAGGACGGATCGCTCGCAATCGGCAATATGCTGAATGCAGCATTTGCCCTTGGTCTCGGCGGAAGGTGGATCAACCGGGCGGACGGTATGCTGGAAGATCAGCTGGGCAAAGAACTGCTCCGTGCAGCAGCGCTTGATGCCAGCAAATATGCCGGTGTCGGAAATGTCATCCTTGGTTATCCTTCCGTTGGATTTCCGTCCCCTATTGAACACAAAAAAGATTATTACCGGATCATTCGTTGAATTCCTGTACCCCGCATCTGCGGGGCACAACCGAAATACATCTGCCATACGCCCACTTCACTCGGCATGTGATTTGCACATCCCTAATGCAATTTGTGCGCAAAGTATTGTATGAGTGTTTACTGCGCACCTATCAGAATAACAGAAAAGTCATTCGGTCCCAGCGTCACCTTCAGCTGCAGAGATCCATCCGCAGTTTTTTCATTCACATATTCCATTCTTGGGATGCAGATTGATTTCAAGTAAGATACCTCGTGGGAACGGAGAGCGCCGCGATAATTCAGTTTTTTCCACTCAGACAGAGGATTCCCCTGGTCAGAATACATTCTGTAACTGATAATCTGATAATCTCCCGGAACAAGTTTTGAAAAATTCAGATGATAACTGACAGAATGATTATCCTGAAATACATAGGATAAATCCTCCGCTTTAAAATCTCCCTCCTGCCTCTGTTGATAAGCAAATCCGAACCTTCTCGGATTGAACAGAAGAGCACAATAATTGTGACCCATCCTTTCTGTTATGAGATATCCCTGCCCTTTTTTCAAAATTGATTCTCCCAGCAGACACGAGAACTGCAATGCGAAATAAGAGGGCTTCCTGATTCCATCCTTTGAGATAATTCCTACACCTCCCATAAACGGCTTATCTGTATCGATGTATTGTGCACTCCAGTCAGACAGATTCCAATATCCCATATGAGCTACTCGTCCATACGCATCCCTGATCTGTGTCAGCATATGGCAGGCCTTGGCAGTCGTATCATTATAAGCATTTCTATTTGAGAGTGATGTGTTCCATTCCGTTATCCAAAGCGGAAGATCCGGATAAGACAATTCCTCTAAAACTTCTGTATATTGATTCAATTCATTTTCCACAAAAGCTGTATCTGAAACAACGCTTAACTCATTTCCCACGCCTTCCCTCTGCTCAAGATGATATGGGTATATGATAAGTGACAGCCCATCCGGAAGGAGATCTTTCTCACGAAAAAATACAAGATGCTTCCGCAGTATCTCGCGACTGATGCTGCAGCATATACCACTTGCCAGGATTTGTGCTTCCGGAAGCCGTTCTCGAAGCACACGATACCCGGTTTTATATACTTCTAAAAACTGGAGTTTTCCGGCACCTGTTGTCCGAAAAGCGTCATACCGGAATTCAAATACCCATTGTTTCACAGTCTCCACCAGATACCGGTCAATAATATGCACCAGAAAACCATCCAAAACTTCCTGCCACTCATCAAGGCTGGTAAAAACCTGTTCATTCTCAATAGAATTATCGTCTGCCCTTGTCCCCGGATAAGATATATTAATCAGAACACGGCGTTCTTTTTCAGGAAGTTCAATGACAGGAATCAGATGCTGCTGCTCAAGATGATCCAGAATAAGATCCAGTCGTTCAAAGTTCAAACGTCTGCCATCATGTCCTCTTCGAATACGTAAAGAAGACGAAAAAATATTAGCAATGCGTACGTAACGGATTTTTAATCCTTTTACCGCTTCATCCATCTGTTCGCAAATTCGTACATCCAGAAGATCTTCCGCCTGTCCGATATTGATCATATCCACTTTTGTCTTTATCCCCGGTCTGCTCTCATTGCCTGCATCAATAAAGATCGGACAGGAGGAATGGCGCGGCTCGTTGTCAGACAAGGCAACAACTGCCTCCAGCGTTCTCGCTGACAATTCGGAAGAACCAAACGCCTTTGTCTGTTCCGCGCGTTCCATTTCCCGCATTTCCAGCGGGGTTTTATGGTAAAAAGCGCGGAAATTGCGATTGAACACGGATAGATTTGAGAACCCGCAGTCATAGGCCACTTCCGTTACCGTTCGGTCCGTTGTAAGGAGAAACTCACGAGCATGTGTCATCCTTACCCTGCGAAGATAATCGACATATTTCTCTCCAGTATTTTTTTGAAAATATCGTGAAAAAGAAGAATCGGACATATGATATTTTCTGGCAAGCGTGCTCAGATTCATATCCTGTGCATAATTTTCCTCAATGTCACTGAGGATCTTCTGTATTTTCTTCACATTGTCCTGTTTTTCCGGAGGTTCCTCCGCAATAAACTGCTCACAGATATAATCCCATAGCATGTAATATAAGCTCGAGATCTTGAATTCGTTCTTCTGCCCGACAGAATGTTTCAAAATAGAATCCAGCAGAAAACGGATTTGACCATAGTCTCTGGACCGATGTTCGGTACTGCTTAGATTAATGTCACCCTTCCGTCCAAGCATTCTCACTAATTCCAGGTCATTGATCTGCACCATCATTACAACCGTCTTCGGGGAAAGTGTCCAACCATAGTTTTCCCTGTAATTCACCACAACAAGATCTTTCATACCAAGTCTCAGTTTTTTTTCACCGACGGTAACACTCATACTGCCTCTAAGACAATACACCAGCTTGACCTGATCTGCGGGAACTAGCTTCTGATCTTCATTCAGGTATACAACTCTGCCACGATTCATATCTTCCTCCAGATTTCTAAACGCATTACCCTGCTCAGCAGGCACTAAAATTACTAATAAGTATATCTTCTTTCTGCAGTGCTGAAAAGGAAAGCTGTGATATTAGATGGTGCATCGACACCTTTCATCATACGAAGGGCCGCCACACTACTTCGTGTGGCAGCCCCTGTTTGATTATTATTAAACCAGTCTTGCTACAAAACCATCTTTTTTCAAGTATGGTCTCCATTCCGGAACGCTATCCCCGTTCGGATCACCTGTCTTCATGAAGTTTGTCCAATACGTAACACATTCCTCTGACAGATCATCATCGTCCTGCCTCATCGGTCTCCAGCTCCTATGGAGTGTGCCCATTGTATACCAAAGTTCCAGAGTATGCCATGCCGGCTTCCCGTCCCCCGGGAGCGTGTGATCGAACCAGTAGACATATGCGGGGGGATTGCCTGTTTCTTCCTGCCTGGATGCCCATGCCTTGCATTCATCCAGCATTAGACCCGGAACTCTTCTGCACCGGTCCTTTTCATGCGTGCCGAGATCCTCTGTCACACAGCCGACCATATACGGAATTTTCGCCATCGTCCCCTCTTCATAGATTTCGCGGACATTCTTTTTTAATATTACCCCATCTACATAAGGCACAATTCGAAGGGCACCGTCAAAACCATATTTCTTAAAACATTCTGCGTCAAAAGCATTCTTTGCCGCCAGGAGTTGAGCTGCATCCATGCCCCGCAGTTCTTCCAGACTTGCTGCACCCGTATTTGCAACAACCGCTTTTCCGTACTCCTCTCCTTCTTCCAGAGAAGGTGCCTGAAGCATCGGATTTTTGCAGCTTACGCCACTCTGCAGAATAGCCTTGGCAATCCTGCCTTCCGTCAGCGGACTTGATACCAGCACCTGTGTACTCATGCATCCTGCGCTCTGTCCATAAACTGTGATATTCGCCGGATCTCCGCCAAACGCTTCGATGTTATCATAAATCCAATCGAGCGCCATGATCTGATCCATAATTCCGTAATTTCCACTTATCCCCTTCTCACTCTCTGCCGTAAGCCACGGATGCGCAAGGAATCCAAAAACGCCAAGCCGATAGGCGATTGATACAAAGATGACTCCGTGCCGATTAATCGCCTGCCCGTCAAATTCCATCTCTGAACTGTAGCCGCCGCCGAAACCACCGCCGTGAATATAAAATGCAACCGGAAGTTTATCCGAAGGACTTGCCGTCTCCGGAACCCAGATATTCAGGTACAGGCAGTCCTCACTCATTTCACGAATGTAGGCGGTATCCGCATAAAACTCCTTGTGATAGGGATTCGGCTCCTGCGCCAGCGTCTGCGGACAGATCCGCGCGAAATGATCTGCCTGATAAACTCCCTCCCACGGCTCCACCGGTACCGGTGCCTTCCAGCGAAGATCTCCTACCGGCGGCTTTGCAAAAGGAATGCCTTTAAAAATTACAGAAACACCCTCTTTCACTCCCTGAACCTGTCCGCATTTTGTCGTTACCTTCACATTCATATGTTTCCTCCTTCTACAACACCTCATTAACGACTCCGGGATCTATATTCGCTGTGCACCAGCTTTGCTCTTTCTGTTCCTTCATCGCCACAGATGTTCACGTTCTCAACAAGCTTATTCGCTAAGGCTGTTCCTTTTCTCAAGCTCACTGCGAACCCCTGCCATTTTCTCCTCTGTCAGGTTATACAGCAGAATCGGTATCACCGATACAAAAGAGAGAATCATTGGAATCAGATTCGTTCCGAGGTTGATTCCGGACACTATATGCGGAGTGATTTCAACACCCTGCCTGTATCCATAGGCTCCAAGAAGCGCCAGGCCGATCGCGGATCCGATTCCTCCACCGACTTTGTTCATCAATCCGTTTACAGCAAAAGCAAGTCCGTCTGTACGTACTCCCGTTTTCAGATCATATTCATCGATAGCATCCACAATCATTCCTCCTGTACCAGGCATTCCAATGCTGTAGGCGCCGTAAATCACACTGGATACGATCATCCACGGAATATTCGTATATGGGCCAAAGAACATCATCGCCAGGCCGACTCCACCCAGAACGGCACCCAGAATAAGAATCGCTTTTCTTCCGAATTTCTTCATCACAGCCGGTGCCAGAATCATGCATCCGATTCCAGACACACTCGGAATAGTCATCAAAATTCCGATCAGCATCGGATTGCCAACGCAATACATATAGAAATAAAACATCACTCCTACGCGTCCCATAACCGCAGTCATCTGAAGAAGTGTAAAAATGAAGAGCTTCATCAGATTTCGATTCACAAATATTGCCTTAAAAGACTCTCTGAGCGGAATCTTCGTTGTCCTCTCCGCATCTTCTGTGTCCTCAACGTTCTCTTTGCAGAAGTGCGTTGCAAGAATCGTGAGAAATGCCGCAACGACGGAATACAGAATTGCGACTTTCTGATATCCCTTTGCCTGATCTCCATGCCCCAGAACCATAATGATCGGAAGTGTAATGTTCATCAAAAGCATAGAACCCACTGCACCACCTGTGAGCGAGGACGCAAAAAGAGAATTGATTTTTTCCGGATTTCGCGTCATACGGGAAGGAAGTGCGTTAAAAGGTACATTCTCAACCGTATACGACATTCCAAGACCAATATATGTCACATACGCCCAAACAAGCTTGCCCGGCGTTGAAAATCCCGGAACTGAAAATGTCAGAACAGTGAATACTATCAACACCAGCGCGCCAACGACAATATACGGACGAAATTTCCCGTACTTCGTATTCGTCTTCTGCATGATCGCACCCATCATCGGATCATTAATGCCGTCCCAAACCTTCGCCACCAGCATCAGCAGTGACACAGCAGCCGGTGCAAGCCCTACAACATCTGTGTAGAATACTGCCAGGTATGTGCTGACCATCGTCCATGACAGCTGCGCCGCAAAATTACCCATACCGTACATACCGACCTGAAGCGCACCCACTTCTTTTTTCTTTCCCATAAAAACCTCCTTCATGCGGGTATTTCCCCTCCCGTTGTTTATGAGGCAAGTGTACCAGAGGAACGCTTGATTCACTAATCGATGGGCATGGAAATTTGCATTATTTGCAGCAATTTATTGCATTCAATTCCGGTTGTGCGCAAAAAATATTCTCTGCTTGTCTTTTTTTGTCATATGCTTTTATGGAAACACTACTGTGGTGCAGCTCGCGATGCCATTGTTTTGCATAATTTCATTTCAATACACCACAAAAACGCCTTGGAATCGTAAAAATTTTCGTAGATGTCAGTATGATAGCGTCCGCGGTTATTCTTTCCCTTGTCCTCTTCCGCGGTGTCAACAGCGTACGGGAGGGAACGGTGATCTCTGCCATCATCGTCGGCTATATTGCCCGTCAGTTCTGCAGACTTCTTAATCCGATCATGGATAAATGGTTCTATTCTATCTCCGTCTCTGTCGAGGCCGATTCCGAAAAATGACGAATTCAAGCATAAAAATACTCCATTTTTCCCTCCCCTAAATGAAATAGCAAACATAAAGAGACCTTCGCATAAGCCATTCTCATACCACAGGCTATCGCGACCGTCTCTTTTTTGTTTTTTTACTGCGTGCAGCCAGAATGACATGAGATGTATACCAAAAATCTTCATTCTGTGTTAGTATAAGAAGGCTGATCGACTGCCCGTACCAATATCTATAAGAAAGGCACAAATGGTAATCGATCTGCTCTTCATCAAAACCTCAGGAGATATTTTCGTAATGAAACAATCAACACAAGACCCCCGGTCCGACAACAAAATGGGTATCATGCCCATCCGGAAGCTGATCGTCAACATGTCCGTCCCTATGATGATTTCCATGCTGGTACAGGCTCTTTACAACATCGTGGATTCTGTTTTCGTCGCGCAGATCGGTGAGGATGCGCTGACAGCGGTTACTCTTGCGTTCCCCATGCAGAACCTCATGATCTCGGTAGGCGCCGGCACCGGAGTAGGTATCAACGCTCTGCTTTCCCGGGCGCTCGGCGCACGGGAGTTTGACAAATCAGATAAGGCAGCGAATAATGGCATCCTTCTGGCCTTCTTCAGCTTTATCGTCTCCGCGATTCTCGGTCTGACAATCACCGGGCCCTTTATTCGAAGCCAGACATCCTCGGCAGATATTATTCAGTATGGCAATGCCTACCTCGGCATCGTCATGACTCTTTCCTTCGGACTTTTCATGCAGGTCACCTTTGAGCGGTTGCTGCAGTCCACCGGAAGAACCATGCTGAGTATGATCTCGCAGCTCACCGGCGCCATCATCAATATTTTCCTTGATCCGGTTATGATCTTCGGCCTTCTGGGCTGCCCGAAACTTGGAGTGGCGGGCGCCGCCTATGCAACCGTCATCGGACAGACGATTGCCTCGGTTCTCGGCTTTGTGATGAATCTGAAATTAAACCGCGATATTCATATCAGCGCCGGAGCCATTCTTCATCCGGATAAAAAAACCATCGGCAGAATTTACTTTGTCGGCATACCATCGATCCTGATGATGAGCATCGGATCGGTCATGACCTACCTGATGGATCTGATCCTGATCTCCTTCTCGACAACCGCAACCGCCGTCTTCGGAGTGTATTTCAAGCTTCAGAGTTTCTTCTTTATGCCGGTTTTTGGTCTGAACAACGGACTGATCCCGGTTCTGGCCTTCAACTACGGAGCCGGACACAAACGGAGAATCAACAAGGCTCTCAAATTTGCCATGCTGCTTGCTATCTGTGTGATGCTCTGCGGAACTGCAACTTTCGAGCTGATACCAGACAGACTTCTTGATCTGTTCAATGCCTCAGCGGAAATGAAACAGATGGGTGTCGTCGCGCTCCGGACGATAGCCATTCATTTTCCGATTGCAGCCATGGGCATCATCATGAGCTCCATCTTCCAGGCCTTCTCAAAGAGCTTTTATTCCCTCTTTGTCTCCCTCGGAAGACAGCTTGTCATCCTGATCCCGGCCGCCTGGCTTCTCTCAATGACCGGAAATGTCAACAACGTCTGGTGGTGTTTCTTCATCGCGGAAATCGCCTCCTTTATTCTGTCGCTGACCTTCTTCCGGAAGGTCTACCGAAGCGATGTTTCGCCCCTTCCGGACGACGGTGTAGAGTGATCGCGAATCAATTTCTGAATGTTTCGCGCACTGCAGGAAAACACCCGCAAAGTCTTGCCTGGCAGGACTTTACGGGTGTTTTTTACATTACTCGGCCTTAGAAGTCTGTACGAACGCTTTCAAGTGCACTATGATGATATCTGTACGAACGCTTTCAATCTCCTCACACCAGCATTTGATATGAATTAAAAGGCAGCCTTGTAAATCTTCACAATATCCTCTTTTGTGAGAGGAACGAAACAGCCCACACTGCCCTTTGCCGCTTTTTCTGCCATCACTTCGAAATGTTCCTCGCTGTCAATTCCAACGGCGCGCAGGTTCTCCGGAAGTCCCATGGTCTCAAACAGGAACGTTCTGGTTTTTGCAATCGCCTCCCTCGCAGCTTTCTCATCCTCTGTTTCCGAAATTCCCCACACATTTCTTCCGTACTCTGCAAAATTTGCGGCAGTTGAAGGATCTTTCTCAAGGACAAAATCCATCCATGCCGGAGTGAGAATCGCCAGTCCCTGGCCATGTGTGATGTCATAAAATGCGGACAGCTCATGCTCCATCGGATGTACGCACCAGGCTGGCTGACTTCCATTCGCAATCAGCCCGTTGATTGCATGACTTGCCGCCCACATCAGATTTGCACGGGCATCATAATTCTCCGGATCCTCAAGAGCGACCGGGCCATATTTGATCATTGTCTTCAGAAGGCCCTCGGCAAATCTTGCCTGCACATCACAGCCGGGCTCCTTGGTGAAGTAATTCTCAAAGGTATGGCTCATCATATCCGCCGTACCGGCAGCGGTCTGTTTTCTGGACACCGAAAAGGTATATGTAGGATCCAGGACTGACATGGTTGGCTTCAAAACATCCGCGCCGGTTCCCCATTTCTCATTCTTTGTCATGTCTGATATAACCGCAAAACAATCCATCTCGGAGCCGGTGGCCGCTAATGTCAATACGGAGAAAATCGGAAGAGCCTTTTTGATTTTAGAAGGATCCAGCACAAGATCCCAGGCATCCCCGTCGTACATCGCGCCGGCAGCCACAACCTTTGCACAGTCGATCGCACTGCCTCCTCCGATTGCCAGAACCATATTCAGCTTCTGCTCTTTACACAGCTCAACGCCCCTTCGAACCGTCTCTATTCTGGGATTCGGCTCTACACCGGACAGCTCCGTGACCGTTACCCCGGCATCTCCGAGGATTTTCAATGCTGTATCATAGATACCATTTCGCTTGATGCTCCCTCCACCATAGACAAGGAGTACTTTGGAGCCAAAATCAGCAAGCTCTGACAGATGTGAGATCTGCCCTTTACCAAAATAAATCGTTGTAGGAACACTAAATCTGAAATTATACATGTATTACCTCCTGTCAAACGAGTCAATACCCCCTATGGGTATAATAAATATACGCCAGACATTCCTGCCTGTCAATGTTTACTTCCCCGAAAATAATCTGCCGGAAGATCCCTGAAGCACAATCAGGCATTACAAAATCCCTTCCATTGAACCTCCGGTCAATAGAAGGGGTAATTTCCGCGGGCGCCGGCCGCCGGCTGCGCTCATGCCTCCGGCTTATATACGCTCAATCCTGCCCACATATGATTCAGATTCTTCGCATATTTTTCCTGGCTCGCATTGGTCTGATTCATCACGGACACCCTTATTACAGCAGTCAGCGCACACTGCCACTGACCGACCTTTCTCAGCCTTGAAATCTTTTCTTCAAATCTTTCCTGTGCTGCCTTTAATTTCTTCGAATCCTCATCCTGAACCAGAATGGTGAAGTAACTCCCGGTCAGTCTCCCGATGGTGCTTTCTCTACCGAACACCTTTCGCAATAGCTCTCCGACACTGCGGAGCAGCGTGTGTCCCGCCTCTTCTCCATATCTTCTGGCGAAATCCTCATATTCCGGAATATAGATCTGTACCAGTGAAAACACTTTGTTATCCGTCCACAGCGCCTCCAGATAGTCTCTGAAGCTCCCGGACAGTCCTGTCGCATTCAGGAGATCCGTCACCGCATCGATCGATTCCGATTGATACCGATCGTCCAGAAGCTGATACAGATTCTCTGCGTCGAAAAAATTCCCCATCAGGCCGATGATCTTCCCGTCTCTGTAAATTGGAATCTTATTGGCCAGAATCGTACGCTGTTTCCCCCGGACGATACACTTTCCCTTTGCGAGACTTACTCTTTCACCATTCGCCAGAACATCGAGCTCATCGTTCTTAAAGGGCTCTGTCTCAACATGCCAGTGCATCTCCTCATCTGTTTTCCCGATAATGTCTTTCTCGGATTCAAAACCATAAAAATCCAGAAAGCTCCGGCTTGCGCCCACAAATCTCCGGTTCACATCCTTCCAGAAATACATCGCATCTGAATAGTTCTCCAGATTCCTCCAGAGCAGAGCCGGCGTGATACTCCTCTCATCCGTCTCCTGATAAGTCCCGGGCTCTCCACTCTGGTCCGGGTCACCCAGAAGAAGTCCGCGGACCTCCGAATTGAAGTCTACAGGAATAGTTACCAGAAGGACCTGGTAGAAATCCGTTGCCGGTATAGATATGCACATGTGCAGCATCCAGTGATATTCGCCGTCCGGCATTTTGCTTCGGAAAAAGCCCTTCAGATCCTGTCCTTTCTTCTCCATCATCCTTGTTCTTAATGTCTTCAGATTGAAGAAAGCATGGAATCGCTTCTGATCCGGCGGATAGATAAACTTCTCTGTATAAATCTTCTCTGCCCGCATCAAATCAATGCTTTCGCCTCCGATTCCGATCGGCTGGGCAGAATTTACGGACTTGAGCCCGTACATGGTATTGTCCATAAGATTACAAACCGCAATATCACCGCACAGATAATAGATGCTCTGTATGTAATATGCTCTGTGCTGATCCTTTGATGTCGTATTCAGCCGGATGTACCGGATATTCATGGCATAGATATAAGACTTCTCATTATGCGTAATGACGTTCCCGGTCAGCTCCATATAATGATCACCGGACGGATAGGTGATCACCTGCGGTCCCTTAAGCTTCCGCAGCTGCTCATTGGCATACCGCCGGTGGAAGACATGCATCGGATTGTTGTCTGTGTTAATTTCCGTAATCCATGAATCAATGTCATTGATGCCGTCACGGCTAAGCACATCCTTGTACGCCTCATTGGCAAAAAGCAGCCGCATGGTTTTGCCGTCATCCTCAATGACACACAGAGGCTCATCCGTCTGATAATCAATCCTGCTTAAAGCATCGTAATAGTTCTTCCACCGGAGCCGTTCTTCCCCGATTTTTCTATCCCGGCAGTGCTGCGAGAAAGATGCCCTGTCCATTGGCTTTCCGAAATAGTATCCCTGTACCTTCTCGCATCCGATCTGCTTCAGGAATTCGTACTGCTCACAGGTCTCAACGCCCTCGGCAAGCGTCTGGATTCCAATTTTCTTCGCCATATCCACAACAGACGTGATGATGTTTCTTGCTTTTTCCGTCGAGGTACTCAGAAAGCTCATATCGATCTTCAGCTCATCAAAATTCAGGTCCTTCAGAGAGCCCAGAGAAGAATAAGCGGTGCCGAAATCGTCCATCCAGACCTGAAATCCCAGCTCATGGAAACGGCTGATATACTGACTCAGCCTCTCCGGATGGCGGATGAATGCGCTCTCTGTGATCTCAAGATTAATGAGCTCACGCGGAATCTTATATTCTTTCGCCAGGCCTTCTATTCTGTCGACCAGATCCGGCTTACGGAAATCCTTGCGGGAAAGATTCACCGATACCGGCACGATATTCATGCCTGCCTTGATCCGTTCCCGGCCGTCACGGCAGACCTGTTCGAACATAAAGAGATCGAGATCAGTAATTCTGCCCTCATCCTCCAGAGCCGGTATAAACTCTCCAGGAGAGATCATCCCGTATACCGGATCCTTCCACCTGCACAGCGCCTCTGCTCCGCAGAGCTTTCCCGTGATAGTACGCATCACCGGCTGGTAATAGACCTGAATCCAGCCCTCAGCCATTGCCCTCTGATAGTTCTGCAGCAGATACTGCTTCCGCTCTGCCTTGACCAGCATCTCCTGATCGAAATACGCGTAGGAAGAGTGCAACGGATTGTTCAGCGAATCGCACGCAAGCTTCGCGCGGTCAATTGCGGATGTCAGGCTGACCTCATCACTATCGATCACATAAACGCCAACAGCAATCGGACGGGAATTTCCCCTATTCAATTTTGCAACATTTTCAAACACACTGCGGATATTCTGTTCCAACTTATCCGTCGACGCGCATGCTACAAAGTGATCACTGTTAAATCTTGCCGTATTCCTGACTCCGAACCGGCCGCGAATCAGCCAGCCCAGTCCACGGATCAGGGCATCGCCCGTCTCAAATCCGTTCAACGTCTCATATTCACGGAATCCGCTGTAGTCCATCCATAAAATCGCAGGAATCCTGTGTTCTCTCCTTATCTCGAGGATTCTCGCGGGAATGGTCTGCAGAAACCGGCTGACCGTCGGAAGTCCCGTCAGATCATCAAACTGATTGCGATGCAGGTCATTGTCAAGTGAAATTGTCCGCGAAAATGACTCTGATAACTGCAGTTCCTCCTGCCCTCCGTTCAGAATCCGGCTTTCATCTGTATATGAAAAATACGAAAATCTCACACCCTCTTTCCACACATGTCTCCCGACTGCATGAATGATATGATAATCCGGCTGATATTTATTCCGGTTGCGGTAAATAACATCATATTCCGTATCATCCCGCTCGAACCCGTATCCTTTTTCCGCAATTCTGGCGGCATCACCCGGGTGTATATCATGGTACAGGTCTCTCCGCAGCGCTTCCATCGCCTGTTCTCCCGAATCATACCCGAACAGTTTCAGAAATTGTCCTGAGAGAAATACCGGCATCATCTTCCCATCGACAGATTGAAATACACCCACCGCATTCGGAAGATTCTCAAGAATCTGCTGTTCTTCAGATGTTAATTTATATACGGCAACGCTCATCCGGCCGCCTCCAATATACACACCGTGACTCAAACCGGGCGCAGCCAGTCTGCTGACTGTATTGCAAGACAAAATTATTGCCATCTGTACCCGGACTGTCACTCGATCCAACATATTTTCACAGGATTAGTATATCACATTTTGTGGAAATGCGAATACAGGTTCCCAACCGTTATATTAAAAAGATTAATGTTTTTCTTTTCTCTTCTATATTTATCAGAAATTTCTGTATGTTAAGGCATGCAGAAATTCCCGAAGCATTCAGATGTAATTCATTCCGATTTCTAAATTTTTCTCATTTCAACCCGATGATACGACGATATTTTTTTAGCTGGATTTCTAATAGTGTAATTGCGCGATGCTGCTTCTAAAGGTCTTGACCAGAAGCCCTTTTTTCAGTTAATAGTTTTCCATGGATTTACCTCCTCCCATGTAACCGATTCATTGTTGAATCGAATCCCAAAACCATCATCCATCATAATTCCACGTGTTTTTCGAACCATCTCCCAAACATTCTAATCCTTCATATCGTAAAGAATTACTAGTTCCGGCAACGTTGTCAATCCTCGTTTTCCTGGCTGATGCATCAGCCAAACACGGATTTTCTGCAAAACGGTCTTAAAACACCTGAGCAGGAGCATCGCTTTCCTTGTATATAGTACATGCAATTTGAAAAAGAGACAATCCGCGGAAACGGATTGTCTCTTTTTCAAATTCAGATATCTTTCTCCTCTGTCAGTCCTCGCGGTTCTCCAGCTGGATATATCTTCTGTGATGACCGACGTATTTATATGCCGGTCGGATGATCTTGCCTCCATTGACCATTTCCTCGATCCGGTGAGCCGACCAACCCGAGATACGCGCGATCGCAAACAGCGGAGTGAACAGCTCTCTCGGAAAATCAAGCATTGAATACACAAATCCGCTGTAGAAGTCGACATTTGCGCAGATCGGCTTTACGAGACGGCGCTTGTGAATCATGCACTCCTTTCCGATTCTTTCCACATTTTCATAGAGATGAAATTCGTCTTCCATGTCCTTCTCAATCGAGAGCTTCTTCGCGTACTCCTTCAGAATAACACATCTGGGATCCGAGAGCGTGTAGACCGCATGTCCCATTCCATAGATCAGTCCCGCGTGATCAAACGCCTCACGGTCAAGAATCTTGTTCAGATAGGCGCGGATTTCATCCTCATTGTCCCAGTTATGAACGTTCTCCTTGATGTCCTCAAACATCTGCAGAACCTTCAGGTTTGCACCGCCGTGCTTTGGTCCCTTCAGGGAGCCCAGGGAAGCCGCCACCGCGGAATAGCTGTCCGTTCCTGTAGAAGATACCACATGCGTCGTAAAGGTCGAGTTGTTGCCGCCGCCGTGCTCGGCATGCAGAATCAGAGCCGTGTCGAGCACCTTCGCCTCCAGCTGCGTATACTGACCGTCCGGATGCAGCATCTGAAGCAGATTTTCAGCGAGTGAAAGCTCTGGCTTCGGGTTCCGGATGATAAGGTTCTGCCCCAGATGATAATGCCTGTGCGTGTGGTAGCTGTACACGGCCAGAAGAGGCATCTTCGCGATCATGGAAAGCGCCTGCCGCAGGATATTCGGGATTGAAATATCGTCCGCATGCGCGTCATAGGAATACAGCGTCAGGATACACTTCTGCAGAGAATTCATCATGTTGTAGCTGGGTGCCTTCATGATGACGTCCCTGGTGAACTCCTCCGGAAGCTCCCGGTAGCTGCTCAGAATCTCAATAAAATCATTCAGCTGCTTCTCCGTCGGCAGTGATCCGAACAGAAGAAGATATGTGATCTCCTCAAAACCGAACCGGCGGTTTTTCATCCCGCCCACCAGATCATTGACATTATATCCCTGATAATACAGGCGCCCCTCTGAGGGCACCGACTCGCCCTCGTCGTTCAGCGTTGTTCCCATAACATCGGAAATCTCCGTAAGACCCGTCAGAACACCCTTTCCGGTATTATCTCTGAGGCCTCTCTTGACATCGTACTCCTGATACAGGCTCAGATCGATCTTTCCGGATCTTCGGCTGAACTCAACCAGTTCTCTGATCTTGGCATCCTGTTCCGTTGCTGTAAAGCTCATAGACTCATATCCTCCCTGGTATGTCCTGTCAGGTGCCGACGTTCCGCCGGCAGATTGTAAAAAAGCGATTAACTCATGGCAGCACTGCCCGAATTAATCGCCTGTTTAAGCCGGAAGTCGGATTCGAACCGATGACCCCTTCATTACGAGTGAAGTGCTCTACCTGCTGAGCTATTCCGGCATGTCCACATAAAAGTGGCACAACCATTATTATACATAATTTTACATAAAATTCAACATGTTTTTTTACTGTATAAGTCCAGTCGCAATGTTCTTGGCCCACAGGGAGCTTGCTCACTAGTGGGCAAGAACATTAGCGACGACAACAGGTATGAGCATGGAGCGGTGCGAAGCAGCGCGGGAATGCGAATACCTGTTAGCGGCACGGAAGCTGCGAAGCAGCGAAGTGACGCGGGGACTTATACAATATGTGTCACAATATATCTCGAAAACGCAGACAGGATCGTCACGCGCGAAGCGTGTGTAAGAGACTGTATGCGATTTCGAAGGCAACAGGTATGAGCACGAAGTGACGCGCAAGCGGCACGGAAGTGCG
>NZ_JBQHWP010000004.1:0-186717 GCF_052063915.1 Bilifractor sp. HCP3S3_D3
CTGAAAAATCATTCCGAAGAAATCTTCTTCAGTGCTTCGCTCGACTTGCATGTGTTAAGCACGCCGCCAGCGTTCATCCTGAGCCAGGATCAAACTCTCATAAAAAAGATTTGATTCGTTCAGAATTAACACTTGGCTAATTCATCCCTTTTTACTGTTTTAAAGGATCGTAATCAATTCATGTATCGTTCATCTGAACGTTACATTCATGAATACTTATCGATCGTTCAAACAAAAATTTTATAAAACTTCATTTGAATTTTCGAGGATGTGTTTTACTGTTCAGTTGTCAATGTTCATGTTTTGCTGTGCCTTTCGGCGACAGCTCGTTTACTATAACTCATATCTTTCAGTTTGTCAACAACTTTTTTTGAAAAATCTGAAAGACGGAGAAGGAGGGATTTGAACCCTCGCGCCGGTTTCCCGACCTACACCCTTAGCAGGGGCGCCTCTTCGGCCTCTTGAGTACTTCTCCAAGCCCATGTCAAGAATGGTTGTTACCACTTGATTTACCTGAAACAGGTAAAAAATTAACGCATCATTCACACGACGCACTAGTGATTATACAAAAGTATAATTCTTTTGTCAACGTTTTTTTCTTATTTTCTGCCCAGCCTTTTCTTATCTTTTCTTATTTTCTGACCGGCCTTTTACTCTTTTCATTTGTCTCTTTCACTTCATCACAGCCCGACTGAGAACAGAAGCAGAATGTTGAAATTCCTTCCTATTTACCAGATGTATGCTGCGACTTCTTTGTCTCATTGTTCGACACGGTATTTTTCCAGGGCAATATCGTATATGTTATTCCCTTCAGCATCAATTGCGACTATCACCGGAAAATCCTTGATTGTCAGCCTTCGGATTGCTTCTGTACCGAGATCATCATAGGCAATCACCTCCGATGAGAGAATCCGCTTTGACAAAAGAGCACCTGCCCCTCCTACAGCTGCAAAGTAAACACACCCGTTGCGCATAATTGCATCGGCAACCTCCTGTGTTCTGCGTCCCTTTCCAATCATCCCGCTTAATCCGAGATCCATGAGCTGAGGAGCATATTTATCCATTCTTCCGGCCGTCGTAGGTCCTGCGGATCCGATCGGTCTTCCCTCTCTGGCAGGAGATGGCCCCATGTAATAGATTATATTACCACGAACATCGAAGGGAAGTTCCTTTCCCTGATCAATGGCTTCCTTCATTCTCTTATGCGCAGCATCTCTCGCCGTATAAACGGTTCCTGTCAGATACACATAATCTCCCGCATGCAAACTTCTGATATCTTCCCTGCTCATGGGAACATTCATTTTTCTTTCCATTGTTTGATATCCTCTATTCCCGGAACAATTCGCGGCTATACCGTAACCTATATGCCCCGCAGGCGGGGCACTACATACTTCATAGGCTATAGATCTCTCCCGTGTTTCGCACTCTCGCAATCCTGCAGCATTCTGTCAATGATATCCGAATACAGACAAAGCACTGTCCGATCCAATCACAGATATCTGACTGCATGCCTGTTCACATGGCAGCACATATTGACTGCCAGTGGAAGTCCTGCTATGTGAGTCGGATAGGTATTGATGTTCACTCCAAGACAGGTAACCTTTCCTCCAAGTCCCCCCGGACCGATTCCAAGCTGATTGATTCTCTCCAGCAGTTCTTCCTCCATCTCTTTTACGTATGGAATTTCAGAATGCTGCCCAGCAGGTCTGGTCAGTGCCTGTTTCGCCATCAGCGCGGCCTTTTCGAATGTTCCGCCGATACCGACACCGACAAATACGGGAGGACATGCATTCGGTCCGGCTTCTTTTACTGTCTGAACAATTGCGTCCTTGACTCCCTCTGCTCCCTGCGCCGGCTTAAGCATGACAATTTTGCTCATATTTTCACTGCCGAAGCCCTTTGTTGTAACGGTAATCTTCACCTGATCTCCAGGCACAATATGATAATAAATGACCGCCGGTGTGTTATCCTTTGTGTTTACGCGATCCAGGGGATCTCTTACTACGGATTTACGAAGATATCCTTCTGTATAGCCCTGACGGACCCCCTCATTGACAGCATCCTCAAGGACTCCGCCCACAAAATGAACCTCCTGGCCGATATCCAGAAACACAACAGCCATTCCGGTATCCTGGCAAATCGGAATCCGGTCTTCCTTTGCTATCTTCAGATTTTCCTGAAGCTGGTTCAGAATCTGTTTTCCGAGCGGAGACTGCTCCTTATCCACTGATGATCTCATACATTCCTTCATGTCATCGGAAAGCTCGTAATTGACAGAAATACACATTTCCTTTACCGCTTTTGTCACTTCACTGACATCAATATCTCTCATCATCGATTCCTCATTCTTCCCGATTATCCTCTGAGATTTCACCGGATGCATGCTCGTCCGCATTTGCGTCTGACAATTCTCCGGATGCAGGTTCACCTGAATTTCCGTCCGCGAATTCTTCAGACTTGTAATCACCTTCGTCTTCTGCTGTCTGACTCTCATCCGGCATTTCCCCGGACTCAGGATCTTCATCATCTTCGCCGACAACCTTGGCGATTCCCGCCACGGAATCCATGACATCCATGATCTTCACTCCGGTTGCGCTGCGTTTCAGAACAGAAATTCCTTTTACAGGAGTCCTAATGATAATACCTCCCTTTGTGATCAGCATAATTTCATCTTCGCTGTTCACAGCCTTCATTCCGATCAGTTTTCCTGTATTTTCCCTGAGATTGATCGCCTTAATTCCAACGCCGCCTCTGGTCTGAATGCGGAAGTCGTCAAATAGGGTGCGCTTTCCGATTCCGTTTTCTGTGACAAAGAGCAGGTATTCCCCCTGCTGACGGATCTGCATGGCAACCACTTCATCGCCGTTTCGAAGAGCAATTCCCCGCACTCCCATGGATCCTCTTCCGGTCGGACGCACGTCCTTCTCATTGAACCGGATGGACATTCCATCTCTCGTCGCCAGAATTACATCCTGCGTTCCATCTGTATATTTCACTTCGATCAGATCATCACCATTATTTAACGTAATTGCGGCTAGACCTGTCTTTCTCATGTGGCGGAATGCAGGCACCGGAGTCTTCTTGACAATCCCCTTCTTTGTCGCCATGAAAATATACTGATCCTCGCAAAACTCGGAAATTGCGATGACAGCTGTTATTTTTTCATCGGGAAGCAGCTGAAGGAGATTCACGATTGCGGTACCTCTGGCTGTTCTTCCTGCCTCCGGAATTTCGTACGCCTTTAAGGTATATGCGCGTCCCATATTGGTAAAGAACATCAGATAATCATGAGACATCGTCATGAACAGATCCTCGATATAGTCATTGTCGAGGGTCTGCATGCCTTTGATTCCTTTTCCGCCGCGATTCTGGCTGTGGAAATTATCCGGAGACATTCTCTTGATATATCCGAGTCTGGACATCGTGATCACGGTATTTTCCTGCGGGATCAAATCCTCGGTGGAGATATCGTAGACGTCATATCCGATTCTGGTACGCCGGTCATCCCCGTACTTTTCCGCAATTTCACTGATCTCATCACGGATTACGCCGAGAAGAAGCTTCCGGTCGCCCAGGATTTTCTTGTATTCGATGATTTTGGCCTGAAGCTCATCATACTCCGCCTGAAGCTTCTCTCTTTCCAGACCGGTCAGTGTCCTCAGACGCATATCTACAATCGCCTGCGCCTGCGGATCGGTAAAGCCGAACCTGGAGATCAGGTTTGCCTTTGCCTCCGCTGTATTTGCGGATGCCCGAATGGTATGAATCACTTCATCGATAATATCAAGAGCCTTCAGAAGTCCTTCCAGAATATGGGCTCTTTCCTGCGCCTTGTTCAGGTCATACTGCGTTCTTCTGGTGACAACCTCTTCCTGGTGCTGAATGTAATATTTCAGCATATCAAGAAGATTCAGAATCTTCGGCTGATTATCCACAAGGGCAAGCATGATAACACCAAAGGTATCCTGAAGCTGCGTATGCTTATAAAGCTGATTCAATATGACATTTGCATTTGCGTCACGACGGAGATCAATCACAATTCTCATTCCCTCACGGTTGGAATGATCATTGATACCCGTGATTCCGTCGATTTTCTTATCGCGCACAAGCTCGGCGATTTTCTCGATCAGCCGCGCCTTATTCACCATATACGGAAGTTCTGTGACGATAATCTGACTCTTGCCGTTTGGCAGAGTCTCGATATTGGTAATTGCGCGGACACGGATCTTTCCGCGTCCGGTCCGGTAGGCGTCTTCAATTCCGCGCACCCCGAGAATCTCGGCGCCAGTCGGAAAATCCGGTCCCTTGATGATCTGCATAATTTCATCAAGGGTGGTCTCTCTGTCCTCTTCAACCCGATTATTGATGATTTTGACTACGGCACCAACAACTTCCCGCAGATTATGCGTCGGAATATTCGTCGCCATACCAACAGCGATTCCCGATGCGCCATTGATCAGAAGATTCGGAATTCTTGCCGGGAGAACGGTAGGCTCTTTTTCCGTGTCATCGAAGTTCGGAACAAAATCTACCGTATCCTTGTTCATGTCACGGACCATCTCCATCGAGATTTTGCTCAGCCTTGCCTCTGTATAACGCATTGCCGCGGCTCCGTCTCCGTCAACCGAACCGAAGTTTCCATGGCCGTCAACGAGGGTATACCTCATATTCCAGTCCTGCGCCATCGTGACAAGCGCTCCATAAATGGAAGAGTCTCCGTGCGGATGATATTTTCCCATCGTATCACCGACAATACGGGCACATTTTCTGTGAGGCTTGTCGGGTCCGTTATTCAATTCTATCATGGAATACAGAATTCTTCTCTGTACCGGTTTCAAACCGTCACGTACATCCGGAAGCGCTCGTGACGCAATTACACTCATCGCGTAATCGATGTAGGAATCTTCCATTTTCTTCTTGAGGTCTACTTCCTCAATTCGATCGAAGACTTTATCATCCATTTTCATGTGCCTTTCTTTTGGGACAGCTTTCTGCCATTATTTATGCTTCATCTATCTGCCTGTGATACGGGAAAAAACGCTTTCTGATGGTTCTGTCCCCTTATCCTGGTTCTCGCGTAAACCTGTGCTCTGAAAAATCCGAAACACAGGATCTGAATAGTTACCGGATTATCCTGTCAGATATCCAGATTCTGCACATCCTTTGCTCTCTCCTCGATGAACTCACGCCGTGGTTCTACTTTATCTCCCATCAGAGTCGTAAAGGTGAGATCAATCTCTGAAGATTCATCCTCATCCATATTCACACGGAGCAGGATTCTGTTTTCAGGATCCATCGTGGTCTCCCAGAGCTGATCCGCATCCATCTCACCGAGTCCTTTGTAACGCTGAATCTTATTTGACGCATCTCTGCCGATTTTATTCATAATCTGATTCAGTTCATCATCGCTGTATGCATACCATACTTTTTTGTTTTTCTCGATTTTGTAGAGCGGCGGTTTTGCCAGATATACGTGTCCCTGCTTGATCAGCTCCGGCATAAACCGGTACAGAAACGTCAGCATCAGTGTCGCGATATGCGCGCCGTCAACATCGGCATCGGTCATGATAATGATCTTGTCATATCGGAGCTTTGTGATATCAAAATCCTCATGAATTCCCGTTCCAAAGGCTGTGATCATGGAACGGATCTCGGCGTTTCCGTATATCCGGTCAAGCCTTGCCTTTTCCACATTGAGAATCTTTCCGCGGAGGGGAAGAATCGCCTGTGTCTTTCGGTTTCTCGCCGATTTTGCGGAGCCTCCGGCGGAATCTCCCTCAACGATAAAGATCTCGCATTTCTTCGGGTCCTTATCGGAGCAATCCGCCAGCTTTCCAGGAAGCGCCAGACCGTCAAGCGCTGTTTTCCGCCGGGTGAGCTCTCTTGCCTTTCGGGCAGCTTCTCTGGCACGCTGGGAAATCACCGATTTTTCGATGATAATCTTACCTACATCCGGATGCTGCTCCAGGTATACGGATAGCTGCTGGCTGACCACAGCGTCAACCGCTCCTCTTGCTTCACTGTTTCCGAGCTTCTGTTTTGTCTGTCCCTCAAACTGAGGGTCTTCAATCTTTACGCTGACAATGGCAGTAAGTCCTTCCCGGATATCCTCACCGGTCAGATTTTCATCGCTGTCCTTCAGCAGCTTCATCTTACGTCCATAATCGTTGAAGGTTCTGGTTATCGCCTGGCGGAAACCGACGATGTGCATACCGCCCTCCGGAGTCAGGATATTATTGACAAATCCGTACACAGTCTCATTGTAGGAATCATTGTGCTGCATGGAAACTTCAACCATGACACCATTCTGAATTCCCTCAAAGTACATGATATCCGGATACAATACCTCCGCGCTCCGGTTCAGGTACTGGACAAATTCCCTGATTCCGCCCTCGTAGTGAAAGACCTTCTCCTGCTCCATTCCCTCTCTCTTGTCTCTGAGAGTGATCTTCAGCCCCTTTGTCAGAAAAGCTGTCTCGCGAAGCCTTGTCTTCAGAGTATTGAAATCATAGACGGTGTCTTCGAAAATTGTCTCATCCGGCTTAAAATCGACACGGGTTCCTGTCTTCTCCGGATCGCACTCACCGACCACCTTGAGCTTGTACATCGTTTTTCCGCGCTCATATCTTTGCTTATAGATCTTCCCATCGTGATAGATCTGAACTTCCAGCCAGTCAGAAAGGGCATTGACGACAGAGGCTCCCACTCCGTGGAGACCTCCGGATACCTTGTATCCGCCGCCGCCGAACTTACCTCCCGCGTGAAGAACCGTAAACACCACCTCTACCGCCGGAATCCCGGCCTTATGATTGATTCCGACAGGAATTCCACGTCCGTCATCAATAACCGTAATGGAGTTGTCCGGATTGATCGTCACTTCAATATGTGTACAGTATCCGGCGAGCGCTTCATCCACAGAATTGTCTACAATCTCGTAAACCAGATGATGAAGCCCCCTGGAGGATGTGGTTCCAATATACATACCGGGACGTTTTCTTACTGCTTCCAGTCCTTCCAGAATCTGAATCTGATCAGCTCCATATTCATTTGTCACAACGGTTGATTCTGTTTCCATACGTCCTCCTGATTTTCAACTGTTCCGTTCACGATGTGAAAAGCCCTGTTAACAGGAAAATGATTCTCAATCAGCTCATCCATCCCTGTACATGTGATGAATGTCTGCGCTTCATCCATTCGCTTCAGAAGCATCGCCTGTCTTCCGCTGTCAAGCTCGGACAAAACATCATCCAGCAGCAGTACCGGTGTATCTCCGACCGATTCCCTCACAAGATAAATCTCGGACAGCTTTAGGGAAAGAGCCGCACTCCTCTGCTGTCCCTGAGAACCATAATGTCTGATGTCAATTCCATTTACATTGACTCTGAAATCATCCCTGTGCGGTCCCACCGTAGAGGTCTTCATTTTGAGATCCCTTACCCTGCTGCCGGAAAGAATCTCCCTGAAATTTTTCTCCTCCACATTCGGCTCGTAGACAATCTCAATATTTTCCCTGCCATTTGTGAGATTCTCGTGAATTCTGCCGATGATCTCATTCAGATGCCCGATAAAGGATCTTCTCGACCGGATAATGTGAATGCCATGACTGACCATCTGCTCATCCCACACATCAAGCGTCTGCTCCAGTGACGGATGAAAAGGAATATCCTTCAGAAGTGCGTTCCTCTGGGTAAGAATCCGGTTCATCTCAGTCAGATCGGTATAATAGACCTTATCCAGCTGGCACAATTCACTGTCCATGAATCTTCTCCGCTCATTCGGACCATTTTTGATGATATTCAGATCCTCCGGAGAAAAAAAGACAACACTGATCATCCCGAACAGCTCTGAGGCTCTGCGAATCGGAATTCCGTCGATCGCCACACCTTTCTTTCCGTTCTTCTTGAGATGCATATCAATTCTGTGAGACACCTCATTCCGGCGGAAGACGAGGCGCAGATGCGCCTCTTCCTCTCCGAAACGAATGATCTCCCGGTCACGGCTTCCTCTGTGAGACTTTGTCGTCGCCGCGAGCTGGATGGCCTCCAGTATATTTGTCTTTCCCTGGGCATTGTCGCCGTACAGAACGTTCGTCTCCCGGTCAAAATGGAGAGAAATTCTGTCATAATTCCTGTAATTTTTTAGCTCCAGTGATTCTACGTACATATTTCCGGATTAAGCTTCTGCTCTGGTCACCATGACTTCTCTGCCGTTAAAGGAAAAAACATCACCGTCCGTCAGCTTCCGCCCCCGCCGGGTATCCGTTTCTCCATTTACCGAGACCTCGCCATTCTGAATCGCAATCTTCGCTTCCACACCTTCATCTACCAGACCGGCAAGCTTCATTGCCTGACCAAGCTTGATAAAGTCATCTTTTATCGTGATTTTCTCCATTTACTTTTCCTGCCCTTTTCATCGATTATTCACATTAATATTTACGGGAAGAATCAGATAGATGTAAGATGACTTCTCATCCCTGATAAAGCAGGGAGCCTTCGCATTCACGAAGTAAATGGAAATGTTCTCATCATCAATGACCCGAAGCGCATCCAGAAGGAACTTCGGATTAAATCCGATGATAATATCCTTCCCTGTCTTCTCAATATCAATTTCCTCATCCATCGAACCGATCGAAGAATCAATTCGAAGCTCCATCTGCCCGTCTGTCACATCAATGATGACCGGCATCTTATCACTCTCCCTTACCAGAAGAGTCGCGCGGTCGATACAGTCCATAAATTCCTGCCGGTTGATTGTGATCTTTGTCTCATAATCGCTGGACAGCATCTGATCAATCCGGAAATATTCTCCGTCAATCAGGCGTGACAAGACAATGGTGTCGCTGAATTCAAACAGAAGATAATTCTCCGCAAAATAGATATTTACCATGTCATCCATCTCGCCGGACAGAATCTTACTGATCTCGTTCAATGTCTTGCCCGGTACAACCACCTTCTGATCCGGGCATTCTCCCGAAAGAGCCAGATTACGGATGGCAATTCTGTGACCATCAAGAGATACGACCTTCAGCACATTATTCCGGATTTCGAACAATTCTCCGGTCATCAGCTTATTGTTCTCATTAACGGCGATAGAGAAAATCGTCTGACGAATAACCTCACGCAGAGAAAACTGTGAAATGGAAATAAAATCATCTCTCTCAATTACCGGAAGATATGCGAAATCATCACCGGATTTTCCGGGAATACTGAATTTAGCCTTTTCGCAGGTAATCGTCGCTACATCATTTTCATTCGTTTCGATAAAAACTTTGTTATTTGGAAGTTTGCGGATGATATCCGAGAAAATTTTTGCATCGAGAGCGATTTTTCCCTTTTCCTCGATTTCTCCCTTTACGATGGTTTCAATGCCGAGTTCCATATCATTTGCCGTGAACTTGATCTGGTTGAAGGAAGCTTCAATCATGATGCATTGTAAAATCGGCATTGTGGTCTTGGAAGGTACGGCCTTCATTACAATACTTACACTGTCTGCAAGATCTGCCTGATTAAAAACGAGCTTCATTACCTGTGCGACTCCTTTCGGTTTGTCTGTGCGATACTGACAATCCCGCGGGTTGAAAAACGGGAAAGATAGAAAAGAATAATAAAAAAATTCTTCGACTTCGTCTTAGGGGAGGTTGAAATGTGGAAAACTCCCTTTTGCCGTGAAAAAAAGCGGAAAAAGGAGGATCATAAGTCTGTCAGTATCGATAAAACCGGCTGTCAGAAAAATGTAAATGGAAAATAATCCACATTTATCCACTCTGTTTTTATCCACATAGTCTATAAATTGTGGATAGATGGATCTGGAACACTATATATATAGAAGAAACTCCTTCGGGAGAACAAGTATGATCATCCCTCCGGAGAAATCTTTTTCTTCAGGAGATCAACGACTTCTTTTGTCTCAGGTTTGGTCTTGTAGTCCTTGTCGATCTTGTTGATGCCGTAGATGATGGTCGTATGGTTCTGAACGCCGATGCTTTCCGCGATGGCCTGCAGATTATTCGATGTCATCGTCCGGCAGAGATACATGACGATCTGTCTCGGGTAAGAAATTCTGCGTGACTTTACGGAGCTTTTGATTTCTTCCGGAGTGATATTGAACTGTTCCGCCACAATGTCGATGATGTACTCCGGCGTCACCACCCGCTTTTCATTGGGAGAAATAATGTCCTTCAGAACGTTCTGAGCCAGATCAAGATTGATCTCTTTCTGTTCCAGGTTGGCCATGGCGATGACCTTATTCAGAGAGCCCTCGAGTTCACGAATATTTGCCTTCACATTGCTGGCGATGTATTCCAGGACTTCATTGCTCACATTAGATCCGTCGATTTCCTGCTTCTTCCGGAGAATAGCCATTCGTGTCTCATAGTCGGGACTCTGGATATCTGCCATCAGACCCCATTCAAACCGGGAGCGGATTCTCTCTTCGAGGACATCCATATCCTTCGGTGGACGATCGGACGAAATAATGATCTGTTTTCCGGCAGAATGCAGCGCGTTAAAGGTGTGGAAGAACTCCTCCTGTGTGGATTCTTTTCCGATGATAAACTGAATATCATCAATGAGGAGAACATCCACGTTACGGTATTTTTCACGGAACTTGGTGAGGGCTGTGCTGCTTCCTGCACGAATTGCCTCAATGACTTCATTTGTGAACTCTTCACTGGTGACATACACAATCTTCATTGAGGGATTATTCTCGAGAATGAAGTGTGCAATGGAATTCATCAGATGGGTCTTCCCCAGTCCCACGCCTCCATATAAAAACAGAGGATTGTACACCGTACCGGGTGACTCCGCAACAGCAAGAGAAGCCGCGTGAGCAAACTGATTGTTTTTGCCTACGACGAAGGTATCAAAGGTATATTTCGGGTTCAGTCCGGTAAGAATGGATTCATTTTTGACCTGCTTTTCGCGGCTGGCTTTCTCTGCGTCCTGGGGAAGAATAAAATAAATTTCGCAGTCCATTCCGGTCAGTTCGCCGATGGCAGCCTTGATTGGAAGCTTGTACTTCTTGGATACATAGTCAAGACCAACCTGTTCCGATGGAACGAGAATGGTGACATCATGACCGTCTACCTTATATACCTTGAGGGGCTTGATCCATGTCTTAAAGGAAACTTCTCCAAGCTCATGCTCTTCCTTTACACGTTCCAGAATCTGATCCCACTTTTCTTCGATAATGCTCATGATAACCTCTGCTGTTGATAAAATTTCTTCCTGTAACCGGCACAATCCATTTCATTATGTTATATAAATATGCTGCGCCGAAAAAAGAAGACAAAACACCTCTTTTATATTAAACTAAAATACGGAATTTATCAACACGAGAACAGTTGTTTGAAGGGTGATGTGGATAATACGGTGTAGATGTCAGTTTGTGCACAGAATGATATCCACTTATACACGTAAGAAAAACCGCGTAAATTAAACTGTTTACAAAAAAATTACAAAAATATGAACCATATTTTTGTGAGTTATCCACAAGTTATCAACAAAATTGTTGATAACTTACGTAAACCTATGTAAGTATCATCATATTTGTCAGCAAAACGGAAGCAGCGAAGTGATGCGGGGACTTATAGATATTGTGACGCCCCGCTTGCGGGGCATGGCGGTTTACTGTATAATTGCGGGAGCACGGAGCAATCAGCAGCTTATACAGTTTTTTGGAAAATTTATTGTATGGCAGTCACGAAGGGAAAGGATGAAGATAATGGGTATCTTTTATTCTATCGATCTGCAGTCCGGGGAAGGAAAACATGCAGGGGTAAAGGCTCCTTCAGATATTTCTTTGATTGCACATGAAATGGGGATGACCGGATTTTTATTTCCTGCGCAGAAATATATGTTTCCGAAAGGAATCAATGTGATAAAAGGAAAAATCTGGCTGTTGAAAACCTGTTCGGAGAGATGGAAAGAGCTGTGCCGCACAGTCGGGGAAGGGGATATCGTTTTATATCAGCATCCCATGTATGGCGCCAGGGCAGCTTTAAAATATATTCCTGCTATTAAAAGAGAAAAGGGCTGTCGTTTCATAGCACTGATTCATGACCTGGAGTCCTTGAGAATGGGGGTTCAGGGGCTTTATACGAAAAGCAGAAAAACCGCGGAAATATCAGATCAGAATCTTCTGAAACAATTTGACGCAGTGATCTGTCATAATGAACATATGAGGCAGTATCTGATCGAGAAGGGATTTGAACCCGAAAAGCTGGTCAGTCTGGAAATCTTTGATTATCTTACAAAGGAAGAAATGTGTCACAGGATCAGAGGAAAGGAACCTTCTCTTGCTGTGGCAGGCAATCTTCATCCCGGAAAGTCCGGCTATCTCTACGAGATGTTCCGGAACAACGGAGAAACAAAAAACAGAGAACTTACGGTTAATGCGTATGGCGTTAATTTTCAGAGCGACGGGGTATCCGAGTGCATCCGATATCAGGGGGCTTTTCCAGCCGATAAACTTCCGGGAGTACTGAAGGGCGATTTCGGGCTTGTGTGGGATGGACCTTCTGCTGAGAGCTGTGCAGGAAATACCGGGGAATATCTTCGGTATAACAATCCACACAAGGCATCTCTGTATCTGACATCCGGTATGCCGGTGATGGTGTGGGAAGAGGCCGCAATTGCTGATTTTGTGAAGAAATATCATGTGGGAATTACGATCCGGAATTTGTATGAAGCAGCAGAGATGATAAGCGGGGTATCAGACGAGGAATACAGGGAAATGTGTGAAAATGCCGCTCAAGTGGGACAAAAGCTCAGGGAAGGATATTTTTTCCGGAGGGCATTTCAGGAATGCGTGAAGAATCTGGAGAAACAGAGAGAATAGTCTGCGGGTGTCTGAAGGGATGGCTTCTCAAAGAGCAAAAATCAGGTTAGCATGGAATTGTAATCTGCTGATAAATGTTGATAAATCTCAATCCATGTGGATAAGTGCAGATAAACGATGAAGGAAAGACATAAGGTCAAGGGAAGGTACAATGAGAGATAAAACAATTAGTATGAGACTTCTGATTCAGACAGCATTACAGAAGTGGAGAAGAATGCTGGTCTGTGGTGTGATTTTTATGATATTGATCTCCGGGTGGAAGGCATACCGTTTATTGCCGCAAATTAAAGGAGCAGGGAAGGAAGAGAGCGCAGCATCTTCTGAGAACACAGGCAGCGCGGATACGGGAGTTTCCTCAGAAGCAGATTATAAAAAGAATAGTGATTATTTTAAACAGCAGATCGAACATGCTTCTGAATATGTAAATAAATCTTTTTATACACAGATGGATCCGAACGCCGTTGGAATGGCTTCTGTAGATATATCGGTTTCCACACCGGAACTTGAAAAAGAAAGAAAAAATGATCCGGATTCTCTGGCTTCCGTGGAACTGGGAAGCATAGATGAGACGGAGACAAAAAGTTCAAATCCGTCCTCCGATGACAGTTCAGTAGTTATCACCACTGTCGCGGAGCAGGATGCAAATAATATCCTGAACGCATATAAAGAGTTTGTACTTTACGGAATAGACTGGACAGCGATGGCTGAAAAGTACAATACAGAACCTCAGTACCTTCAGGAACTGGTAGATCTGAGCGAAAATCATATCAATGATACAATTTCCGCGGAGATTATCATTCGTTTTCCAAGTGAGCAGGGCGCCGGTGAACTTCTGGATGAACTGACTTCACAGATCCAGAATTATTCTTCTTCTGTGACGAAAACATATGGAGAACATACGCTTGCAATCAATAACCGGGTAACCACTACCGTGACAGATACAACTGTCACGGATAAGGCAAACAGCCGGCTGACTATGCTCAATAATCTGATCAATGGAAATAATTCCTTCGGGACTGCGACAGCTACATTGGGGATGAATTCCGGAAATACAGACAATTCTCAGGTAAGCGTCAGCAGAAGTGACCTGCTGAAGCCGATTGTAAAATATGCCGGTGCGGGATTTGTTGGAGGAGTCGTATTGTATTTCCTCCTTGTGATTCTGTCTCTGCTTGCATCCGGCAAGGTATACAGTGCTTCTGAGATGAACCGTCAGTACGGATTTTCCAAAATTGCTGCAGTACCTTCTCCCAACGCAAAAAAAAGAAAGGGGCTGGATCGTCTTACGCATCGGGATGCGTCGGATTATTACAGCAGCAGAGACAGAGAGGTCTGCTGGCAGATTGCAAATGAAAATCTTTCGGAACTCATGAATGGAAAAGGTACAGTTGCGCTGATCGGAGATGTTGATCCCGGACAGCTGGAAAAGATTGCCGCGGAAATGAACAAGGAGACATCTGAGCTGCAGATAAAGACACCCGGGGATATTCTCAGTTCGCCGGCTGCTCTGCACAGTCTGAAGGAAACAGACGCCGCAGTAATCATTGCCAGTATCGGAACCTCTGATTACCGGAAGACAGACCGCATTCTTGAAACGCTTCATACATATGAGAAGAGAATTCTCGGAAGCATAATCTTAGATCAATAATAGATGTGCAAAGAATTTTGTGTAAAGTAAGTCAGATTTCCTGATTCGTTTTAAAGATAAATAAATCTGAGAAGTCTGGAATTGTGATTTACGGGTAAACAAGAGAAGAAAATAAACGATAACCTGAAAGATAAGTGGAACAGGGTAAAATGAAAAAAATTCTCGAAGTAAATGTAGATGATCAGGGCCTGGGAGGCGTATATTCTCTGGTGCGTTCCGTGATTCTGGGAAAACCGGAAGGGTATCAGATGGATATTGCCTGCATCATGCATTTTGCGGACAACGCACATATTAAGGAATTGAATGACAGAGGAACACAGGTATATTTTATCGGGAGAGAGGGACACAATCATGTGAGTATGAGGGATCTGGAGCAGAACCTCTATCAGCTCCTCATGAAAAATAAATATGACTGTGTACATATTCACGCGGATACTTCCTACAGAATGTACGCGTTTGGACATGCCGCTAAACGTGCCGGTGTAAGAAAGATTATTTTTCATTCTCACGCTGCTGGGGTTGATGGAAATTACCTGATCGTGAAGAAATTTCTTCATCGTGTATATAGGGGACGACTGAAAAAGATCGGTTCCTGTTTTGCGGCCTGCTCCGACCTGGCAGCTGCGTGGATGTACCCCGGAATTCCAAGAGAAAAGGTTATACAGATCAACAATGGAATTGATCTTAACCGTTTTCGCTTTGACGCGGATACACGCAGGGAGATGAGAGAAGAGCTTGGTCTGTCGGAAAATATCGTCGTCGGTCATGTGGGACGTTTTTCTTACCAGAAGAATCATGAATATCTGATACGTGTATTCCAGGCGTTTAAAAAAGAAGTTCCAAAGGCAAAACTCCTTCTGATCGGGTCTCATGACGGTACAAAGGAAATATGGGACCGGATCCGTGAGATGACAGCACAGGTAGGACTTTCTGACGATGTTATTTTCTATGGAACGACAGACCATGTAGAACGGATGATGCAGGCGATGGACCTGTTTGTCCTTCCGTCCCGGTTTGAAGGACTTCCTGTGGTAGGAGTGGAAGCACAGGCCTGTGGACTTCCGGTGGTCTATTCAGACCGGATTACTCGCGAAGCCGCATTGACAGACCGCGTCTCATTTGCAGGAATTGAGGAAAAGGATATAGACGCGTGGGTGCGTGCCATGAAAGATCAGATGAATTTAGAGAGAACAGACATGGTTCCGTTTCTGAGAAAAGAGGGGTTTGATATCAAAGATACCATTCAGTCTTTTTTGAACCTGTATAAGGATTTATGACGGTCTCTTGTTTCATCGGAAATTCTGTTCGTTGACGGATTAACTTTGAGCAGCAGGGGTAAAATAAATCCGGTTAGAAAGGAAAATAATGGTATACACAGGGAAGGTGACGGAAAAGGCCGGGATTTTTTCAGATAGACCTGCGGCGAGGGAAGTGGAAGCAGCAAGATGGGAAGGCTTCTATCTCGTCATACTGGTTATCTATACTGCAGCTGTATTCCTGCAGGTTGGTGTTTTTTCCAACACAGCCGGGTTCAAGTCATTTTTACAAAATATTCGATATTTGTGTTACTTAGGTGTTCTGATCAAACTGATTCATGACTATCATACCAGAAAAAGTATGCTGGCAATGGCCATCCTTCTTGTGATCGGACTTCTGGTTTCGGTGCGTTCAGATAACCGGTCCGGATTATTTCTTTTCTGGATGATATTTGGAGCTTCTTCTGTAGATCCGGAAAAAATCTTAAAAGTTTCATTGATCGTCCGGTCAGTAATGCTCTCCGGAATAGTCATTCTCAGTCAGGCAGGTGTCCTGAAGGATACCATACGGGATATCTCGGACCGTTCCAGGCATTACCTGGGTTTTTCCTGGACGACATATGCACCGACAGCTCTTCTGTTTATCAGTTTGTGTTATTTCTGTATCCGCAGAGAGAAAACGACGGTCGCTGAATATGCGATCCTCGTGATGCTCGCATACTGGCTGTTTTATATGACAAACAGCCGATTTATCTTTTTACTGAATGCGGGAGCAATTTTACTGGCTTTTCTGATCGGGCTCCGGATTCGTGTGCAGAAGAAAAGAAAAACCAGACAGAAGGATTCATGGAAAAAAATATTTATGGCAATCCCTGCCGTCTCAGCTGCAGTGGCCATTTATCTTCAGGCAGCATACAGCAAATACAATCCGTTTCTGTCAAAACTGAATACACTTCTGACACAGCGGCTCCGGCTCGGGCACAACGCCCTGTTAAAATATCCGATCACCTTATTCGGACAGCCGATTTCCTGGATCGGATGGGAAAATCCTGCAGCATATAACTATGTCGACAGTGCCTATCTTCAGGTTTTACTGGAACAGGGAGCAATCCTTCTGGGAGCTGTGATTATTTTGTACAGCTATATGATTTATCGGTCGGTAAAGGTCTCGGATTCTTTTCTGACCATGAGTCTGGTAGTCATCTGCTTATTATGTGTGACGGAACCGAGATTAACCGAAACCGTATTCAATCCATTCATCCTACTGCCATTTTCTATGTGTCAGGACTGGAAACCCGGTTTGCGGGAGAAAAGCTGTGAGCGTTCTGTTTGAACAGGTTTGCGGGAGAAAAGCTGTGAATGTTCTGTTCGAACAAATAGGAGTAAGGAATAGCCATGAATGATTTACATGAGGGAAGAATCACTGCTGTTATTGTAACCTATAACCGGAAAGAACTGCTTAAGGAATGTGTGCAGGCACTCCTGAACCAGTCCGTCAAAGAATGCGATGTGTTGATTGTTGATAATGCATCGACAGACGGGACCCCGGAATACATTGCGGATGAATTGAAAAATTCCAGGGTACATTATGATAACACAGGTTCCAATCTTGGAGGCGCAGGAGGCTTTTGCTACGGGATAAGGAAAGCCTGTGAGATGGGCTATGATTATTTATGGCTTATGGATGACGACTGTATCGTAAAAGAAAATTCCCTGAAGGAATTACTGAAGCTTGGAAATTCCCTGCAGGGCAATTACGGGTTTCTGTCCAGCCGGGTTCTCTGGAAGGATGGAACACCATGTCGGATGAACCAGCAGAAAATTTCGCTGGTTAAGAAACTGAAGGAACCAGAGAAGGATTGTCAGAATATTGTTCTGGCCACTTTTGTCTCTCTTTTCGTTCCTGCATCTGTAGTGAAGAATGTAGGTCTGCCGTATAAAGAATTCGTGATCTGGACGGATGACTGGGAATACACACGCCGGATCTCATTGAAATATCCATGCTATTATTCCGCGAAGAGCATTGTGGTGCACAAATCAAAAAATAATGACGGACCTGCGATTGAAACTGCGGATGAGGGGCTGCTGGAACGCTTCAGCTATATGTATCGGAATGAAACGGTTTTATACCGTCGGGAGGGAATAAAGGGAAGAATCCTTTTCTGGATTCGAAGAGAAATGCATAAGAAACGGATTCGAAAGTCTTCTCTTTCAGACGATGAGAAAAAGAGAAGAATACAGTTGATGGATGAAGCAGTGAAAATAGGAAAGAAATTTTATCCAGAGATTGAATATCTCGGTAAGTAAACGGTTATGCAATCTATCAATCTATAACTATGCAATAAACAACGTTCGCCCCACCGGTTCACACTTTGTGTGAGCGGTGGGGCGATCTGTTCAGTCACGCATGAATAAATCCCGTGTATAAACCTTATCCCTGACATCGTCAAGATCATGGTTATAGCGGTTTGCCAGAATACAGTCGCTTTTTGACTTGAAAGCGGCCAGATCGTTGACAACCTCTGATCCAAAGAAGGTACTGCCGTTTTCCAGCGAGGGCTCGTAGATGATTACGGTGGCGCCCTTTGCCTTAATTCTCTTCATTACGCCCTGAATAGAGGAGTGCCTGAAATTATCGGAGTTTGATTTCATGGTCAGGCGGTATACGCCGATGGTGCATTTTTTCTCTTCAGCGGCATTGTAGTCTCCGTTGTGATAATAGTCGTAATATCCGGCCTTGCTAAGTACACGGTCAGCGATGAAATCCTTCCGTGTCCGGTTGCTTTCTACGATTGCATGGATGAGGTTCTCCGGGACATCAGCATAGTTTGCCAGCAGCTGCTTTGTATCCTTAGGCAGGCAGTATCCGCCGTAACCAAAGCTTGGGTTGTTGTAGTGCGTGCCGATTCTGGGATCGAGGCACACGCCGTCAATAATTTCCTTTGTATTCAGGCCCTTCATTTCCGCGTAGGTGTCCAGCTCATTGAAGAAGGAAACGCGCAGCGCCAGATAAGTATTGGAAAAGAGCTTTACAGCCTCTGCTTCCGTGAATCCCATAAACAAAGTATCAATGTTTTCCTTCAGGGCCCCCTCCTGCAGGAGAGAAGCAAAGGTGTGAGATGCCTTTACCGTTTCCGGATTTGACGGGTCAGTAGACACAATGATTCTGCTGGGATAGAGGTTATCATACAGAGCCTTCGACTCACGAAGAAATTCAGGGCTGAAGATGATATTCTGCGTATGATATTTCTCGCGAACATGTCTGGTATATCCGACCGGAATGGTGGATTTAATAACCATGATTGCCTTTGGATTCACCTTTAATACGAGCTCGATCACCGATTCTACAGCAGAGGTATCAAAATAATTTTTCACACTGTCATAGTTCGTCGGGGTGGCGATCACAATAAAATCCGCATCGCTGTATGCTTTTTCCGCGTCGGTGGTTGCGGTTAAATCGAGATCTTTTTCGGCCAGATATTTCTCGATATATTCATCCTGTATGGGAGATTTGCGGGCATTGATCAGGTCTACTTTGTTCTGAAGAATATCTGTGGCAACGACATGATGATGCTGTGCAAGCAGGGTGGCAATGGAGAGGCCGACATAGCCTGTTCCGGCAACCGCGATTTTTATGGAAGAAAGATCATTATTTGAATTCATAAATACTCCTTTTTAAAAATATTCCGGGTTTTTAAATATATTGTGGGCCAATCCTGCAGCAAAAAGGATCAGGATGCTTATCTATTGTGTCTATTAGTCGGATGTTATATTGATGCGGGGTGAAACAAGGTGTCTGAATTTACAGGAGATCCTGGTAAAAAGAATTCTCGCAAATTTCAGGGAAAAAAGAGGCTTCTGTCCTGCGGAGCAAAGAGCTGCCCATTCCACAGAAAGCTCGAGATCCTTTAACTGTCCGGACGTTAAAGCACCGGTTGACTGCAGTACATCGACAACTTCCATGGACGATGTCTTTATCTGAGCAGACGACTCCGACAGGTTAGAACCGGTATATTTATGTGTATATAGGCAGTCGGGAGTAACTGCAAACACTGCTTTTCTGCACAGCATCAGAATCCAGAGAAGAAGATCATCGGAGCCGTTTTTTTTCATTGGATGAAGGAGCCACGCCTCCGGTATGGAGGATCGCCGGATCAGGCATTGCCCGGGTGAACGAATGGGGTTCCTGACTCTGATATATATTTCCAGATTGCGTACATCATCCAGGTCCGCTTGTCTGAAAAAAGCCGGAAGCATAGAGCCATCTTGCTGTTCCAGCCAGGCATTGCAGACCGCTATGTCAACATCCTCTGTCATCAGACGGCTCATGATTTTTAAAAAATCCGGAGATATCTGATCATCCTGATCAATAAAGAGAACAAAGTCACCGGATGCTCTCTTGAGCCCCTCGATCCTTGCGTGATGAATTCCACCGTTTTCCGGAAGCCGGATCACCTCTGTTTCGAGGAGAGGATAGGCATTACGGGTTATGTTCATCATATCCACAGGGCAGTCCGGACTGTCATTGACGATGAGCCACTGGATCGCGGCAGATATTCTTTCTGCGTTGGATTCCAGAATATCTGCAAGCGAGTGCATATATTTATTTCCTTTGTAAAAAGGTGTGATTACACTGATTGTCTGCTGATTCACTTCGCGCTTCATCCTCATACCTGTTGTCTTCGAGATCGCATCCGGTCGGCTGCATACGACTCGCGTGTGACAATCCGATGATCATCGCTGTCCTTTTGCAGCTTCATCCGTCTCCTACACACGCTTCGCGTGTGACAATTCTGTACGCGTTTTCGAAGAGCTTATTTTGAAATATTTTCTGAGTAATTTATCGGATACCTTCAAGTCAAATTGATGCTGTTCAGAAAACAAATAGTTTTCCATTTTGCCTTGTCTTTTTGCGCATCTTTTCAATAGTCTCAGCAGCAGCTGTTTCCTGTATTGAAATAGAACAGATTTGTTCTTCCTGGCATAAAAGGATTTTTCGGACAGATGCATGCCGTTATCCCTGCAGTAATCGAAGAAATGATTATTGACGACGATACAAAATGGCCCTGATGCGTCAACAGATGCTAACTGAACATAGATATCAACATAGGTTACCCTCAGATTTTTGATCTGATTCACCATGATCTGCCTATAGTTTTGCTTCACTGATTTTCGTAATATGGTTACGTCCGTATCTTCTTTTGCGAATAACAGCGTATGTCCCAGGGTTCCACTGACAAAAGCGATCTTTGAGGCATGGGATAAATAGCAGATCTGTTCTGTAAGAGGAAGCGTTTCCGGATATATTATGGAATAGTTATTCCTGCGATAGATATCCTCTATTGGATCTTCCCCAAATTCCGATGTCAGATGGGATGGAAGACGGCATCGCGACAAATATATTTTTGACGGCCATGTTCTTCCTGTATCGGCCCTATTAATCGCATTGTCCACAGCAAGGTTAAATACTGACAAAAATTCAGGTGTGACATATCTTCCCGGGATTAACGAAGGTTCCGGAATGCATAAATGACTAACCGTTACTGGATGATCAATATAAATCAGGCGGTTTAAGTCAACACCGATCAGTCTCAATAAGTCAGCATCTGTTCCGTTGTCCGGAATTTTTTCACCAAAATATAATAACGGGGCAGAGGAATTATCTTTTATTGCATACCATAACCTTGATAGCGAATCAATTAAAAAATGCCCCCAGTGTCTGCGTACAAATCCTAAATAAATGGCATTGTCCAGGGATGTATCTCTGGCAGCGTTCTGGAGGTCTGAATCATCCGGGGAATTATATCTGTCAACATCTGAAAGAGTATCGAACCCGGAAAACCCGATATAGTTTCCACTCTCATCGATTACTCCTCCACGCGCAGATGGTCCTGTTGTTGTGCATGGAATGATTGTGGCTGTTCTGGTGATATGTACCTTCAGTGTCCGATTATCGACAAAATTCGAATTTATCAGTTCTTGAAAGCTCGAATCATAAAGATCATGCAAATATAAGTGGGTGATCATTCGGAATCTCCTAAGCAGCGAAATGATGCGGACAAGACTGTCTATGGCTCTTTACATGTTTATTTATGATACCACAAACAAGGAAAGCTTACAATTTGATATTACTGTATAAGCTCTTCGAAAACGCGAATACCTGTAGGATTGCGAGAGTGCGAAGCACGGAGCAATCCGTAGCTTATACAGTTACCGTATTGGCGTCTGTCGTCTATGGCGCATGAAATCGCCATACCGCGTTAGTTGAAATAGTTGGGGGTCGATGATATATTTAGATGTAAATTGGCCTTTTATCGCCGGAAGATTTCAGGGAGAATCATCGAATCAGGCATGATTCAAATGAAAATTTTGATCTGGCAGAAGCTGCAGCAGATCTGTAAGATGATGATAGAGATCCGGCAGAAGAGGCAGATTTTTATTCAGAATCAGATTAAAGCAGGTATAGTATTATGAATGAAAAACAAGAGAAAATATCAGTTGTTATACCGACATATAACCGCAGAGATTCTATTACAAATTGTCTGAGAAGTGTGCTGAATCAGTCTTATCAGAACCTTGAGGTAATCGTGGTTGATGATGGTTCTACCGACGGCACGGAAGAGATCTTCCGTGATTTTCCGGACAGCCGTGTCATTTATCATCGATACGAATCAAATCAGGGAGCAAATCATGCAAGAAACGTAGGAATCCGCATGGCGTCAGGAAATATCATCGCCTTTCAGGACAGTGACGATGAATGGATGCCGGAAAAGCTGGAAGAGGAATCTAAATATCTGATTGAGAACAAAAAGGATCTGGTTTTCTGCGGAATGAATCGCATTGAAAACGGAACGACGACTTATCATCCGCTCCGTGATTTTGATGAGACCGGGGATGCTGTGGATCAGCTGCTATATGGCAATCTGATCAGTACGCAGACGATCGTTGTACGGCGTGAGGTGGCATTGGATATCATGTTTGATGAAAACCTCAGGCGTTTCCAGGATTGGGATTTTGTAATTCATACGGCTGTTAAAGGCTACAAAATCGGTTATATCAAAAAACCGCTGGTAAACAGTGTGGTCATGGACGACAGCATTTCATCGAGGGTAACCAATACCGCCGGAGAGAAAATCTACGAGAAATATAAATCATGGTATGACAAATATCCGTTATCCAAAGCTCATCAGCTGCGCATGATGGCACATGCGTGCGCAGTTGATGGGGATTCTGAAAAGGCAGGGATTTTTCTCAGAGAAAGTCTTCATACAAAATTCAGTTTTTCCATTCTGGTCCGTATGATTGCAAATCACATGGGACTCTGGGGAAGATCGGGCAAAAAGTAGAACAGGGACTCAGGTCCCTGTAGAATGCGGTTTTTCTGGAATACATTTTACCGGTTCACTTCCGAAAATGAATCAGCTTCTTAACATCATCTTTATCGAGGCAGAATAGAATTCCAAGACATGCCGCCGCGCAGAGAATTACACAGAGAAAGATGGTCATTAAATTATTACTGCTCAGAAAATGCCTGATTCCTGCACAGATTACCATGACAGCGGCAAACTCTGTGGCGGCAATGACCACATTCCGTCTGATTGAAATCTTAACCTTTTTTCGGGTGTAGAAGATACCAAGACAGAAAATAGAAATCTCTGACAATAATGTGGTGAACGCGGCAGCATTTTGTCCGAAGGCCGGAATGAGGACGAAGTTGAGAACAATATTAATGAGTGCGGAAAACATAGTTGCAAAAAGTACCTGTGTCTCCATTCCGAAGGAAATCATGATTACATTAATGAAGAAGGAAGCCATGGTCGCAAATATGATGGAGATACTCAGAATCTGAAGAGATGTAAAGGCCATCTCATATTCAACACCAGAAAACAGAACGATAATATTCCTGGACAGACTGAAGAGTCCTGCGCTTATCGGGAAGGAAAAAATAATCAGACTGCCTATGATCCGGCTGAGGTGACGATTCAGCGTCTGCGGTTTTACACTGTCCCTCTCGTGAGATATTCTCGGAACAGCGACCGTAAGAGATGCATTCAGCATCTGTTTCAGCATGGTATAGAACTTCGAGGACACAGTATAAAGACCTACCTCTGATTCATTTTTCAGAAGACCGAGAATGGTAATATCCGAGTTCACATAAATAGTCGTGGCAACGGCGGATCCAAAGAGCATGAAAATCGGCTTCATATTACGGTGAAGGTCCATATGAAGAGTCAGACGCGGATGCAGATCATAGTGCTTGCGAATGTAGGTGACATTCATGATATTCGCCAATATTGTACCGATGGAGCAGGTAACCGCGTAAAGCAGATAATCGTTTTTGCTGTGTACAAGCAAAAGCATCAGAACTACTGCAATTCCCTGACATATAATGTATCGGATGGTAATAAATTCATAATCTTCGAATATGGAATTGATCCAGTCGGTACCAATGGTATTAAAAAGTACCGTAGAAGCCTGAATTAACAGCAGAAGAGTATACCCGTCCAGTTTTTTCCAGAAGCAGATCAGCAGAAAAAGAACAATATATGCCACAATCATAGAACAGATATTTATAGAAAAGATCTGATTGCAGAACTTCTGAAGTTCCTTCCTGTCGTCTTTAATTCTTGAACCCTCGCGAATGGAATAGTTGGTTATGCCGAGGGCAGCAATCATAAGAATGTAGCTTACGATAGAATTACTGAAATTAACTTTTCCATAATAATACTTCCCCAGTACACGTGATATATAGGGGAAAGTAATAATCGGATATATAATGGTACAGATCTGTTTGATCGTGTTGAGAACAGCGTTTTTACGAAGAGATGACTGGCTACTCATATTATCTGAGAAGTGATTCGTTCTCATGCATCATTTTTGCAGAATTTAAGAATGAGGCGGAATCGCTTCCTTGTCCTTTCTCATTAATGACAGAAGTAAATTACAGGATTTTTCCATTTCACGTGATTTAAAAAGAAATCTCTGATAACCGGTCTTCAGGGATTGTCTGGTTGATACATCCTCAAAATGGAGTACCTGGAGTGCCGGATCATAAACGACCTTTAAATGATCCCGCTGACATTCATACCCCAGGATCTGCTCTTCGAAGTACATAAAGGTATCCGGGTAAAAGCAATAGGGACGTTTCCGGATAAAATCGCGTGAGAAAATATAGCATGCGCCAAAAAGAACTACATCCTCCCGATATTTCTGCCAGAGCGTTTTCAGTTGTTCCTGATGATCACGCTCGGCTTTCTTCTGCATTTCATCTTCTGCTGAGTATTTTCCGAGAATTCTTCTCGCAAGATTCGACAGAGCGTGAACAAATGAATATACCGGCTTAATATTGATGAAAAAATATCGCAGAGACTCCTCCAGATACATAAATCCGGGATGTTCCATAATTTCATGGTAATATTGTGCTTTCAGGGTCAATTCCTCTTCGGATATTACGGAAAGACTGAAGGGATTTTGATGGACCTTACGTGATGTCGAATAGGTATCCGGTCCGAGAACGGAGAAAGGCGTTTCCTGATATTTTTCTGCGATTTTCTGAAGAAAATCTGACTGCTCAATGATGACATCATTGTTCATCACAATCACAAAATCGAGATCGTAGTGCTGAATCAGAAAATCATAGCCTGCGTTGTTTCCCCTGGCAAAGCCCAGGTTTTCATGATTCAGAATTACCTCTACCTGTGATTTGCCTGAGAAATGCTCCTGCAAACGCTTCCCGCTTCCATCGGGAGATGCATTATCTACAACAGCAATGTGAAGATTGTCTGAGGAAAACAGCTTAAGTATGGATGACACACATCTGACGGTCATCTCATAAGCCCTGTAATGCAGAATTACAAATCCAAAATTCATATGTCGATATCCCACTGTTTATCAAAATGACATTTGCAGACTCAGCCATAATGCTTTTGCATCGCGGTTCCCGCCTGATGAAAAGGAAAACAATTGGCTTTGTACATGTTGTGGCGGCCCGCTTGCGGGGCATGAGGGTTTACTGTGCCTGCAGAAACAAGCTCGCAAATATGATTTTCACATTACCATAAATCCCATGATTGTCAAGTTCAGAAACTGTACTGATATTAGGAAGAAAATCGCTGATGCGTGGCTGTCCGAATTGAAAAATCCTTATACATAAATTGCGGAGTCCTTATACATAAAGGCCTTGACGCGCCGCCTTTGAATGCTTATAATAAAACAGATGTTCTCTGGAAAGAGGTATATGACTGCACGGATCTGACCTTTATGATTGACGGATCCGGAAGTAAAAAAGATTTGTCTCGCCGCATGAATTCAGAGCGGCATGTTGAGGAAAGCAAGGAGGAAGATAATTATGAGTAAGATGACATGGCAGCCGAAGAAGGTTGATAAAAGAGTTCACGGATTCCGCGCAAGAATGGCTACAAAGGGCGGAAGAAAAGTTTTAGCTGCAAGACGTGCAAAAGGCAGAAAAGTATTAGCATAAGCATAGATTGAAGCAGACCGGAGACCGCAGTTTATTCTGTGGTCTTTTCTTATGAAAGAATACTTTTGAAAAGGAATACACATGAAGTTTTCAGAAAGTCTGAAGAAAAACACGGATTTTCAGAAGGTTTACAGACAGGGAACATCAGCAGCAAATAAATATCTTGTCATGTACATCCTGGAAAATCAACTGGAAAAAAACAGAATCGGTATTTCTGTCAGCAAGAAGGTCGGCAACAGTGTGGTTCGTCACCATCTGTGCAGACTGGTCAGAGAGGCTTACAGATTAAAGGAGGAAAGTTTTTCCAAGGGCTTTGATGTGGTTGTCATCTGCAGAGTCGGATCAAAGAACTGCACACAGAAGGAGATCGCGGACGCGCTCTATCATCTGGGCAGAAGACATCACATACTGGAGGATAAAGAATGAATCAGAAAATGAAACCCAGGTATGTCATGATACAGGGGATTCGTCTTTATCAGAAATATCTGTCGCCATTAAAGGGAGGAATCCGTTGTCCTTACATTCCGTCCTGCTCCCAGTACGCTGTACAGGCGATTGAGAAATATGGTGCAGTCAAAGGCGGCTTGCTGGCGTCCTGGAGAATCCTGAGATGCAATCCGTTCTCGCACGGCGGGATTGATCCGGTACCGTGAGCCAGAAAGAAAATTCCGGGAGGAAGATAATTTGGAACTTTTATTAAGCAAGTCCAGCATGCCCTTGATCAAATACATCGCGCAGCTGCTCGGATGGCTGATGAATGGAATTTATTTTGTACTTTACAAAATTGGTATTCCGAATATCGGTCTTTGTATCATATTCTTCACCATTATCATCTACTTATTCCTTACACCAGTACAGATCAAGCAGCAGAAGAGCTCCAAGGTCATGAACGCAATTCAGCCGGAACTTCAGAAACTGCAGAAAAAATATCAGGGAAAGAAAGATGCAGCTTCTCAGCAGAAGATGCAGGAGGAGACGATGGCACTGTACTCGAAGTACGGAGTGTCGCCTACCGGAAGCTGTCTGCCTCTGCTGATTCAGATGCCGATCCTGTTCGGCCTGTATCAGGTAATTCTGTACATTCCCGGATATGTATCCAGGGTTGCGAATATTTTCAACAGCCTTGCCGTCAAAATTTCAACTGTTGACGGATATCAGAAGATTATCACCGATTTTGTGGCAAACAACAAAATTCGTGTGAACGGAAAAGGTGATTACACCGTAAACCGGATCATCGACATGATGTATGTGATGAAGCCGTCACAGTGGGCCAAGCTTGAGGGCATCAAGCAGTTTGCATCCTTTAAGGATCAGATGGGCAGTGTTGCCGCGCAGTCCGCGAGAATCAACAACTTCCTGGGAATCAACATTTCCGAGACTCCTTGGGATGCCATCAAATCAGGTTTCAGCAACATTGCCGGAGGAACGGCGACAGCCGCAATTATCGGCGCACTGATTGCGGGTATCCTGGTTCCTGTGCTTGCATGGTTTACACAGTGGCTGAACATGAAGCTGATGCCGCAGCAGAGCACAGACAGTGACAACGCTATGGCTCGTCAGATGAACAGCATGAACATGATCATGCCGATTTTTTCGGCAGTTATCTGCGTTACCTTCAGCATGGGTATCGGTATCTACTGGATTGCAGGTGCAGTGATCCGTGCCATACAGCAGGTAATCATCAACCGGAGCATAGGCGCAGTTGATGTCGAAGAGATGATCGAGAAGCAGGCTGTCAAGGCAGAAAAGAAAAAAGAAAAGAGCAAGGATTACGTCAGCAACGTAACACAGAACGCCCGTACAAATGTGAAGCATATTCAGAATTCACGATCGAACGGAAAAGATATTGATTCCTCTCAGTTTTACAGGGATACAAAGAATCTGAACCCGGACAGCATCACTGCGAAGGCAAACTGGGTAAAGAGCTTTGATGAGAAAAAAAACAGCGGAAGGAATAGTGAAAGGAAATAACGGGAGGCATGAACATGGATTTTATGGAAGTATCTGCGAAAACCGTGGATGACGCCATTACAAAAGCATGTATCGAGCTTGGACTCTCCAGTGATCAGCTGGATATCCAGGTGATCAGTGAAGGCAGTTCAGGCTTCCTTGGAATCGGCAGTAAACCGGCAGTGATTCAGGTCCGCCGGAAAGAGGAAAAGGAAGCAGATAAGAAATCCGGAAAGATTCCGGAGAATCATGGATCAGAGACAAAAGCAGAATCGGTGAAAAATGCGGATTCCGCAGCACAGGCAGAACCTGCGAAAAACGAAGGAAAACCGGTTCGTGCAGAGAAAACCTCCGATCAGCGGATGACATCCGGAGAGAAATCCGGAAAAAGCGGAGAGGAGAGGAAAGAAACGCAGCCGGCGGAGTCTTCTGACACAGGAAAAGCAGATAAGGAGCCGGGACATGAGAAGCCGGCAGAGACAAAGACTCCGGATAAGAAGGAAGTACCGGTAGAGAGAACAGCGGAAGAAATTGTTACGATGAAAGCTTCCGCATCCAAATTCCTGGACGGTATCTTCAAGGCAATGGAGCTTCCTGTCAATATCACAATTGAGTACAACCAGGAAGAGGGAAGCCTCGACATCGATTTTGAGGGCGATGACATGGGTATTCTGATCGGTAAGAGAGGACAGACGCTCGATTCTCTTCAGTATCTGGTATCTCTTGTCGTGAACAAGGACCAGAAAAACTATGTCCGCGTAAAGCTTGATACCGAGGATTATCGCAGACGCCGCAAGGAAACCCTGGAGAATCTGGCGAACAATATCGCAAATAAGGTCCGCAGAAGTCATCACGCGGTTTCTCTGGAAGCAATGAATCCTTATGAGAGAAGAATCATTCATTCCGCACTGCAGAACAACAAATATGTGGAAACGCACAGTGAGGGAAATGAACCGTACCGTCATGTCGTTGTAACTCCGAAAAAGGGCGGTTACCGGGACTGATTTTTTCCTGCTCTGAATCAGAGAGAAAACGGTCATGACCCGCAGGCGGATCACTACAGAATGTATATGACGCCCGCATCGGAAGAACATATCGACATGCCGGATAGATCCGGAGAATGCCGCTATATGTTTTTTCGATGCGGGTTTTTTATTTACGCGAACAGTGAGCCGCAGCCGAATGCGAAGTATTCGTGTGCGGCGAGCGTCGCGATAGCGAAATAAAACTCGCGCAGCGTGTTTTATCTCGTTGGAAGAGAATGATATTCTTGTGAACCCGGATTATGTTGATAACTTACGTTCAATGTTGATAAAAAGCGATTTATCGGTATGATTGCGTGAGTGTTTACGAAAAATCTGGCGGCATGAAAGAAAGGTGAAATCGGATATGGCAGAAAACTTTGATGATACAATCGCAGCAATTTCAACTGCAATGGCGCCCTCTGGAATCGGCATTGTGAGGATCAGCGGCAAAAATGCCTTTGCGATTGCTGATCGTGTCTATTCAGGAAAAAAAGGGAAAAGGCTGTCTGATCAGAAGCAATATACGATTCATTACGGTTACATATCCGATAACGGAAAAAAAATAGACGAGGTTCTGGTACTGGTGATGCGCGAGCCGCATTCCTACACAGGTGAGAATACGGTAGAAATTGACTGTCACGGAGGAGTGCTGGCGACCCGAAGAGTTCTTGAGGCGGTAATTCATGCCGGAGCGCGGCCGGCGGAACCTGGAGAATTCACAAAGAGGGCCTTTTTGAATGGCCGTATGGATCTGTCACAGGCAGAGGCTGTTATGGACATCATCTCGGCCAAAAACGATTATGCTCTGAGAAGCGCGCAACAGCAGCTGTCGGGATCAATTTCGGAAAAAATAGAGACGGTTCGCCAGAAGCTCTTATATGAGACCGCGCATATCGAGGCAGCACTGGATGATCCGGAGCACATCAGCCTGGAGGGGTATGGACCGGAACTTCGCATGGTTGTGGAAGAGCAGAGGACGGAAATCCGGAAGCTTTTGCAATCCGCCGACTCCGGAAAACTGATTCAGGAGGGAATCAAGACGGTGATCCTCGGAAAGCCGAACGCGGGAAAATCTTCTCTGCTGAATCTTCTGCTGGGGGAAGAAAGAGCAATTGTCACCGATATCGCCGGAACAACCAGAGATGTTCTGGAGGAACAGATCAATGTCCGTGGCATTACCCTGCGTATACTGGACACCGCGGGAATCCGGAACGCCTCGGATAAGATCGAGCAGATCGGTGTCAATCGCGCAATTGATCAGGCCAGGGACGCGGATCTGATCCTGTATGTCGTCGACCGGTCGGTTCCTCTGGATCAGAATGATTACGAGATCATGAAATTGATCCAAAACAAGAGGACCATCATTGTCCTGAACAAGAGTGATCTGGATTCCGAGGTCACTGAAGATATGCTGAAGGAGGAACTCGCGAGTCATTCGGAACTTACTCCGACTGCGGCTCATCCGGGACTTACTTCAGGCGTGGAACATTCCGGCGGTCAGCGTGAGACAATGACTGACTCTGCCGGATTGCATGAGCATGTGAGTAACTCTGCCGGCTTGTCCGAAACTGTGATTCTGAATCTTTCGGCGAAGGAAAAACAGGGGCTGGAAGGTCTGGAAAAACAGATTGAAAAAATGTTCTTCAATGGTAAGATAGAATTCAACGATCAGATCTATGTCACAAACGCCCGCCACAAAAAAGCACTCGAGGATGCGGAAAACTCCCTTGATTACGTGATCAAGAGTATTGATGATCAGATGCCGGAGGATTTCTGGTCCATCGACCTGATGGGAGCAATAGACGCACTTGGCCGGATCACCGGGGAGTCACTGGGAGAAGATCTGGTCAATGAAATCTTTGCAAAATTCTGCATGGGAAAATAGATGAAGGATCTTGTTGATGAAATCTCGGCGAAATTCTAATCCTGCATGGGAAAATAGATAAATGATCTTGTCAGTGAAATCTCGGCGAAATATTAATCCTGCATGGGGAAATAGATGAAAGATCAGGTCGATGAAATCTCCGTGAAATATTGCTTGAAAATAACGGAAGAGAGAAATACAGCTTTAGCGATAAAATGATAATAATATAACAAATATAAAATAATATATTATTAAAATTAAAAAATATATATTATATATCATCATAACTCACTATAGCCGTATCCGAATGTTCATTCTAATTTTAAATCCCGTGCGATACATCGTGCCACATGCTGTACAAACTTAAATGGTTTATGTTGATAACTGAGGAAATTTGTTGATAACTGATGAAAATCAGATGAAGGAAGACATCATGCCTGTGATTGAAAAGTATTACGATGTAGTAGTTGTAGGTGCCGGTCATGCCGGATGCGAGGCATCTCTTGCATGTGCAAGACTTGGCCTTGAAACGATTGTTTTTACCGTCAGCGCGGATAATATTGCGATGATGCCGTGCAATCCGAATATCGGCGGAACCTCCAAGGGTCATCTTGTGAGAGAGATTGACGCCTTGGGCGGCGAAATGGGAAAAAATATTGACCGTACATTTATTCAGTCCAAAATGCTGAATAAATCAAAAGGACCTGCCGTTCATTCCCTCAGAGCACAGGCGGATAAGAGTGAGTACAGCAGAAGCATGAGACGTGTGCTGGAAAATCAGGATCACCTGACCATTAAACAGGCAGAGGTGTCTGATCTGATCGTCGAAAATGGTGTCTGTAAAGGAGTCCGAACCTTTTCCGGCGGCATTTATCACAGCAAGGCAGTGGTCCTTTGTACCGGAGTGTATCTCAATGCACGGTGTCTGTACGGGGATACCGTGAATTATACAGGACCAAATGGATTACAGTCTGCCACGCATCTCACTGATTCACTGAAGGAAAATGGAATTGAGATGTTCCGTTTCAAGACCGGAACACCTGCGCGTATCGATAAACGTACCATTGATTTCACAAAGATGGAAGAACAAAAGGGCGATGATCCCGTCATTCCATTCTCATTCTCAACAGACCCTGCTTCAGTTCAGATTGAGCAGGAATCCTGCTGGCTGACGCACACGAATGAGAAGACGCATGAAATAATAAGAGCAAATCTGGACCGATCTCCACTGTATTCCGGCAAAATCCATGCGACCGGGCCAAGATACTGTCCGTCCATTGAGGATAAGGTGGTAAAATTCGCAGACAAGAACAGTCACCAGGTTTTTATCGAGCCGGAAGGAAAATATACAAACGAAATGTATGTGGATGGTATGTCAAGCTCGATGCCTGAAGATGTGCAGGACGCGATGTATCGTACAGTTCCCGGTCTGGAGCATGCGAAAATTGTCCGGAACGCTTACGCCATAGAGTATGACTGCATCAACCCGGTTCAGCTGAAGCCTACGTTTGAATTCAAGAAAATACACGGACTTTTTTCCGGCGGACAGTTTAACGGAAGCTCCGGTTATGAAGAGGCGGCGGCACAGGGACTTTATGCGGGTATCAATGCGGCCATGGAGGTAAACGGACAGGAACCTCTGATTCTCGATCGTTCGGATGCTTATATCGGAGTTCTCGTAGACGATCTCTGTACCAAGCAGACATTTGAGCCTTATCGGATGATGACGAGTCGGGCTGAATACAGACTGCTGCTTCGCCAGGATAATGCTGACCTCCGGCTGAGAAAATACGGACATCGGGTCGGTCTGATCAGTGATGAGGAATATGAAAAGACACTGAAGAAACAGAAAGAAATTGAAGACGAGATTAAACGAGTCACAAATACTTTTGTCGGACAGACAGAAGAGGTACAGAACTTCCTGAGCAGTAATCATTCAACAGAGCTGAAAAGCGGCAGTTCCATAGCGGAGCTCATCCGGCGTCCGGAGCTGAATTACAAAATACTTGCAGAAATTGATCATGACCGTCCGGTCTTGCCGGAGGATGTTGGTGAACAGGTTAATATCAACATCAAGTATGAAGGTTATATCAAGAGACAGATGAAGCAGGTGGAGCAGTTCAGAAAGAAAGAATCATGGAAGATTCCGGATGATATCGATTATGAAGCCGTATCGAGTCTCAGAATAGAAGCACGACAAAAATTGGAAAAGTACCGCCCCATCAGCATCGGGCAGGCATCGCGTATTTCCGGAGTTTCTCCTTCGGATATATCTGTACTTATGGTATATCTGGAAAGCAGACGGCAGCAGAAAGACTGAGAAAAGACGGCAGCCGCGGAAAATCTGAAAACGATAAAGCAGAAGAAAAAAATATAGCACTACAGAAAAACAGAATTACAAAAATACAGAAATATAAAAGTGCAGAAATTTAGAAATAAAGAAATACAGAAGTAGGGAAATACAGTAGAACAACTGAGAATGAGTTCCACTTACAGGTGTAAATGAAATGAATGAAGCAAATGATTTATATGAACATAAATACTCTGCAGATCGATTCAAAGAAGAATTAGCAGAGATTCATCTCTCCCTGACGGACGAACAGGTCAAAAAGTTTATGCTTACATATGAGATGCTTGTTGAAACAAACAAGGTGATGAACCTTACAGCAATCACAGATTTCGACGACGTGATTACAAAGCATTTCATCGATAGTCTCTCTCTTGTCCGGATCAAAAAGATCAGAGATGAACTAGTCAACGGTAAAGATTTAAAGGTAATCGATATGGGGACGGGTGCCGGATTTCCGGGAATTCCTCTCGCAATCGCTTTTCCAAATGTGAAGTTTGTACTGGTCGATGCACTTCTGAAGAGAGTAAAGTATCTGACCGCTTTGATTGAAAAAATAAATCTGACAAACGTAACCGTCCTGCAGAAAAGAGCCGAGGATATCGGACGAGATCCGATGCACAGAGAACAGTATGATATTGCAGTATCCAGAGCAGTTGCAAACCTTTCTCCTCTTTGTGAATATTGCTTGCCGCTTGTAAAGGTAAACGGAGACTTCATTGCTTACAAGTCAAATAAAGCGGAAGAAGAAATCGCAACATCCAGAAGAGCAATAACTACACTCGGAGGTAAAATAGCCGGGACAGAAACGTTCCTTATGAACAATCCGTCAGACAACGAAAAAATAGAACGGACTCTCATTGACATTAAAAAAGTCAAAAAGATACCCGCAACATATCCTCGAAAGGCAGGGACACCGACAAAAAAACCTTTATAGGATCTCAAAGATTCAGAGTCAGATATAAACTCTTACAGACTGAATATTAGAGATAATACAAGCTCTGATCAAACAAATGCATAGCATAATCATAAACGTATCGTAATCATAAATGTTCCACGTGAAACATCATGAACGAATTTATGTCTAAGACGTAAATCAACTGTCCGCGACATAAAAGATCAAGATGAATCACGTGGAATTTTTTACTCATATTTTATATAGTACGGCAAGAAAAAATTTTGAATCATTATTTCGATAATTTGATAGAAAGCAAATGCTTCATCTGAAATGTAATCACGAAATGGAGATAATGTTCCACGTGAAACATTAATGAGATATTTGTCCGTAGCCGAAATTCAGTAAAAAAGAGAACAATGCATATATCAGCGAAGTTCCATGTAAAATACGATGAGAATATACCACAGCAATCGTATGCTCACTCTGAATCGAAATTAAGAAATACAGGGAAATGTTCCACGTGAAACATTAGTATTCTTTAGAGCGTGTTGAACATAATACAATTTGAAAATAAACAGATGTTTCACGTGAAACATCTACCGATTATTTTTGAAAAATGGTATAATCAATCTGTTGTTTCTTTATTAAAGTCTTAAACCGGACACAATATTTTTGATTGAAAGGAAGAATAAATCACTTGAGCAGAGTAATCGCTATTGCAAATCAGAAAGGTGGTGTCGGGAAGTCCACCACCGCCATTAATCTCTCTGCGTCTCTTGCCGAACTTGGCAGAAAAGTGCTTTTAATCGACATGGACCCGCAGGGAAATACTACCAGCGGAGTCGGAATCGACAAGCAGGAAATTGAAAATACAGTCTATGATCTCCTGCTCGGAGAATGCTCGATTGAAGACTGTATGATTAAGCTGAAGTATAAGAAAAATGATGAAATCAAAAAATATTTTCTTCTGCCTTCAAATGTAGATCTGGCGGGTGCAGATATTGAATTGATTGAGACAGAAAATAAGGAGTATCTTCTCAGAGATAAAATCGCACCAGAACGGGAAAATTATGATTTTATCATTATTGACTGTCCGCCTTCTCTGAATCTGCTGACGGTCAATGCGCTTACTACTGCCGACAGCGTTCTTATACCGATTCAGTGTGAGTATTATGCGCTGGAGGGACTGGCACAGCTTTTATATACGATCAATCTGGTACAGGAGAGATTAAATGATAAGTTGACGATCGAAGGCGTTGTATTTACAATGTATGACTCAAGAACAAAGCTTTCCGGTCAGGTAATTGATGATGTAAAAGAAAATCTGGATGCTCACATATTTAAGAGCATCATACCCAGGAATGTACGTCTGGCGGAGGCACCGAGCTATGGCCTTCCGATTAATATTTATGCCAGAAAATCAGAAGGAGCAAAAGCCTATCGTAAGCTTGCAAAAGAATTGGTCAAGAAGGGAAAAGTTGAGTAATGGGATCGGGAAGAGGTTTAAATAAGAAAAGAGGATTAGAGTCTCTGATTCCTCACAAAATTGACAATGAGGAAGAACAGGAAAAAGAACGGGAAAAAGAGGCTGGGCCGCGTAACCATAAAAGCATATCAAAATCACCATCGTCAGACAGTACTGAAAATGCTGGAAATGACATCGTTGAAAATGGCAGAAGCAATGATGACGCAGACAATATCACAAACGTTTCGACGGAATTCATGTCTGGCAGCGCATCGTTAAAGGCAGGCAATTCATCCGATAGCGTTCCGGATAATACCAGACATTCCTCAGATCCACCAGCAGCATCAAAAAATATTTCCGAAGAATCTGCAGAAAACCGTGTGATTACGGTACCGCTGACCGAGGTTGTTCCCAATCAGGATCAGCCGCGTAAGGACTTCAAGGAAGAGGCAATCCACGAGCTGGCCGATTCCATACGGCAGTACGGAGTTTTGCAGCCGCTTCTTGTTCAGAAGAAGGACAAGTATTACGTCATCGTTGCGGGAGAAAGAAGATGGCGAGCGGCAAAAGAAGCAGGATTGAAGGAAGTTCCTGTAATATTGAAAAACTTTGATGATCAGGAGCAGATGGAGATCTCTCTGATTGAAAATATTCAGCGGGAAGATCTGAATGCAATCGAAGAAGCAGAAGCTTATCGAAGACTCATCGACGAATTCCATCTGACACAGGATGAAGTGGCGGTAAAAGTAGGAAAAAGCAGATCAACAGTCACAAATTCTCTGCGACTTCTGAAGCTTGCAAAACCTGTGAGATATCTTTTGCTGAATGGGGACATCACCATGGGACACGCAAGAGCGCTCCTCGCAATCGAGAATGAAGAAGCGCAGATCAATGCGTCTCATCAGGTGATTCAGAAAAAAATGAGTGTGCGTGAAACGGAAAAACTTGTGAAGAGTATTTTGAACCCGAGAAAACAGCGCACAAAGCCGGAGATGGATGAGCAGACAGCACTTGCATATAAATCCATCGAGGAAAATCTCCAGAAACTGGTGGGAAGTAAAGTACAGATTAAGCCACAGGGAGACAGAGGGAAAATCGAAATTGAATATTATTCGCAGGAAGAACTGGAAAGAATCATTGATATGATCGGCTGAACGAGGGCGCAGGAAGGAAGTATAAATAATGAAAACTCTATTCGGGAGCACAGCAGCCGGAATCATAATTATTATCCTTGCAGTAGCCGTGGTGCTGCTCGCGGTTACACTGGCACAGACAAACAGGAGACTCAACCATCTGTCAAGAAAGTACCGGATTTTCATGAAGGGAAATGATGGAAAATCGGTAGAAAAGGCGATGGCATCAAAGATAAAGGCACTCGACAAGCTGGACAGCAGACAGGCGGAGAATGCGTCGTCGTTGAAGCACCTGCAAAAAATATACGATAAATCGCTGACAAAATACGGAATTGTGAAGTATGACGCATTCGAGGATGTAGGGGGTAAGATGAGCTTTGCGCTCGCAATGCTCGATTCGGAGAATAGCGGATTTGTACTGAACGCCATCCACAGCCGGGATAATTGCTATCTCTATATCAAGGAAATCGTAAAAGGAGAATCCTATATCATGCTGAGTGATGAGGAAGTAGAGGCACTGCGGACCGCATATCATTATGGTGAGGAGAATATTCAGTAGATGCCCATACGATACATTGTGCCACATACTGTATAAGCCCCCGCGTCACTTCGCTGCTTCGCGGCTTCCGTGCCGCTAACAGGTGACCGACTTCGTCGGTCTGTCGCGGCGTTCTCCCCACCGCTTCACACTTTGTGTGAGCGGATGTGGCTCACTGCCCGCGCATATTCGCATTCCCGCGTTGCTTCGCACCGCTCCATGCTCATACCTGTTGTTGTTGCTAATGTTCTTGCCCACTGGTGAGCAAGCTCACTGTGGGCCAAGAACATTGCGACTGGACTTATACAGTAACCATCATACGATAAATCGTGCCACATACTGTATAAGCTACGGATTGCTCCGTGCTTCGCACTCCCGCAATCCTACAGGTATTCGCGTTTTCGCCGTGTTTCACACGGCTTCACGCTCATACCTGTTGCCTTCGAAATCGCATACAGTCTCTTACACACGCTTCGCGCGTGACGATCCTGTCTGCGTTTTCGAAGAGCTTATACAGTAAACGGCCATACGATACATCGTGCCACAAACTGTATAAGTCCCCGCGTCACTTCGCTGCTTCGCAGCTTCCGTGCCGCTAACAGGTATTCGCATTCCCGCGTTGCTTCGCACCGCTCCATGCTCATACCTGTTGTCGTCGCTAATGTTCTTGCCCACTGGTGAGCAAGCTCCCCGTGGGCCAAGAACATTGCGACTGGACTTATACAGTAACTTGCAAATTCATGAGCGATATTATATAGTATTCAAAGCAGAATCAGGAGGAAGAAATCATGATTGATATTAAGTTTCTGAGAGAAAATCCAGAAGTAGTAAAACAGAACATCCGCAACAAATTCCAGGACAGAAAACTTCCGATGGTTGATGAAGTCATCGAGTTTGATAAAGAGAGAAGAGAACTTCTTCAGGAGAAGGAAGCGCTTCAGGCTGAGCGCAATAAGATTTCCAAGGAAATCGGAAAGCTGATGGGTCAGGGGAAAAAGGATGAAGCAATGGCAATCAAGGCAAAGGTTGCTGATACGGGAAAGAGAATTGCCGAGCTTGAAGACCGTCAGAAGGTTGTGGACGAGGAAATCAAGAAGAGAATGATGGTCATTCCCAATATCATCGATCCTTCCGTCCCGATCGGAAAAGATGACAGCGAGAATGTAGAAATTGAGAGATTCGGTGAGCCGAAGGTTCCGGATTTCGAGGTTCCTTACCACACGGATATTATGGAATCCTTTGACGGAATCGATATGGATGCGGCAGGACGCGTTGCCGGAAACGGATTCTATTATCTGCTCGGAGACATTGCAAGGCTTCATTCCGCAGTTCTGTCTTACGGACGTGATTTTATGATCAACCGCGGATTTACCTATGTAATTCCTCCATATATGATCCGCAGCGCGGTAGTAGACGGTGTTATGAGCTTCGATGAGATGGATTCGATGATGTACAAGATCGAGGGAGAGGATCTGTATCTGATTGGAACCTCAGAACATTCCATGATCGGACGTTTCATCGATCAGATCATCCCGGAACAGAAGCTTCCGCTTACGCTTACCAGTTATTCCCCGTGTTTCCGCAAGGAGAAGGGTGCGCATGGAATCGAAGAGCGAGGCGTATACCGGATTCATCAGTTTGAAAAGCAGGAAATGATCGTTGTCTGCAAGCCGGAGGAGAGCATGGACTGGTACAACAAGCTGTGGAAGAACACGGTTGACTTCTTCCGCTCCATGGATATTCCGGTCCGCACACTGGAATGCTGCTCCGGAGATCTTGCGGATCTCAAAGTAAAGTCCTGCGATGTAGAGGCCTGGTCTCCACGTCAGAAGAAATACTTTGAAGTAGGAAGCTGTTCCAACCTCGGAGACGCTCAGGCGAGAAGACTGAGAATCCGCGTTCAGGGAGAGGACGGACAGAAATATCTCGCCAATACCCTGAACAATACTTGTGTCGCACCGCCGCGTATGCTGATCGCATTCCTTGAGAATAATCTGAATGCAGACGGTACAGTATCGATTCCGGAGCCGCTTCGTCCGTATATGGGTGGAAAGGACAAGCTTGTCCCAAGAAAATCCTGCCTGGAAAAATAATGGAACGAAACGGAAGCCATGAGGAAATCCACATGGACAGATCTGTCGTTTCAAAAAAATATTGAGAGGAGTTGCCTATGCATAAATTCCTCAGATCAATCGGTTTCAGCAGATTACATGAGCTTGACGATCTCGGACGCCTGATTCAGGATGTCCTCGTTCACTATGATTTCAAAAAAACAGCAGTGGATGAAGAAGGTCACCTTTTTGCAGAAATATCAAAGGAATTTGCTACAGACATGGGCGTGACCGTGTGCGGCACCTACGACAATGAAAACTTATTCCATATGGAATATCTGTTCCCGTTTTTCTGGGGATCGCAGGTCACCTCGTATGAGCAGATTGCCGTTGAACGCCATCTGGCCACAGAGTCGTTTGCCGGGGCCTGTGACGATATGAGAGTCGGCACGACACTGATTTTTTATGTGTCCAATGCAGGTGAATATATCAGCATGTGTGGCGGCGGACAGTTAAATGACACGACAACCTCGGTTTCCCTTTCTGCACTTGCGGAAAACGGCACGGTACTGTTCCCTGTAAGGAAAGAACAGAAAGCGCTTCCCGTGGACCGGAAGAAACTGGAGGAGCGCAGTTCACTGTTCAACGCGGCACAGAACGGCGATGAAGACGCAATTGAGAGCCTGACGATGGAGGATTACGATACCTATACCATGCTCTCGCACAGGGTACAGAATGAGGATATCTACACCATTGTTGATTCCTATTTCATGCCTTATGGTATGGAATGTGACCTGTACAATATCATGGGCGACATCACGAGCTGCGAGGAAGTCAGAAATCGTGTGACCGGAGAAAAGGTGTACCAGATCGGTGTTATCTGTAATGACGTCCCTCTGGACGTCTGCATTAACGAAAAGGATCTGACGGGAGAACCGGAAGTCGGACGAAGATTGAAAGCAATAATCTGGCTTCAGGGAAGGTTGAATTTTTAATCAAAATAAGGTATAATGATATTTGTTCGTCTGAGCAGATATCATTATATATTTGTTTCTGTAGCTCAGCAGGATAGAGCGTCCGCCTCCTAAGCGGAAGGCCGGCGGTTCGAATCCGCCCAGGAACGCTACTCGTAAAGGCGTGGAAGAATTCATTTGAAATTCTTCCATGCTTTTTTATTTCATCTAATGAATTCTGGGTTCGATTAGAGGACTTCTAATAAAACAGGCGGCTTTTCTAACGGGCAAAATCAGGCTCAGGCAGCCGCTCTGCTAAAAATGGCGTAAGGTTCTCTGATTACATGCGTATATCTGTGTTTTTCTGTGGATAGCGCACTGGTTCCGCCGGAAAAGAGCGGAAAATGAAAAGCAGATGCTCCCGTTTCTGCGGATGGATTTCTAATTACGTTAGATGAGACCGGCTGCATCCTGGACAGAGAGAACTGCTATTACCTCGCGGAGGTAATCAAGACCGGGCAGGAAAAGAAATGCGAAGACTGCTGCTATGCAAAGGGAAGACACTGTGTGAGTGCTGTCTGCTACAAGGAGCTAGACCGGTGGATGACCGCCAAGATGAACCGAAACGAAAGGCCTTATCAGCCTGTATACATATTTCCTGGCAGATGACAGAGATTGCCAGAAAATTGTAAATTGGTGTGTTACAGTTTCATGTTTTCAAAGTTGTTCTGTCATATTGCCGGAAGAAGTGCAGGTGATCTTGGGTTCATCGCCAAGACAAGCGAATGTCCAATACCTGTCGGCTTCAATCGCCCGGGTGTAATATTTGACTGCTATCTTATGCCGATTACGTCTCAAGTGCGTAATTTCATGTTGAACCGCAGGGCTCAACGGACTATACTTTAATTACGATCTTAAGACGATTACGGCCTAAGTACGTAATATCAGGAGGCGCCAATGATACAACGTGATCTTTATCTTCACCAACTTGTTTCCTATATGTGGGATGGCCAGATCAAAGTGATTACCGGGATACGGCGGTGCGGAAAGTCTGTTCTTTTATTCGAACTGTTTCGTGATTATCTGCTGTCACAGGGGACGAGCGCGGAGAACATCATCACAATCGAACTTGATAAACGCAAAGATGTAAAATTCCGCAGCCCGATTGCTCTCAGCAGTATGGTCGAGGCAAAGATACAAAACAGCGCACAACAGTACTATCTCTTTATCGATGAAATTCAACTGTCTGTTTCCGTTCCAGATCCGGATCTGCCCGGCGAAAAGGTAACGATCTATGACATGCTGAATGAACTGCGGGGATACAAAAATCTTGATGTGTATGTCACAGGAAGCAATTCCAGGATGCTGTCAAGCGACATTGTAACAGAATTTCGCGGCCGTTCTTCTCAGATCCATGTATATCCTCTTTCTTTCCGGGAATTCTTTGCCGCTGCAGGAGGAGATAAAAGAGATGCATTTGACCGCTATATGCTTTATGGCGGGATGCCATACCTTCTGAATCTGAAGGAAGACCGACAGCGAAAAGACTATTTAGCACAGCTTTTTAATGAGGTATATATCAAGGATATCATTGAGCGTGAGGGAATTGAACGCCCTGATGTACTTTCTGATATCCTGGACTTTCTTGCGTCATCTGTCAGTTCTCTGACAAATCCTACCAATATTGCCAACACACTGAACAGTACAAAAAGAGCGAATATCAGCCCTAAAACTGTTTCAAGTTACCTGGAATACCTGAAGAATGCCTTTCTGATCAGCGAAGCAAAGCGCTGGGATATCAAGGGAAAACGATATTTTCAGTATCCAAACAAATATTATTACACAGATATCGGGCTCCGTAATGCGCGAGTTAATTTCCGGCAATTTGATCCGGGTCATATCATGGAAAACATCCTGTACAATGAACTGATTATACAGGGATATTCCGTTGATGTTGGTGTCGTTCTCGACAGGAGAAAAGATCAGAAGGTGCAAAAAGAAATTGATTTTGTTGTCAATCAAGGAGACAAAAAGGTATATATCCAATCCGCCTATGAAATGTCTCATACAGAAAAGACAACCAGTGAACTGGACTCTCTGCGACTGACGAATGATTTCTTTGAGAAAATCGTTATGCGTCGGGATATTCCGGCGTCATTCACGGATGAAAACGGCATTCGTCATATCAATGTACTGGATTTCCTGCTTGGCAAAGAAACGATCTTCTGATTCATAAGATAATCGGCACATGCCATAAAGACTGCCTTATGCCGGAATATGCTCAAATTGATCTTTTCGTCTATAAGGCCAAAATATTCAGGAACCGATTTGTAACTATCGGCTGGTTTAACCAGATAAATTACATGAGAGGCCGCCGGCAGGATCGGATTCTATTTTTAATAGGATCCAGCCCTGCCGGCGGTCTCTTTCTATTCCTGCCGGCGGAGCTTTCGAACATCAGAAAACAGTTTGAAAGCCTGACATGTATTAAGGGCGAGGATACACATATTGCTGATTTTCCGTTTTCAGGGAAAGCAGTATCGGTACCCTTACCTTTTGCGCCCTTGTCAGACTCTGAAGATTCCAAATCGTACTGCATGCAGGTGTATCCTTCCGTTCTCCGCGTCAGGCGGAAAGAAAAAACCATCTCTGGAGCTTCTGGTGAGATCGCACTCTACTTCCATGTCAGTACCGACTATCTGCTTCTGGGACGCGAACTTGGCAGGGATTCCGTCCGTGCAAGCCTTCTTGAACTGTCCGCGCAGATGACAGAGCTTGCCGGCAAATTGTAAATCAATCGCCTGGATTCAAAATGAGCGATTGATTTTGGCATTACTACTTGAACACGGTTAACAATCTGCACAGCTTCATCAAGAACCGTTATTACGACTACCGGGGTGTGGCTACCAAGTATTTGAATCGTTACAACCTCGTATTTCGTGCAGCGTACAGGATGAGGCTATCAGTTGATGAGCTTGTAGAAAAGCTCTTCCTGGCGTGTGATCCGAAGAGAGTGCATCACTATGATGATGTCAAGAAATTGAACTTACTTGCTGTGTAAATATATTCCTTTGAATTTTTATATTACATATCAACCCGAATCTTTACTAACGTCAAAATAAAAAAAACTGCAGGCTCTCCGAAGAGATGACCTACAGGTCTGAATAATCAGTATTTCGTTGTATTTATCTTATAAAGTTCGTTGCAAGTCTGGTTTCTTCCTGCTTGGGCAATGCGACTCCGTTATTATCCCCGGCTTCTTTCAGTTTCAAAAGCCACGCCATATTTCTGCCAAGGTAGCGCATAATCTGAAGTCCTTCTTCATCCTGCATAACCTCTTCCGGCGTGTTGCCGTGAACCATGTTCCAGTAACGGGAAGCGGCAATCGGCATCTGCTGATGGAAGAAATATTTGTTCATCTGGTCAAGTGCGGACGTAGTTCCAGCCCGTCTTGCAGACACAATCGCTGCCGCAGGCTTGAAGCGGAACGGGTGCGGATTCTGCGCGGACGCTGAGAAGAATACCCTGTCCATAAAACTCATGAGACTTCCGTTCATGCCGGAATAATAAACCGGCGAACCGAAGATAAATCCGTCATAATCAGCCGCTAAAGCCGTGAATTCATTTATCCTGTCATCAAACACACATTTCTGTTTCTTCGCGCACTGGAAACATCCGATACATCCACCGATAGGCTTATTGCCAATCCAGTAAACTGTCGTCTCTATGCCTTCCTCATTCAATGCAGACGCCACCACGGAAAGCGCGGTATAAGTACATCCTTTCTGGTGCGGACTGCCGTTTATCAATAACACTTTCATTTGCATCACCTTCTACTTTCTCATACACTCTTTCATGATAGCTGTTACTTCGGCTGTGCTAAGCGTAGTTTCAATATTAATGTCCGTAACATCCTGCTCAGACACAGCCCCATCAAAATACATATCCACGCCCATTTCAGAAAAATTTCTTAATTGAAAATCCTTCATAAGACCTCCTTATTCGCCGAGTGCTGTAAAGAGCCCTCCCATCTGCAGATAATTGATATTGAAGCATCTTCCGCTTTCACCTTTATCAAGATCATATCGACATCGCCCCCGCCCACCGATTAATCCACATTTATTTTCTTTGCTTCCTGCGAATTCGTTACCATGCCCTTATAAGCAAACCCATACAAGCCGGCAAAACGGGACATGGTAAACTCACATGATTCAAGCTGCCATTTCTCCGGTGAGGCACCCTGCATGATGAAATACAGATTCTTTCCGCCAAACTCGCCCTGTCCGACCGGTCCGTAGCAGCGATCAAGGAAATTTCTCATAAGACCGCAGATGTTATGCCAGTACAGTGGCGAACCCATGACCACGGTATCTGCCTTGCGGATCGCATCAATAACTTCATTAAACTGGTCATCCGGATATTGCTGACCATAGGAATAGATTTTATAGTCGATGAGATTTAAGGTTGCGTACTCTTTTCCGGTAAGCAGTTCCTTCGCCAGCTTTGCTGTATTCCCATTCTTATTCGGACTTGCGTTTATAAATAAAATGCTCATTTTCATTTCCTCCATCATTTCTTCACAGGAGAGCCACCGAATACTGCCGACATCTCCATGTGATCCAGTTTTTTATCAATGCTCATAACCTCATCCGCTGTCAGGGCGATCTCCGCTGCACCAAGATTTTCTCTGATGCGCTCTGCCTTTCTCGAACCAGGAATTGGAACGATATAAGGCTTCTTGCAGAGCATCCACGCCAAAGAGATCTGCGCAGGTGTGGCGTTCTTTTCTTCCGCAAGATTTCTGATCAGCGAAAGAAGTTCTCTGTTCTGTTCAAACGCCTCATCAGAATACTGCGGCATAGCACTGCGATAATCCGCTTTATCAAACTGCTCACCCTTTGCAAAGGCATCGGACAGAATACCGTTGGCAAGCGGAGAAAAGGCCACATATCCGATATTCAGTTCTTCCAAAACCGGGAAGAGGTTCTCATGCTTAACGCCGCACTTTGTGGCAACTTTTACCTGATTCCGATATGGAGCAAGCGCTTTTCCTACCAGCTCCTCGTTGTAGCTGATACTCCCATCTGCCTTTTCACCGATATAACATTCAGCCGTATCAAAGAAGGTATAGCCCATTTCCACAGCCTGCCGAATCGCGTTAATGGCTGTGTCCTCATCTGTTGCAGTTCCGTATGCGTGGGAAAATCCCATGCAACCCAGACCAATAGGCGACACCTCCAGGTCTTTTCCTAAGATTCTGTTCTTCATAAATATCTCCATCAATAATCTGTTGTTATGCTGTAGCTTTCTGTTTTCTCCACTTCTGCAAGGCGGCTCTTAAGCTCATCCCGGATAATCCGTACTGCGTCACTGCCGAGAGGCAGTCTCTTTGGAAGATTCCCTGACGATACCAACTCCACGATCAGTTTTCCAGCCTTATCAGGATCGCCCTTCTGGTCATGATTATTTACCATATTTTCAAGGCGCATCGAACCTACAGACGGCGTATAGTCGGAAATCGCCCGACTCGCCCCATGCAGGGAATCATAAAATGCTGTACGGAATGCGCCCGGTTCCACTGTCATCACCTTGATCCCAAGATGCTCCGTTTCTTTTCCGATTGCGTCACTGACAAGTTCCAACGCCGCTTTCGAGGCAGAGTAGAAGCCATTGCCGACTGCCGCCCGTACTGCGCCGATAGAAGAAACATTAATGATGATTCCCGTCTTTTCCTCCCGCATTTTCGGAAGGCACAGATTCATAAGCTTCGCCGGCCCGAATACGTTCGTCTGAAACAGCAGTCCGATCTCGTCTTCTTCGCTTTCCTCAATTGCAGCGCGATAACCGTATCCCGCGTTATTGACAAGCACGTCAATTCTGCCGAACCTGTTGTATGTTTCTTCGACTGCTTTTTTCATGCTGCTCTCATCCGTCAGGTCAAGAGAAAGCGCCATACAGGTATCCGGGTATTTCGCTTCAAATTCCTGTATTTTCGATATATTTCTTGCCGTAACGACAGCCTGATCGCCGGAATGAAGCACTGCCTTCGCTATCCCTCGTCCAATTCCGGTAGAGCAGCCTGTAATAAGCCATGTTCTCATATGTTCTCCTCCTTGATTACTAGAGTTTGTTGTACTGTTCATCATCAACCGGCTCACACCATTCAGTCCTGATGTTCTCGCCGGGAATTTCCTGTGCGATATGCTGAAACCAGCTGTCCTTTGCCGCACCGTGCCAATGCTTCACATTTGCAGGAATATTGACTACATCACCGGGATACAGCTCACGCGCCTCTTTGCCCCACTCCTGATACCAGCCTTTTCCGTAAATGCAGATAAGCAGCTGTCCTCCGCCATTGTCCGCATGGTGGATATGCCAGTTGTTGCGGCAGCCAGGCTCAAATGTTACGTTGAAGGTCGGTACCTGCTCCATCGTCAGAGGCTTCAGATAGCTTTGTCCAACAAAATACTGTGCAAACGCCGTGTTCGGCTCACCGATGGGGAATGCAAGGTTCGGCTTCGTATCTTCCTCTCCCCAGACCTCTGCGATCATCGGGAAGGTACTCCAGGCCTTCGGCCACCCACAGTAAAATGCTAGCTGTGTAGCAATTTCGATTGCTTCTTCCTTTGTCACACCATGCTCCTTGCCAAGGATCAGATGGCTTTTCAGCTGCGGGTACAGTCCTGCGGAAAAGAGTGCCGCGATCGTGATCATACTGCGGTCACGGAGCGACAGCTGCGATTCCCGCGACCACACCTCTCCAAAGAGGACGTCATCATTTAATTCCGCAAATTTAGGAGCAAGTTCTCCCAAACGTTCTCTGCCTGCTGTTTGTTTTTTCATGTAAAATTCCTCACTTTCTTCAGTGTCACATCTGGTCTTCCCAGAATGCCACAGCGTCATCAATCCAGCCTTCCGCGACCGTTCCTGTTCCAAGTCCGAATCCATGTGGCAGTCCGTCGTAGGAATGGAACTCCGTTGGAATACCCATCTCGGACATGGTATCCAGTCTGGATTTCATCGTCCGCCAGTTTGCGATACCATCGCTTGTCCCGACTGCACTGTAAGTCGGCGGCTCGTAGCCTGTCACTTCCGAAAGTCCGGTGTAATTTACAATGACAGCTGCAGGTTGTGGATAGGCTTTCTCTCCGAAATTCTCCGTACCGTATGTTCCTACCCAGTCCGACATTCTTCCACCTGCCGATCCGCCCCAGAGGGAGTAGTCAGCAATGTCAACTTCCAACTCGTCTGCGTGCTCGAAGATGAACGCAATGGCTCTCGACAAATCCTCACAAGCCGTCTGTGCTCCCGGACGATAGATCAGCGCAAAGGCGTTGTATCCCATCTTGGAAAGCTCCAAGGCGTGGGGAAAGCTGTCGTGCATCGCACCAACGTAGGCAAAACCGCCGCCGGCGTTTACGACGGCAAACTTGGCACCGGGATCACCCTTGAAGAAGAACAGACCGGTATCTCTTTTGGCTGGATCAGCGGCCTTTTCCGCGTCGGTGTATATATCGTAAAAAACCGTTTCCCCGGCTTCGGCATGGTTCTTCAGGTAATTCACGATCTCCACCGTCTTGTCCGGATCGATGTAGTTGTACCAGGTAAGACGAAGACTCCCAAGCGTATCACCGCTCATATATCCGCTGTTTACAGGAAAGAGCAGCCTGCCGTAATCGCCGAAAGCAGGATCACTTTGTACATCGCTGATCCTGGTATCCTTTGTATAGGCTGCAGCCTGCTCCGCACCGGAAATCACAAGAGGTTCTTCCGAATCACGAAAAAACAGCGGAAATGCGTTGTACAGATATTCCTGTACGGCGTCAAAGTCATGATAGCCGCCGTCCTTCTGGTAGAACACATAATGCTCCGGTGTGAATACGTCAGACCTTTCCAGCATTTCCTCCGCCATGGCGATGGACTGGCTCTTTACCGCATCCTGTGTGCCGACGGCGTGATATATGAAATAGCCTTTTCTCTCAAGGTCTTTATCCTTCACCAGCTGTTCGATGAAGTCCACATTCCTTTCGATCTGAAAATCTCCGTAAGTGCCGTAATACCAGCAGGATCCGCTCATCGGCAGGAAGTAACGAATATAATCTGTGTCATAGCAGAACTGCAGCCAGGTCGTGACCGAGCCCAGGGAGAATCCACCGAAAGCCCGATGATCCCGGGATGCCTTCAGATCCTCATCCGAAGCAGACTCTGCATAAGTGTGAAACCTTCCTTCCACCGTTGGCATCAGGTTTTCTTCGAAATCCCGGTGGAACTGGCGGAACTCGGCAATCGATCCGCTTAAACCCGTGTCGCTGTTATCATTGTAGAACGTGGCTGATACGATGATGACCGGTGGGATGTCGCCGTTTTCGATCAGGTGATCAAACACGTTTTTGGTTGAAGTGTATTCAAAGTATTCGCCTGCGTGTCCGCCCCAGCCGTGCATCAGATAGATGATGTTGTATCGGATTTCTTCATCGTTTTTATCATAGCCGTAAGGGGTATAAACGTAGGCTGTTTTTGTGATTGCTGCTCCGTCTCTGACATAATCCTTCGAATCATAATCCACCCTGGTCACAGTACCGGGATGGTCGGATGCGGCCTTATATGAAGACGGAACAGCGGTTGTATATCCTGTTTGCTCCATAGTTTCCTTATTCTCTGATAAGGTGACATCTGAAGGTTCTTTCGTGTCCTCCGATGATGCCTCTGTTTCATTTTGTTCTGTTTGCTGCTGAGGCTGATCTGAGGCTTTTGCGCAGGACACCAGTATTCCGACAAGCATCAGCACGCACAGCAGCAGTATGATTCTTCTCATTTACTGACTCCTCTCTTATCCAGCCTTTTTAACCATCCAGCCAGATAGTGACCGATAAAGACAAACAGTCCCATGATAGCCAAATAATCCAGGAAGAAAAAGACGATGGGTTCTCTCGGATCCAGGAACAGAAAATGTGTCCGAAGAAAAAGGTATTCCCCGATCTGCCTTCGGATGAACGCATATACGCCGTATGCTGCTATGGCGATCGCACCCGCACGCAGTACGAAATCAGTTGTTTTTTTCCTGTCTTTGCCTTTTGGCATCGCACCAAGCATCACATTCCAATGCAATCCCAGATGAAGCGACATCAGGATGTAGTTCAGGTACGCGCATACCATGTGTACGCTCCGGGCAACAGAAGCACCTTTGCTGATATGAAGAAACGTAAACACATGCTCCGACAGGATGATCCCGCTGATGGCCGACGCCAAGACTGTTCCGATCAGCAGGAAGACAAGAACCGTCTGGAAAGTCCGAAAGCTTCTGTATCTTCCCTTTGAAAGCGCGCCGAACCACTTCCTGTTCAGGATGTGATGAACAATAAACAGGACAAACATCGCTGTTCCGAGGATCTCATGAGTCAATGTGCCGATTAACGAGTATGCCATCAGCCCGATCAGGACTATGGTCATTGCGATATCAATTGTCATTCGCAGTTTCTTCATATGCTTTCTCATTCATGTTCTCCAAACAGCCAGTTCATGATGTCTTCTTCGTGGGCAAAGTATCCTCCGCCACCGTGCTGATCCCGGATGCCGCGTGCGTCGAACCACGCCTGGTCTTTCAGGTCTAAAACGACCAGCTTCTCGTTCTGATCATCCGTGAGGCCTTTGTCCCGGTAAAGCTGAACGAGCTTATCATAGGTCTCCCGCACAGAAGAGCTGCCGTAATAGCTGTCGCTCTCACCGGTCACCATATAGATGGGCGTTCCGGCTTTTGCCAGGGGATCCAGGTCTCCGTCCCACTGAGAAGAGCAGTGAAGGAAGGCTGTGTACAGCTCCGGAGCGATCTCCATGACCAGGGATCCAGTCTCGCCCCCGCCGGAATAGCCATTCAGGTAAACCTTCTCAGGATTAATGTTGTAATGGCTGATCAAGTATCGGGTCAGTGCCACCGTCTGTCTGGCGGAGGTTTCTCTCCAATCGTTCAGCTGCGGGGCAGCGATGATCATTTTTTCGTTGTATTTCTGTGCTTCGATCCCGTAATCTTCGGCGCGGATATTCACGCCGACACCCTGAAAGTACAGCCCTTCGTAGCCGGGCAATGTAACGTAGAGCGCATAAGGTTCGGAGCCATCATAGTTTTCCGGTATATACAGCCCGAAATGGATATCCCCGTCGTTTTCGCTGTGCAGAACATTATCAAACAGGAAACCGCGGATATACACGTCTCCAAAGTCGATCTCCGTCGGCGCGCTTATATCATTCTCCGTGCCGGCCGCGCCATTCGGCACGGAGTCAGTTATTCCAGGTCCAGCCCCCGCACCCATTCCCGGACATCATTTTCCGAGCCGTCAACCCTTCCGCCTCGAATCGATAAAGCATCATCGCTTCTTACTGTGGCTCCCTCAGCCAGCTTTTCGATGGTAGGCAGAGCACCCGCACCGTTCGAACTGCCTTCATGAGAGAAGAACGGGATGATCGTCTTGCCCGAGAAATCATAGCTTTCCAGGAATGTCCACATGGGCATCGGAAGATCGTACCACCATACCGGGAAACCGAAGAAGACCGTATCGTACTGCGCCATCTGTTCTTCTGTAAGGTCGATCATGATCTCGGGACGCTCATCGTTATCCTGCTCCTGCTTGGCCCGGTCAGCAGTCTGATTATAATCATCGGGATAAGGATCCTTTGCCGTCACACGATAAAGATCCCCGCCCGTTTCATCTGCCACCCAATGTGCCATGCTGTCGAGATGTCCTGACCAGGAGAAATACACAACCAGAATCTTGTTATCAGCTGTCTGTGTGTCAGAAGGATCGGATGACGGCAGATCCGAAGTCGCATCAGAAGCTGTGGCAGAGTCTGCATTTCCAGTACCCGCCGCAGTCGTTTCCTGCGCTTTTGTGTTATCTGAAGAATCTTGCGTGTTGCTGCCTGTTCCGCAAGCTGCAAGTGTCAATGCCATAACCGTGGCAAGCAGTACCGCGAATAGTCTTCTTATCTGCATTCGAGTAATACCTCCAATAATTCATCTCTTGTGAACTTCTTTGCGCATCCGCCGGTCAGGACCGTGGAATCCGCGATCGCCTTAAAGTCGGTATCAGCAGAGATGTTCATCTCCGCAAAAGTGGTTGGCAGACCGATCTCCCTGATAAAGGCGATGAGAGCGTCTACAAAGGCTTCTGCCAGTTCTGCTTCGCTTTTTCCGGCCGGATCGATCCCCCAGACTTCAGTCGCAAGTCTGGCAAACTGGTGATTTGCCTCCGGCATCATATGCCTGTAAAGCACCGGGTGCAGCACCGCCAGCCCCTGTCCATGGTTACAATCGGTGTAGGCACCGAGCTGGTGTTCCAGCATGTGGCATTGGAAATCCGTGGCTTTGCCGATCTTTAAGATTCCGTTCTCCGCCATGGCCGCGGCCCAGATCAGCTCACTTCTTGCCTGGATGTCCTGCGGATCCTTCAGTGTGGCGCGGATGTTCCGGATGATGTTTCTCTGGGTGGCCTCATTGATCTCGTCAGAGAGGTTCACTTCTCTGGGAGAGCCCATGTAGGTCTCCATGCTGTGAGAAAGAGAATCGAACGCACCGGAGATCACCTGCTTCATCGGCATGGTCATCGTGTAAGCCGGGTCCAGAATCGCAAAGCTGTAAAATGCGCCCCAGAGAGCGGATTTCAGCATCTTTTCCTCGTTGGTGATGACCGCGCCGTTGTTCATCTCCGCGCCGGTGCCGAAGGAAGTGACCACTGCTCCCATAGGAATGAATTCCGTCGGCTGCTTGTGATCGGTATACTCCAGCTCCCAAATATCTTTATTCAGCTTCGCCTGGGCAGAGACGATCTTGCAGCAGTCGATGACAGAGCCGCCGCCCACTGCCAGAATGAAGTCAATGTTCTTCTCCTGGGCAAGGGCAGCGCCCTCCTGTACCTTCGCGTAGGTCGGGTTGGACATGATCCCGGTAAACTCCGTCACGGTCTTTCCCGCTTCTTTCAGAATATCCAGCAGTTCATCATAGACGCCGTTCTTCTTAATGGAACCACCGCCATAGGCCAGCAGCACATTTTGACCGACCTTGGCCAGTTCAGCAGCCAGATTCCTGGACGTTGCCTTTTCGCCGAAATAGACCTTTACTGGATAGCTGTAGGTAAATGGATTCATGAGTACCTCCTGTCTTATGATCAATCCAGGCTCTTCAGCCACTTCTCAACTGCCTTTGCCGGGCCGTTCTCAGCATCCCGCATCTCCACCGGGAGGCCGGTCAGCACGATCGCCTTCGGCTCCAGCTCACGGATTGTATCGTAGGTGCCGCCGTCTCCGGAACCCATGTGGGTGTTGAAGGGGATGATGGTCTTCCCACTGAAATCGTATTTGTCAAAGAACGTGTAAATGATCATCGGGAAGGTGTACCACCACATGGGATAGCCGATATAGATGCGGTCGTAGCTTTCGATGTCGATCTCGTTTTTGATCGCTGGCCTCTGATTTTCGTCATGTTCTTTCTTTGCGAGTCTTGCCAGCGCGTTGTAGTGATCCCGGTTGCTGTCATAGGGTACGACAGGCTCGATCTCTGCGATATCCGCGCCGGTCTGTTTTGCGATCTCTTCGGCTACGATCTTTGCCGTGCCATAAACGGAGAAGTAAACTACCAGTTCTTTTGTCATATTCTGCTCCTTATTCTCCATGTCCGGTCATCAGGCTTTGTAGCTAAGCAGCCACTTGACAAGCTGGGGATCGAAATGGTTGATGATCTCGCTGTGACCAAGGTCCTTTTCCTTGATCTGCTCCATCTCTTCATCCGTAAGGGAGAAATCCCAGATATCCAGGTTCTGCTCCATACGCTCCACATGGACGGACTTGGGAAGGATCGAAACGCCGCGCTGGGTATTCCAGCGGAGGACGACCTGTGCCGCCGTCTTGCCGTACCTGGCGCCAATCTCAGTCAGCAGCGGATCCTTGAAGATCCCGTGCTTTCCTTCGGCGAGCGGACCCCATGCCTGTGGTGCAATGCCGTATTCCTTCATGACAGCCAGCGCATCTTCCTGCTGGAAGAAGGGATGCAGCTCCACCTGATTGACGGCGGGGATGACTTGCACGTTGGCACACAGGTTCACCAGTACGAAAGGATAGAAATTGGAAACACCGATCGCCTTCGTGAGACCTTCCTTATATGCTTTTGTAATACCTCTGTAAGCCGCGAAGTAATCGCCCATTGCCTGATGAAGCAGGACCAGGTCCACGTACGGCATGTCCAGCTTCCGAAGAGAAGTCTTTACTGCCTCATAAGCCGAATCTTCGGTCTTCATGTCGGTGATCCAGACCTTGGTGGTGATGAAAAGCTCTTCCCGGGTCACCAGGCCATCAGCGATGGCATGCTTCACGCCTTTTCCAAGCGCCTCTTCATTGCCATAGGAAGCGGCAGTGTCCAGCAGTCTGTATCCTGTTTTGATTGCATCGTAAACAACCTGTTCGCATTCGGCGGCATTCGGGATCTGGAAAACTCCGAAACCCTCCAGCGGCATCTTTGCTCCGGTATTCAGTGTGACATATTCCATGGTCTTTATCTCCTTTCGATTCTATCGTTGTTCGACAGCTATATGTTGTTTCTCTCTTGATGATGCTATTTTATCGAGATATCCATTGTAAGTACACTGCTTTGTGGCTATAATGGTATACGTGTGACGTATATAGATAGATAGAAAACAGAGAGGAAATGATGTCATGCTGATCGAATCCTACCTGCTGGAGCAGTTTGAAGCCGTTGCCCGCTGCGGCACGCTTTTAAAAGCATCTGAAGAACTGCATATATCGCAGCCGTCCTTGAGCCGTTCCATGAAGAAGCTGGAGGATGTGCTTGGAGTATCCTTGTTTATCAGGGAAAACAGCAAGATCTCGCTGAATGAAACGGGAAAACTGGCGGCAGACTATGCCAGAAGAGCTCTGGAAGCAAATCAGGAGATGATCGAAAGGGTCACGGCGTTTGACCGGAGTCTCCGGACGGTCAGCATCGGCTCATGTTCACCTTTTCCGGTGAATGACCTGATGCCGATCCTGCAGGAACAACTTCCCGAAAAAACCCTGTCCACTGAGATTGTGAGTAACGATGAAAAGCTGCTTGCCGGTCTTCGAAGCCATCTTTACCAGATGGTCGTTCTGCATCACTGTCCAGAAGATAAGGACCTGTTCTGCCAGAGATATTTGGATGAACAGTTATATATCTCCATTGCAAAGGACCATCCTCTGGCAAAGCAGGACAGTGTCACTTTTGAAGAGCTGAAGGGTCTCCGCATCCTGATGACAGCCCATGTGGGATTTTGGATGGACGTCACCCTGGAGAAGCTGAATGCCTCAGATCTGCTGATCCAGAACAGCATGGATGCTTTGGGAGAGCTGATCGATGCCTCTAATCTGCCGTTTTTCAATTCCGACCGAATGCTGAAAGCCGGCTATCAGCCACCGGACAGAGTGGCGCTTCCTATCACTGATCCGGAAGCCCATGCCACCTACTGGATCGCCTGTCTGGCTTCTGAACAGCAGAAATACCGTTCTGTTTTCAGTGCAGTCCGTGGGAATCTGTTGAGAATTCAATCCTAAGTAAGATCAAAAAAACGAGGGAGAAGAACAACCTGTCATGCAGGTGATGCTCTTCACCCTCTTTTCTGTTCCATATATTTGCTGACTTGTCTCTCATAATTTTCTTGTCAATACAAGATTACGGCTGATATCAATTTTGCAAATCTCTACAGTCTCAGTAGTAAATCTCCATTACCAGTCCCTAAAATCTTACATCTTCCCCCGATAAACTTGTACATATCAGGAGCCAAACAGCTCCGTATCTCCGATCCTTGAAAACTGCATATGCATTCTTCAGGTACAGCCCTGTGACGGGGAGGTACATCAGCGGAAAGCGCGAAGATCGTCAGAAATGACGGGAGCGCGGACCGGCATGTAAGTCCGGATTGCTTCCGGGTACAGCTATGATCCGTCGCAGCACAATGATACTTCTGTACGACACAGGGGCTTTTATGATCTTGCCATAGCGTATCAGTCTGTGCATGTCAACTGTTGAAACCGCCGTGTACCGAACGGTATGCACGGTGGTGTGAGAGGACGGCGGCTAATCACCGCCTCCTACTCGATTTATAGGGAGATTCGGATTCTCAATGCGGCGGACGAGGCGTAGGACGGCTTCCTCTCCGAGCGCGCGTTTCGGAACGTTGATGGTGGTGAGCGGTGGGTCGATAATCTCGCCGGCGGGGAGGTTGTCGAATCCGACGATGGCGCCGCTCTTTTTATTTACCAGGAAATCAATTGAGCCGCCCTGCGCTTTTCTGTTCTGGATGCGGGACAGGTCATAGCCGTATTTTCCGGCGGCGAGTTTGACACGCTTTCTTGTTTCTGTGCTAACGCCGGGCTGATCGTGCAGTGCCATTTACACGGCGGCACTTAAGTTCAGTTTCAATGATTAAGTAAATAATTGAGTAAATAATTAAGTCATTAATACTGAATTTACGATTGAAATTAAGAGGCGGTTCATGTACATTCATAGTGACAGAAATGGCTGTGGGAAGCTGCAGAAACAGGGAGGTTTGCGATGGGAGATCACAGAGGAGAACGGAAATGATGGCAAAAGGGTATCAGTACGAGACGGTGGAACTGACTTATGCGGCGGTGCCGGATGCGGTGAATGAGGCGCAGATTGACCTTGCGGCGGAATTTACCTGCGCGGCGGACGGGAGTGTGACCGAGGTGCGCGGCTTCTATGCGGGAAACGGCACTTGTATGGTCCGTTTTCTGCCGGAGCAGGCAGGCACATATACGTACAAGGTGCGCGGTCTTGCGGCAGACGAAGGGACACTTGCCGTGGAACCCGCGCGGGAAGGGCATCACGGCGTGGTGCGCGCCAGAGGCATACACTTTTATTTTGACGACGGGACGCCGTATTATGGATTCGGCACGACAGTCTACGCACTGGCATCTCAGACGGATGCGCTGATGGATGAGACAATCGAGACGCTTCGCCACGCACCGTTCAACAAGATCCGTATGTGCGTCTTCCCGAAGCACTATCAGTACAATCACAATGAGCCGCAGCACTACGCGTTCGAAAAAGGCTCGGACGGGGCGTGGGATCCGGCTCATCCGTGCTATGCCTTCTGGGATGCATTCGAGAAGCGGCTCTCCCAGCTCTTTGAGGCCGGCATCCAGGTGGATCTGATTTTGTTTCATCCCTATGACAACTGGGGATTTGCCACGATGCCGCAGGAGGACAATCTGATCTATCTGGATTATCTGCTGCGCCGGTTCGCGGCGTTTCCGGGCATCTGGTGGAGCATGGCGAACGAGTATGATTTCTGTGCTGCCAAGACGATGGATGACTGGCATGAGATCGAGCAGTTTATTGCGGAGCATGATCCCTGGCATCATCTGCTGTCGAATCACAACGGTTTCCAGTATTATGACGTGGCGCGCCCGGCCATCACACATATGTCATGGCAGACGAAGCAGCTCTCCCGCATTCCCGAGATGCAGGCAAAATACGGCAAGCCTGTCTGCATTGATGAGTGCTGCTATGAGGGAAATCTGCCGGAGCAGTGGGGCGCGATCTCTGGAGAGGAGATGACGGCGCGGTTCTGGCGGGCGACGGTACGCGGGGCAGTCTGCACACATGGAGAGACATTTTATCCGGATGAGAAGGAGATTGTCTGGTGGGCAAAGGGCGGAAAGCTCGTGGGAAAGAGTCCGGCGCGGATCGCGTTTCTGCGAAGCATCGTGGAATCGCTGCCTGCGCCGCTGGAGCCGCAGGCTTCACAGCTGGAGCAGGTGATGATGCTTGCTGGTCTGCCGGAGGAGCAGGTGGATCGGGCTCTGGAGGAGCGGAAGGTTCCGCAGGACTTCCGGTTCTTCATGAAGAGCGCGCTGCGTATGAGCCCGATCGAGGCCGCCCGCTTTTTTGCCTGTGAGACGGAGGTCATCGGCAGGACGGCAGATGACAGCGTGATTCTGCATTATTACGATATTCAGTGCAGCTGCAAGGCGCGGATCGAACTGCCGGGAGGAAAGACGTACCGTCTGGAGGTGATCGATACCTGGAATATGACGAGACAGACCGTGCAGCAGGGCGCTGCTGGGGAAGTCTGGGTGGATCTGCCGGGCAGGCCGTGGATGGCTGTGCTGGCGACGGCGGAATAAGCGGAGTGAGAAAAGGGCGGAAGCTGCCGGTCATTGATTGTGCCGGCCACAGGCCGGTCTGTCAGAATACCGGCGACCCGGTTCTCGCCGAATCCCTCCACGAGGATCGTGAGCAGGAGAGAAATCAGAAAAATAAACAGCACAAGGTGAATGGTATGGACGAGGGCGGCATGCATAATGCTGCCCTCGTCTTCGTCCTCGCAGCCGCAGTGCTCCCGCTCGCAGAGATCGTGGATGCGCCGCTCCGTCTTGTGACGGTATTTTGTCAGACGGAGAAACTTGTCGAAGGCAAGTCCGCTCAGGGCGCCGATGACTGCTTTGCAAAGTAGGATTTTGACTATGGCGGGTACCGCGACCCGCTCGGAGATGAGGAGGCGTCAATGATACAACGTGATCTTTATCTTCACCAGCTTGTTTCCTATATGTGGGATGGTCAGATCAAAGTTATTACCGGAATCCGGAGGTGCGGAAAGGGGGATATTATGTCAATACAGTAGGGTTAAATGAAGCTGCCATCAGAAAATATATCCAAGACCAGGAGCGGGCGGATATCATACAGGACAAGCTCAACGTAAAGGAATACGAAGACCCTTTTAAGGGTCAGGGTAAGTAATACGGATGCCACTTGAGGGGCAGCGATTTTTGATCACTGCTTTTGATCGGGAATAGGCTTTAGCAAATAGGAATAGCTTCCACAGGAGAGGATCCTCTGCGTCCCGTCGGGAAGCGTCAGCTCCGCCTCGGTATTGGATGGAATCTCAATGTGAAACGCAGTTCCGTCTGCCGTGCGCTCCCAGCGGCTGCACACGGTTCCGTAGGGGGAGTCGTAGCTTGCCTCGGCCCAGCGCAGGCTCCCGCCCGGCAGGGGCCGGATCGTGAAGCGGTTTTCCTTTTTCACCTCGATGCCGCAGACCGTGTCAAACAGGAACGCACAGACCGCGCCGGGAGAATAGTGGTTCATAGACTGCTTGAGCGGGTGCCCGTTTTCATCATAGGCCAGATAGTTTTCCCAGACCGTCGTGGCGCCCTGCTCCACCATGGCCAGCCACCCGGGAGCTACGGTGTTTTCCAGCATGCGGTAAGCCGTGTCCAGATAGCCGTATTGTGTCAGCACGCCCAGCACAAAGGGCGTGGAGAGAAAGCCCGTACCGACGGTGTATTGCCGCTCGACGGCCGAGCGGTTCAGATCCGCCGCCACGCGACCGGCCGTTTCCGTGTCCAGCAGACCCAGCGCCAGCGCGCGCACCATGGGCGCCTGCCGCGGGGCTTGGATCTTCCCGTCCCGGACGAAATGATAGTTGTATGCCTTCTTCGCTCCTTCGGCGTACTCGCGGCAGAGCGCAGCCTCTTCCGGAAGATCCACCGAGCGCAGCATCTCATCGAGAAGCTCCATAGAGTAGTGCATGTAGGCGGTGGTGATCTCCGCCTTCGGCCGCAGGAGCTCCTCCACGCCGTCCACGCCCGGTTCGCACCACTCACCCCAGTGCAGGCCGCTCTCGATGATGTATTTGGCGTAGGGAGAATCGCCCAGCAGATAGGGCGCGATCTGATTTTTGACGGGCATGCCGTCCGGCAGATGATAAAAGCTCTTGTCCGCGGCCGCCTGAATCATATAGTCCCGCCAGCCCAGCATCAGCTCCAGGTTTTCGCGGATGAATTGCTCATCTCCATAGAGTTTCCACAGCGTATAGGGCAGGATGACCGCGGCATCCGCCCAGCCGATCGCGCCGTTGAGCATGTCGCGCTTGCCCTCTGCGCTGCGGATGCGGGGGCAGACGTTGGGCACGCGGCCGCTGGGCTCCTGGCAGTCCCGCACGTCCCTCAGCCATTTACGGTAAAAGGCCGCGGGATCTGCAAAATAGCAGGCGGTTTTCGCAAAGATCTGCGCGTCCCCGGTCCAGCCGCTTTTCTCCCGCTGGGGGCAATCGGTGGGGATATCCACGAAGTTGCCCTTGAGGCTCCACAGCGTGTTGCGGGCGAACTGCGTAAGCTTTTGATTGGAGCAGGCAAAGCTCCCGGTAAAGCGCAGTGCGCTGTACACCGCCACCGCCTCAAAATCCGCCGGGTCCACCGTGTCGAGGCCTTCCACCAGCGCGTAGCGGAAGCCCGAGTAGAAAAAGTCCGGCCGGAACACTTCCTCACCGCCCGCGCAGGTGTAGACGATTTCCTGCCGCTTGACGGGAAGACCCGGCAGGTCCATCTGCAAGGTCAGGTCGCTGAATTCCCCGTGATCCAGCGCTTCGCCCAGACGCAGGCGGATCTGCTGGCCGGCCTCCCCCCGCACATGGAAGCGGACGTATCCGGCCAGATTCTGTTTGAAATCCAGAATTCTCGCGCCGCTGGGAGTGATCCGCAGTTCAGGGGAAAAGACCTCCTGCTCCAAGATCCCGTCCGCAGGGGAGGCGGTGGGACAGACCGGGTACGAGGTCAGGGCGGCGTTTTGAGAAAAGCTCGGTGCCTTTCTCGCGTCAAAGACCTCGCCGTCCATCAGGTCCGCATAGAGGACCGGGCCGTCGTTGCTCCAGCGCCAGCTCTCGTCCGTGCCGACGGTCTCACGGCTGCCGTCGGCGTATTCGATCACCAGCTGCGCCAGGAACTTGAGCTGGGTGCCGAAAACGTATTCCTCGTTGGTACTGCCGAGCTTGCCCTTGAACCAGCCGTCCGCCACGGTGAAAGTCAGCTCATTTTCCGCTTTCAAAAGCGCAGTCAAGTCATAGACCTGGTAATACAGGCGCTTGTCGTATTCCGTGCAGCCGGGGGCGAGGACGCCGGGGAGCCGCACACCGTTGAGCACGGCACTGTAGACACCGCAGGCCGTGGCGTAGAGCCGCGCGCGTTTTACCTCGCCCCGGAGCGCGAAGCGCTTTTGAAAGCAGTCTGCGCTCAGGCGCTCTTTCCGATCTGTGTCCACACCAGCGATCCATTTGGCTGTCCAGTCTGAGCTCTCCAGCAGCCCCATTTCAAACCACGCGCTCTCCGAGTCCTCGATCTGTCCGTTTTCATCCCAGAGCCGGACCGCCCAATGCACACGCTGCGCGCTTTTCAGCTTCGGTCCGTCATATGCACCGTGCATCCGGTCTGTCTCGACTTTTCCGCTTGTCCAAAGCAGATCCCCGTCTTCGCCGCTCACGGTGATCTGATACGCGATTTGCTTTTTGCCGCCCTGACAGATCCAGCTGAGCCGGGGCGTCATATCGTCGATCCCCAACGGGTTGACCCGGTAATTGCATTGCAGGCTGACAGCTTTCATTTTTATACCTCCTGGTTCAGTCCTCAAAGAGCTTCATCAAAACTCTTGCGTATACCTCATGTCCCTCCACGCTGGGGTGGTTGACGCCGTTGGAGAGCAGCGCCTCCCAGGGGATCCCGGCCTCTTTGGCCTGATCCCAGACGGCGCGCACATCGGCCAGGCACACCTGCTCCTCCCGGGCGACTTCCCGGATGGCCTCGCAGCGCGCCGGGGTGGTCACTTCTTTTGCGGGGATACCGATGGGCTCCAGCAGATCGTTCGGCAGATCGCCGTTGGGCGTGAGCAGGATGATATCCGCCGTGGTTTCCGCTTTCAGCTTTTGCACCAGACCCTTCAGCAAGGATTTGTAGGCACTTGCGTCGCCCATGGTCTCATCGTCCCAGTTCAGGGAACCGTTGATCAGGATCAGATCCGGGTCATGGCGCACCACGTCGCGGTCGGCGCGTTTGCACATCATGGGGAGCACATCGCCTGCAATGCCTGCGTTGAGGACGCTGACGGAGGTCTGTTCATACTTGTCGATCAGAGCAAGGCGAAACTTTTCGATATAGCTCTCGCGGGCGTCGGTGATCTCCACCGGCGCGGCTTCTTCTCCGCGCAGCATGCGCTCAAAGCCGGCGCGCAGCGCCTCCGGGTCCTTCGGGAGCAGCGTTTCAAAATGCCCTGCCGTGACGCTGTCGCCCAGCGCCACGATGACTGGGTTTTTCCGTTCCAGACCGTTTTCGTCCAGGCCCGCCTGCGTGAGGCCGGCGACCGCGCCGCGATTGCGCTTCATCTTTTCCATAAAGCGTTCGGGACGTGCGGGGGATTCGCAGACAAAGCTGTCCGCCAGATTTAAAAACTGCTGCGCATACGGCGCGGGGATCCGATAGGTGGTCTTCATTCACACTCAACCTTCTTTCTGTTCTGTTTGATAAGACGAAAGCCTTTCATATCGACGGAGCCGCTGCCCCGATATGTGAAATACAGCGGGAAGACGCCGTTCGGGATGCTCACTTGCCCGGCCCTCTTTTGCCAGATCGCACCCAGGTCATGTACGTCGACGGTGCCTCGGCATTCGCCGTTTGACTGTGTGCGCACTTCAAAGATCCCGCATCCGCTGCCGCGCACTTCAAGCTCGATCTGCGTCAGATCCGAGAAAGCGAACTCTTTGAAGCCGATCGTGGAGCCGTCACGGAGATTGCGGACAACCTGAACCGGATCTTCGGCATCGCGGATTGCTCGCGCATCCTCAGGCTCCAGATCGTCACAGCCCTGGGTCAAAAACGGATAGTCCATTTTCATGACTTCCGGATGGGAGAATGCCGCTCCGCTCTCAGCCGTTAAATGGCAGCAGATATACGCAGGATAGCTGCCCTCGCCCTCAAGCGGGCCGTGATTCAGACCGCAGGAGCTGACCGCTGCCTGGGATATAGAGCCGTCCGGGGCGATCGTGATCTTCTCCGCGCAGCCCTGACGGCTGTAGTTGGTGCGATTGGTCTGGCGATGATAGAAAACATACCACTGCCCGGCGCAGCACTCGATGCCGCCGTGGGTGTTTCCCAGCGCATTGACAGCATGCTCCTCCGTTCTTCCGTCAAGGAACACATCTCCGATGTCGACCAGCGTGCCTCCGAAGTGATAACCGGAGTCCGGCACAGAGCTGACAGCGTAGCAAAGCTCGTGACTTTGCACGGAGGAATAGATCAGATAATACAGTTTCCCGATCTTGCGGATGGAGCTGGCTTCAAAAAACTCATGGCCCTCAAAGCCCGTGCCGAAGCTCTCTGTAACACTGGGCAGCAGCGGTCTGGGCTCCTCGGCCAGCGTCAGCATGTCCGGCTTGAGGCGCATCACCTGGGAATGGTGCATTCCGTCATCCTGCTCAGGGCGCATGGGTGCGTTTCCCGAATAGAGATAGACCTGTTTGTCCTCGTCCACAAAGACGCCGGGATCAAATTGCGTCAGATCTCCCTGGCGGGCTCCCAGGGGCGTTCCATCCGCATGCTGCACACGGCCCAAATACTCATAGGTGCCGCAGGGCGTGTCGCAGACAGCGACGCCGATCTCGGGCAGAAAGTCAAGGCAATAGTACAGATAATATCGCCCGTCCGGCCCCTGCGCCACATCCGGTGCCCACAGGGCGTGGACACCACGGGGATTGAGATCCGATGGCTTTTTGGGCCCAATGCCAAAGAGAAGCCGCTGGGGCGGCGCATCTGCGGGAATGTTCTGATTCACCGGATCCTGACCTTTCCGATAGATGACGCCCTCATAGCGCCACTGTGTCAGGTCATCCACAGGCGCCGACCAGCACACATAATCATTCAGGCAGAAGCCTGCCGCGTCGAAACGGTCGTGACTCCCGTAGAGATAGATCCGCTCGCCGAACACATGCGGTTCTCCGTCCGGAACATACTCATAGGATGGAAGATAGGGATTAAACACCTGCGTTTTCATTTTCTTAGGACTCCTCCTTCAATCGGAAACTGACGGGAATATGGTTCCATTATTTCACGCGAAGCCCGTTCGGTCTATGTCCGGATTGGCTTTTTTTCACTCTGTTTGGTGAAGAACAAAACAAATCCAGATACAAAAAAGCAAAAGAGTGCGTTTACAAACAGACGGTATTTTCTTATTCTCAAGCTGAGATGATTTTGATGTGGAAGCGATATTCTCAAGCTGAGGTGATTTTGATGTGGAAACGAGCGAAATGGCTGGGGATCCCCCAGGGAGAAATCAAGGAAAAAGAGATATACCACGGCGATCTGGGAGGACGCTTTGCGTACTTTCGATGTGACAAGGAGCTGCCGGAGGGCTGCTCTCTGACGCTGGACATTACTGCAAACTCCCGCTACCGGCTCTGGATCAACGGCGAGGCGGTGCTCTCCGGTCCCTGCAAGGGGGATCGCAATCGCCAGTATTACGAGACAGTGGACGTGACGCCCCGGCTGCGGGAAGGGCACAATGCTTTCTGCGTCCAGGTGCTGTACAACGACCCGGACACGGTGGAATGGGAGATCGGCGAGCGGGCGGCCATCTACGGCGTTGTGGGCCGTCAGTGCGGTCACAGGCTTGCTATCGAGGGGGACGTTCTGGACAGCGCCGGAAATGCCGTAGGAACGATTACCACCGGCCTTGCCGACTGGCGGGTCTGGCTGGATCACAGCTATTCTTTGAAGTCCGACGAGCATACCCAGTTTCTCGGCGCGGTGATCGAACAGCTTGACGCCGCGCGGACGCCGATTCATTGGAAAAACGCCGATTTTGATTGCAGCTCCTGGCACCCTGCCCAGATCCTGGAACCGGGGGTGGCGGAGGATCCCTTCTGCTTCGTGGGTGTGACGCCCATGTTCCGCATTGTTAAGCGGGAGATCCCGCTGCTCTATGAGAAGAAGCAGGGCTTTGCCCGCTGCTTCGACCGTGCGGGAGAAACGCTTGCGCTGCTTTCCGAAGGCAGCATGAAGATTCCAGTTGGAGAACAGAAGGAGATCTTGCTGGACGCCGGAGCGATCCTGAACGCTTATCCCCGCTTCCGTTTTGTAGGAGGAAAGGGCGCGAAGGTACAGATCACCTATTTTGAAAAATTCGGCGGCCCCGGCTCGGACGCGGTTCGTTCCGATGTGCGCGGCGAGGTGACGGGCATCACCGATACGATCACGCTTGACGGCAGCGAGCTCTGCTTTGAGCCCTTCTGGGTGCGAACCTTCCGCTTCATTCGTCTGACGGTGGAGGCCGCCGATAGCCCGGTCACGGTCTTTGCGCCGCAATTTAACAAGACCGGCTATCCGCTGACCGTGGAGTCCTTTGTGGATTCTTCCGCCCCCTGGGTGGGAAAGCTCTGGGACATCTGCGTGCGAACGCTGGAAAACTGCATGCTGGAGACCTATATGGACTGCCCCTACTACGAGCAGCTCCAGTACGGCATGGACACCCGCTTGGAGGCGCAGTACACCTATGCCGTGAGCCGTGACACCGCTCTGGTTCGCAAGGCGCTGCTGGACTTCCACTACGGCATGCAGCCGGAGGGCCTGAACGCCGGAAAGGCGCCGTCTGCCTATCTGCAGATCCTCTCCACCTTCTCTCTGCACTATATCTTCCTGCTCTGCGAGTATGCCGCGCTTCATAACGACGCGGCGCTGCTGCGCCTGTGCCGGGGCGATATCGACCGGATCCTGGATGTGTTTGACAGTCGGATCGGGGAAAATGGTCTGGTCGGCAAACTGGACTTCTGGAACTTCGTGGACTGGAACGACGCTTGGAACGACACGACCGGCGCTCCTGCCGCCCTACAGAGCGGCCCGTCCGCGATCATCAACCTCATGTACGCCTATGCACTCGGCTGCGCGGCGGACTTCATGGACGATCAGCGGCGGGCCGGACTGGCCTCCGAATACCGGGAGCGACGTACCCACATTCTTTCCGCCGTGGAAACGCTTTGCTGGGATGAGACGGCGGGACTGTACCGCGAGGGCCCGGCCTTTCAGCAGTTCAGCCGTCACGCCCAGGCCTGGGCCGTGCTGAACGGACTGAAACAGGGAGCAGACGCGGCGCAGCTTTTGAAGACCGCCCTCAGGCGCGAGGATATTCTGCGCTGCAGCTTCTCCGCCTCCTACGATTGGTTCCGCGCGCTGGAAAAAGCCGGGCTTTATGACGACATGCGGCGCGAACTGCAGCCATGGATCGCCCTTTTGGATCTGGACTGCACCACCTGCCCCGAGACGCCGCAGGGCGCGCGCAGCGAGTGCCACGCCTGGAGCGCCCTGCCGCTCTATGAGCTGATGCGTACGGCGGCGGGCGTGCACCCGGAAAAGGACGGCAGCGTCCTCGTTGCGCCGCACACAATGGATCTCAACGATCTCCGGGGGCAGGCGGCGGCGAAAAACGGCCCGATCTCCTTCGACTATCGGAAGAATGATACGGGCAAATGGGAATACGCCCTGACGCTGCCCGTGGGGACGGATGGCCTGTTCCGCTTCCCGGACGGCAGGGAGACGCCTTTGCACGAAGGCAGGCAGCTTTTGAAGGAGGAATAAAGGATGCATCTTACGGTGGAAAAGAAACGGGAGGTTTTGTCCCTGATCACAGGCGTGACCTACGCCAACGTGGAGTGCTGGTACGGCGCGACGCGGCGGGATCTGCACATGGACCTGATCGTGCCGAAAAACCGGGTGGGGCACGCGCCATGCCCCTGCATCGTGTGGTTTTGCGGCGGGGCTTTTCGCGTGATGGATCGCGCTGTCTGGATGCCGGAGCTGCTGCGCTTTGCCGAGGCGGGCTTTGTGGTGGCGAGCGTGGAGTACCGCACCGGAAACGAGGCGATCTTCCCCGCACCGCTCTGTGACGCCAAGGCGGCCGTCCGCTTTCTCCGCGCCCACGCCGGAGACTATTGTATCGACCCGGAGCGCATCGTCTCCGCGGGCGAATCCGCTGGCGGAGCCATCGCCTGTCTGCTGGGCGTCACCGGGGAGGATAAGTCACTGGATCAGGGCGACTGGCTGGAGCAGTCCAGCCGCGTTACCGCTGTGGTGGACTATTACGGTCTTGCGGACATGACGATTTCCCTGAAGGACTTCGAGGGCAATAACGACGTGCCGCCCTGGATGCTGGAGGAGACGCTGGGTGTTCACTACACGCGTCGGCAGGCCGAGGCGGCCAGCGCTGTCAAGCGTGTGAGTCCTTCCGCTCCGCCGCACCTGATCCTGCAGGGACTCGACGATGCGGTGGTTTCCCCGAGCCAGAGCCGAAACTACTATGAAAAATTAAGGGAAAACGGCGTCACGGCGGAGCTTCTGGAGCTGGAAGGCGCCCAGCACGGCGACGACCTCTTTTTTCAGGATGAAGTGAAGGACCGGGTGCTTCAATTTCTGCAAGGAACACTAAAATAGAAGAAAATGCGCAAAACGAGAGATACCGGCGGTTCTCTCGTTTTGCTACTATTGAGGCATGATAAATCTTTCAAACAATTATTAGGAGGCAGAACTATGGGTAAAGAAATCTATCACGCACTGTTGGATCCGGACTACCAGGATGTGTATGTGGACGTGGACGAGATCCGCACCCGCAAAGCGCCCAACGGCGAGGAGATCACCTGTCGCTATATCCACGGCGGTTTTCGGCAGAAGGCGGTCAAGTTCAGCATCCATTTTCCGAAGCGGGACGCCTTCCGGGGCCGCTTTTTCCAGTATCTCTCTCCCTTCCCCGGTCCGGACGAGGAGATGGCCAGCCTGAACAAGACAGGCGGCGACGACGTGATCAGCTTTTCCCTCTTAAACGGCGCCTATTTCGTGGAGAGCAACATGGGCTCCAAGACCATGTTCGGGCCCAACGGAGATGACAAAGACCGCTGGAAATCCAGCGCGGCCGTGGCGGAGTTCTCACGCAAAAAAGCCATGGAGATCTACGCCTGCCCCCGCCCGGTCGGCATCGTATTCGGCGGCAGCGGCGGAGGTTACAAGACCATGGCCTGCATCGAGAACACCGACGCCTGGGACGGCGCGGTGCCCTATGTGATCGGCTCTCCGGTGAGCCTGCCGAACACCATCACCATGCATGTGCAGGGCGAGCGCGTGCTGCGCCATGCCTTCCCGAAGATCCTGGACGCCCTGGACGCGGGCGGCAGCGGGGATATGTACGCCGGTTTAAGTGAGGACGAGGCCGCCATGCTGCGGGAGCTGACCGATATGGGCTTCCCACCCCTGGCCTGGTACCCCGAGGCGAGAGGCCAGTTTGACGACGGCTCGCTGCCGGTGCTGTCTCCCGGCGTAAAGATGGCCGATCCCGGCTATTTCACGGACTTCTGGACGGTGCCCGGTTATCTGGGGGCCAACCCTGACAGCAACGCCTGCCGCGACCGCCTGCAGTTTAAGGGCAAGGTGCGCCGCGTCCATCTGCCCGGCGTGCAGGAGTCTCTGGACGAGGAAAATGAGCTGGAGAGCCGCAACGGCGTGGACAACGCATGGAAGAAGATGCTTTCGGACGGCAAGGACGCCTGGATCGAGATGGAGACGCTCCCCGAAGGAGAGGATCTCTATCTGCGCGGCGTGAACATCACCTTCGTCACCGGCGAGGCCGCAGGCAAGCAGCTGCTGCTGGGTGGCATGGAGCACGACCGGGTAAACGGCGGCGGATTTCTTACCATCGGCATGTGCTACGGTATGGACGATGTGCCCGGCATTCTCAGCAAGGTCAGGCCCGGCGACGAGCTGACGCTTGATAACTCTGACTACATCGCCATTCAGTCCTACTACCGCCATCAGGTGCCCGCGGACCTGAGCTTCCACGCCTGGGACCAGTTCCGCAAAGCCGACGGCAGTCCCGCGCTTCCCCAGCGGGCCAACGTCATGGGCTACGGCTTCACCGGCACCGGAACCGTGCAGGACGGCAACGCCCAGGGCAAGGTCATTGTGATCCAGTCCCTGATGGACGAATCCACCTGCCCCTGGTGCGGCGACTGGTACCGCGGCAAGGTTCGCGAGAGCAAGGGCGGCGAGGAGGATTTCCGCATCTATTACATGCAGCGCTGCATGCACGGCGATATCGAGTCCCTCGGCAACAACATGATCGTCAACTACAAGGGCGCGCTGCTGCAGGCTCTGCTGGATATGGCAGACTGGCTTCAGACGGGCAAAGAGCCCCTTCCTTCCACCGTCTATGAGCGCGTGGGCGGCCAAATCATCGAAGAAGCCGATCCCATCGCGAGAAAGGGCATGCAGGCAGGCGTGACGCTCACGGCAAACGGGCAGAAGTGCTGCCATGTGAAGGCCGGTGGCGAATTCGTGCTCCGCGCGGAAATGACCGTACCGGAGGGCGCGGGCGAGATCACCTCTGTCCGCTATGATTTCAACGACAGCTGGAGCTATCCCACGCCGCCCGAGAATCTCTTCCCGGTTGAGGGCAGCTTTGTTAAGAGCGAGAAAAGCGGCGCGCAGCTCGCTGTGTCCGAGATCACCCATCGCTTCGACGAGCCCGGCACCTATTTCGTCTCCGTGCGTGTGACAAGCCAGCGCAACGGTGATGCGCAGGATCCCTTCACACAGGTGAAGAATCTGGACCGTGTGCGGGTGATCGTCGAAGAATAATTGTTCAATTTGATCAAAAACTCGCTATTTCAGATGTATCCGTGTGGATTTGATCCAAATATAATGAAAGCACATCAAATCAGAAACGCATAAAAGAGAGGAGCTTTCCCATGAATGAAGAAATCAACAACCCCGCTCCCGTGAAGGAAAAGGGCGTGCCCTTCGGCAAATTGATAGCCTGGTCCCTGCGCGGCGGTTCCACGGGCGTGGCCATGATGATCCTTGGCTATCTGACCATCTTTGCGGTAAAAACGATGAGAATGCCCGCCGCTCTGGTGGGCGGCCTGCTGCTGGCCAGCAAGTTCATCGACGGCATCACCGACCTCTTCGCCGGTCTCATCATCGACCGCACCAACACCAAGATGGGCCGCGGCCGACCCTATGAGCTGTGCGTGATCGGCATGTGGCTGACCACCGTGCTAATGTTCATGATGCCTGAGAGCGCCACCATGGTGGTCAAGAGCATCTGGATTCTGGTCATGTATCTCTTCTCCAACTCCATTTTCTATACCTTCCTCAACGCCAACAGCACCGTTTACATGGTGCGCGCCTTCTCCTCCCAGAAGGAGTATGTTCAGTTATCTACCTATGGCGGCGTGGTCCCGATGCTGATCGTACTGATCTTCAACGTCCTCTTCCCCACGCTGATGGGCACCATGGCCACCAGCCAGGGCGGCTGGGTCAAGCTGGTGCTGATCTTCGCTGTTCCGTTGACGGTGCTGGGTATGCTCCGCTTCTTCGTCATCAAGGAGACCAACAACGTGGACGTGAGCGCCGAAGGCGACAAGGTGAACCTCAAGGAAGTCTTTCAGCTTCTGAAGAAAAACCGTTATATCTACATTATTGCGCTGGCCTCTCTGGTCATTAACCTGCTTACCAACATGGGCACCGGCGTCTTCTACTTCACAGAAATTGTGGGCAATGTGAAGCTGATGAGTGTGCTGGCCGTCAGCCAGGTCATCGTTCTTCCTCTTATGTTCATCTTCCCCCAGATGCTCAAAAAGATGTCCGTTGCCAAGTTGGTCCGCATTGGCCTGCTGGTGGGCGCGGCCGCCGGTATCGTGAACTTCTTCGCCGGCAGCAATATGATCCTGCTGGTGATCGGCGCGATTCTCACCGGTGCTGGCGCTGTCCCCGTCACCATGCTCGCTGCGCTGATGATCATCGAGTGCGCGGATTATAACGAGCACATCGGTCTGAGCCGTATGGAGGGCTCTCTCGGCGCGGTCAACGGCTTTGCCAGCAAGGTGGGCGCCGGCATCGGCGCGGGCATCCTCGGTATTCTGATCGGCCTGGCCGGTTATGACGGCAACCTGGCCGTACAGCCCGACTCCGCCATTACCATGATCCGCCTGCTGTACTCATTGATTCCCGCAGCGCTTAACGTGGTCGTGTACCTGGTCTTCCGCCTGTACAACCTGGATAAGAATATCTCTCAGATCCGCGCGGAGAACGAGGCCCGGCGCACCGAAGCCGAAGCGAAGCACGAAGCCTGATCCCTTTTCACTCCTCGACTTGAATCAGCGGTGAGCATTTGCTGCCCACCGCTGATTCTTTACGAAAAAAGGAAAATAGCGTATAATGCTCCCAAAGGAGCGTGAAGAAGGATGAAATGTGCCCGTTCGGATGTGGAATATCGCCTCAACGACCTGCAGGGCCAGGTTTTTTCCGCGTGCCGTATGGGCGCCTGGTGCTTTAACGAGGAGAAACAATTGTATATCAGCACCGCTCCTCATCAGGAGGAATACCATCTTTTTCTGCGTGTGGGCGGCGTACTGGATCAAGCCATCGGCGTGAAAGAAGACGAACCTGCGCCTCACATTCTCGACGGCAAGCTGGGGCTCGTGTGGATCGCGGAGTGGGTGCAGCTTCAAAACGGCGGGCGGTTTCTGGTGATCCTCGGCCCTACCTATTTGAAAAACACCTCCGTGGAGGACAGTCTGATGGCGCTGGATCGTCAGGGGATCTCCCAGCATCTGCGGCGGCAGTACCTCAACGTTTTGGGGGATGTGCCGGTTCTGAGCTTTGAGATGCTGCGGCAATACGCATGCATGCTCCACTATACCTGCTATCAGGAAGCTGTCAGCCCGCTGACGCTTGCGCCGCAGACGGCAAGCGTGCGCGAAGGAAAGCCGGAGGATTCGGAAAGGTTCGCCGACCGCAATGACTATGAACGTATGACGGCCTTTGAGGAGATGCTGCTGCAACAGCTTTCGGAGGGTGCGGCGCCCCAGCCCATGGCGGATTCCTATCCTGGGGAGCTGCAGAACTTCGGTCTGGACTCCATGCGGCAGATCAAGGATAACCTGCTGATCTTTACCGCTTTGTGCGCTCGCACCGCCGTCAAGAGCGGCGTGCCTGTCTACACGGCGAAAACCATGGAGAATGAGTGGATCCGTCGGATTGAGGACGCCCGCGGCTTTTCAAGGGCCTGGAAGATCAGAGCTTCGATGTACAACGCCTTTCTCCGTCAGGTGCGGCAGACCCGGGAGAGCACCGGTCTTTCCAAGGCGGTGCGCGACTGCCGAAGCTACATCCAGGCCAATTATATGAACGAGATCTCGCTGGAAGAGATTGCGCGCCACTGCGGCTATGCGGAATACTACCTCTCCCGGAAATTTGCCAAAGAAACGGGCATGAAGATCAGCGACTATATCCACAGCGTGCGTGTCGACGCCGCAAAGCTCCTGCTGGTTACCACTTCCCGGGAGATCCAGGATATCAGCGATCTGCTGCATTTCGGCAATCGCAGTCACTTTGACCGGGTGTTCCGCCAGCATGTGGGCGTATCCCCGGCAAAATTCCGCGAACAGGGCGGACAACTTTCAACGATAAAGGAGACGACATGAAGCTCAAGCAAATGAATCGATATATCGATTTTATGGAGGCCGTTCAGTCCTGTACGGCAGACGTGTATTTCTGCTCTGACGAGGACGACCGGCTGAATCTGAAATCCACGCTGTCACAGTTTTTGTTCGCCAGCATTTGTGGGGACAGGGATTATCTGCGGGGCGGAACCGTCGTCTGCCAGGACAGCGCCGACTATGACAAGCTCTCTTCCTATCTGGAGGAAAGCGATGACGAAGGGAGAACACAAAATGAATGCTGATCCCAAAATCCCGGAGGAACTGATGCGGGCCATCGGCGCCGGCATGCAGGAGCGGGCGAAAAAAGAGCAGGCGGACAAGGTGAAGAACTATCGAATCCTCAACGCCTGCGCAAAAAAAGGAGGGATCCTCTTCACCGGCTCTTCGCTGATGGAGCAGTTCCCGGTCTGCGAGCTGGCCATGGACGCAGGAATTACGCTTCCGGTGTATAACCGCGGTATCGGCGGCACTACCACCGACGATTTCCTGCGGGAGATCGACACGGTGCTTCTGAATCTGGAGCCGTCCAGGGTGTTTCTGAACATCGGCACCAATGACATGACCGACCGCATCTACGGCGAGACATGGATGGCGCACCTGTGTGATAACTACGAGGCGATCCTGCGCATCGCCCGGGAAAAGCTGCCCGACGCCGAAATCTTCTGCATGGCCTATTATCCCACAAACCATCATCTGCCGGATCAGAACGAATGGCAGGCGGCCATGCTCAAGGAGCGCACGGCGGAGAATATCGCAGCCTGCAATGCGCGCGTCAAAGCCCTGGCAGAGAAGTACGGCTGCCGATACATCGACGTGAATCAGGGACTCTGCGATGAGAGCGGAGAGCAGAAGGCGGAGTTTGCCATTGACGGAGTACACATGTACGCCAGCGCCTACCGCATTGTTTTTGAAAACCTCAAGCCCTATTTGCTGTAACACTCATGATTGAGAGCTTCGCCATTCGCCCGGTGAACAGATCCTCTTTCAGCATCCGAGCATTCACATGGCAGCTCTCACAGCGCTTTTCGATCACCGGCCAGCCCTCCTCGTGGGAGGGATAGGAAAACACATGCCCAAACAGCAGATAGCCCACCAGCACATCACCCACATATAGCGGCGTCACGGCCTCGGTCAGCCCGGCGTGACAGCGGTAAATGTGGGTGCTGTGCTTTTTTTCTGCCCTGTGACAGGCCTCCCTGTTGCAGGCCATGCAGGCATCAAAGCCCTTGCAGATGCCGCTATTATTTGACGAGTTTTTGCATGTTATAGCGAAAATAGATATTTCTTTTTCTCCGACAATTCCTTACAATATCGGCAAGAACAAAAACTGCATGCGAATAGGAGGCGCTCTCATGAAAAACTATATGGATACGACGCTGACTGCCCGGGAGCGGGCGGAGCTGTTGCTGAAGGAAATGACGCTGGATGAGAAGATCGCCCAACTGACGGGCGTTTTTTCCGTCAGGGGTTACGAAGATAAGATGGCGGAATTCTTCAAAAACGGCATCGGCCAGATCAGCACTCTGGGCTTTCGCATGTGCGGGAGCATCGAGGAGGCTGCCGCCTGGCAGCGCGAGCTGCAAAGCGCGGTGATGGAGGCAAGCCGCCTGCACATCCCCGCTGTTTTCCACATGGAGGGTGTGAACGGGGCGCTGCTGCAGGACACCACGGCCTTCCCCTCCGGCGTGAACCGCGGCGCGGGCTTCGACCCGGCACTCGAACAGGAGATCGGCGAGATCGTCTCCCGCCAGGAGGCCGCCTTCGGCTTTACCCAGATCCTGGCCCCGGTGCTGGACATCTCCCGGGATTCCCGCTTCGGCCGCCAGTCCGAGGCCTACGGTGAGGATCCCACTCTGGCCGCGGCGTTGGGTACGGCGTATACCCGCGGTATTCAGGAGACCGGGACGGCGGGCCGCCATCCCGAATCCGCTGCCAAGCACTTTCTGGGCTTTCACCGGGGCGCGGCGGGCATTCACGGCGCGGACGTGGAGATCGGCGAGGGCCTGCTGCGGGAGGTCTACGCCAAGCCCTTCCAGGCCGCCATCACCGAGGCAAAGCTGCGCGGTGTGATGCCCTGCTACTGCTCCATCAACGGTCTGCCCATGCACGCGAGCAAGCAATACCTGACCGGCTTGCTCCGAGAGGAGATGGGCTTTGACGGCGTGACCGTCTCCGACTACGGCGGAGCGGAAAACACCTTCCTGTATCAGAAAACCAGCGAGAGCAAGGGCGAGGCTGGCTACCGCTGCCTGAAAGCGGGCCTGGACGTGGAGCTTCCCATGCCCGAGGCCTTCCGTGAGATGAAGGAGCTCTTTGAAAAGGGTGAAGCGGATGAAGCTTACGTGGACGCCGCCGTGCTGCGCGTACTGGAGGCCAAATTCCGCATGGGGATCTTTGAGCATCCCTTCTCTCTGCAGGGGGCGGAGCTGGAAGAGACAGTGCACCACGCCCATGACGACGAGGTTTCCTTCCGGGCGGCCCAGCAGAGCATCATCCTGCTGAAGAACACCGGCGCGTTGCCGCTCTCCGGCAAAGAAAAGACCATTGCAGTCATCGGCCCCCATGCAAACAACGCCCGCTATTACTTCGGCGGCTACACCCACCTGAGCATGGTGGAAGCCATGCACGCCGCCATGAACTCCATGGCCGGTGTCGGGGGCGGCGGAGACGCCGTTCATGCCCAGATGGAACGCGTCCCCGGCACCAACGTGCAGGTGGACGAGACAGAGGAATTCAACCAGGTGCTGCGCAAACTGGAGCCGAAATGCCGCAGTCTCCTTGAGGTGCTGCGAGAGGAACTGCCAGAGGCGGAGATTCTGTACGCTCCCGGCTACTACAAAGCCGGCGCGGACGAGAGGCTCTTTGAGGAGGCACTGGAGATCGTAAAGAAGGCCGACGCGGTGATCCTGACTTTGGGCGGCAAGAACGGCTCCGGCTCCATTGCCACCATGGCAGAGGGCGTGGACGGAACAAACATCAACCTCCCCGCCTGCCAGGACGCATTCATCCGCAGGGCCGCAGCGTACGGCAAGCCGATGATCGGCGTTCACTTCGACGGGCGGCCCATCTCCTCCGATGCCTCCGACGAGCATCTGAACGCCATTGTGGAAGCCTTTACGCCGGCCAAATTTGCTGCGGAGGCTGTGGTCAACGTGCTGCTGGGCAAATACAATCCTTCCGGAAAGCTGCCGATTTCCGTGGCCCATAACGCCGGGCAGATCCCCGTTTACTACAACCATCCCAACGGCTCCGGCTGGCATCAGAGTCCCAGCATCGGCTTTGCCGACTATGTGGACTGCCCGCACCGCCCGCGCTATTGCTTCGGCCACGGGCTGAGCTATACCACGTTCGCGTACAGCGATCTTGTGATCGACAAAAATGAGGTCTGCCCCTTTGAGAAGCTGACGGTTTCCGTGAAGGTGAAGAATACCGGCCGTGTCGCCGGCACCGAGGTGGTGCAGCTCTATCTCCGGGACGTGCAGGCCTCCATGACCCGGCCCAACAAGGAACTGCAGGGCTTTGCCCGCGTCGAGCTGCAGCCGGATGAAGAAAAGACCGTTCGCTTCACCGTTTCGTCCAGTCAGATGGCCTTTGTGGACGAGGACATGAAGTGGAAGATCGAAAAGGGCGAATACGAGGTGCAGCTTGGTTCCTCCTCCGAAGATATCCGACTGACCGGCAGTTACACTGTCTCCAAAAACGCTTGGCTTGAGGGACGCGACAGGGCTTTTTACGCAGAAGTTGCGATTCAGTAAACCGAAGCTTGAAGGAGTATCTGTATGAAAAGCGAAGACCGCAATATAAGCCTGCTTTCTGCGCCGATAGCGTTTTTGATAGAAATTGATCTGTTTGAAAATGTGTTGCTGAAATTCCATCTGAACAAAAAAGGACATGACGTCTGGACCGCGTTGATGAAGAGCATTCTAGCTCGGGAGCTGCCCTGAGAGGAAAAGGAGGGAACAACATGAAAAAACAAAATTATCAATGGCCGGAATACACGGTCGGCACGTGCTATTATCCCGAGCATTGGGACGAAAGCCTGTGGGAGAGCGATCTGGATCGAATGCTCGCCGCTGGAATTCGCGTGGTGCGCATCGCGGAATTTGCCTGGAACCTGACGGAGCCGGAGGAGGGCGTTTTCCGCTTTGACTTCTTCGACAGCTTCCTGGATCTTTGTGCGGAGAAGGGCATGAAGGTCATATTCGGCACGCCCACCGCTACGCCGCCCGCCTGGCTCACAAAGAAATACCCAGAAGTCCTGAACGCGGACCAAAATAGCATCCCCTATGAGCATGGCGCCAGACGGCACTATAACTACAACTCTCCCCTCTACCGGGAGAAGACCAGGATCATCGTCACCGTGCTGGCCGAGCACTACGGGAAGCATCCCGCCATCGTAGGTTGGCAGATCGACAATGAGATCAACTGCGAGACCTGTGAATTTCATTCCGAGGCGGATCAGGCGGCCTTTCGCGTCTTCCTGCGGGAGACCTACGGCAGCCTGGACGCGCTCAACCGTGCCTGGGGGACCCGGTTCTGGAACCAGACCTACACCGATTGGGAGGAGATCCGCCTGCCCGGTCATGTGCTGAACAAGGGCTGGAACCCCCATCAGCGGCTGGACTATCTCCGCTTTGTTTCCGCGAGTGCCCGCGGCTTCTGCAAGCTGCAGGCAGATATCTTGAATCAATATAAAAAGCCCGGCGACTTCATCACCACCAACGCGCTCTTCTGGCACATCGACAATCCGAAGATGTTTGACGAGAGCCTGGACATCTTCGGCTATGACTCCTATCCCAACTTTGCCTTCGGCCTGAACCGCAGCGAATTGCTGAAGGAGCATGGCTACGGCATTGAGGGCGATCTGAACGACCGCCTGAGCGGAAAGAGTCTCAGCGAGGTGCGTGGCATCTGCCCGCATTTTGGTATTCTGGAGCAGCAGTCCGGCGCGGGCAGCTGGGTCTCCGGCATGGAAGGCCCGCAGCCGCGCCCCGGCCAGATCCGGCTCTGGGCCATGCAGAGCGTTGCCCACGGAGCGGACTTTGTCTCCTTCTTCCGCTGGCGAACCTGCAGCTTCGGCACAGAGATGTATTGGCACGGCATCCTGGACTATGACGGCCGGGACAACCGCCGCCTGCGCGAAGTCGCGGCCTTTGCTTCGGATCTGGGAAAGCTCGCGCCGCTCTGCGGCTCTGACTATGTGGCGAAGCTCGCCATCGTCAAGGACTACGACAATGCCTGCGACGCCGAGATCGACGCCTGGCACGGGAGACTGAGCTTCCCGGACGAGAATACGATCTATCAGCAGGCACAGCGGAGCCATGTGTCTTGTGACTATCTCCATCTGGCGGATGATTCTGCGCTCGAAGACCTCTGCCGCTACCCGGTACTGATCTACCCGCACCCGGCCATCATGACCGAGGCGAGGGCGGCGCTGCTCAAGGCCTATGTGGAGCAGGGCGGCACGCTGATCCTGGGATGCCGAACGGGCTATAAGCAGGAAAACGGCCAGGCTGTGCTGTCGCCTCCGCCGGGACTTCTGCGCGATCTCACGGGCAGCATAGTCCGGGAATCCGGCTTCCAGCACCCCGCAGAGCCCACCGTCACGGTGAATTGGGACGGCGAGCGTTTTGAGGCTCCTGTGTTCCAGGACCAGCTTGACACGGAGGGGGTCGCTACGGTATTGGCCCGCTACGACAGCTCCTGGTTTGCGGGAACGCCCGCTCTGATCGAGCACAGGCTCGGCGCCGGCCGCTGTCTCCACTGGGGCAGCGTCTTCTCTCGGACGCTGCTCGAAAAGCTGTTTGCATACGCGGAGTTGACCGGGCGCTTTGACGGGCTGCTGGATGCGCCGGAGGCCGTGGAGATTGCGGAACGGAAGAAGGATGGGCGGCGTTTCCTCATGCTGCTCAACTATCTGCCGGAGGAGCAGAAAATCGTCCTGCGCAAAGAAATGCGCGATCTGCTGGAAGACCGATTCGTTTCCGGAACAATCAGCCTGCCGCCCTTTGGTGTTCTCGTTTTGGAGGTGTGATATGAATCTCGTTCTGTACTTAGTCCGTTTATTGGTTCCTCCGGAAAAGGCGGATCTCAGCCGCCGCCGCATTGCCTGCATCGGAGACAGCATTACTTTCGGAGCCGGTGTGGCGGCAACGCGGAAGACAGACGCCTGGACATATATTTTGCAGAAGCGCCTGGGCGGCAGCTTCCAGGTGCTCAACTACGGCGTTTCCGGTGCAACGCTCCAGCGGGAAGGCGATTTCCCGTACCACAGGATCGGTTTCCTGAAGAGGCTGGAAAAAGCAAAGCCGGAGCTGATCGTTCTGATGCTCGGAACCAACGACTCCAAGCCATACAACTGGAATGCGGAGCGTTTTGCGAGGGAGTATGAGGAGTTGGCTCGGGAACTTAAAGAAAAGCCATGGAACCATCGCCTTGTCCTGATGACGCCGCCCAGGGCTTTCCCTGAGGACGAAACTGGCGCGATTGCCTATGACATCGAAAACGAACCGATCCGAGACGTGGTCCGCTCGCTGGTTTTCTCTCTCGGGCATAAATATGCGCTGCAGGTGATCGATCTTTACGCACTGACGGAGGAACACCCGGAATACTTCTGTGACGGCGTGCATCCCAATAAACTTGGTAACCGGGTCATTGCGGAACACCTGAATAAACAAATCCAACTGAACTAAGCCGGAGAATAGCAAAGAGCCTGCAGGCCATGTGCTCCATCGCCGCGAGTATTGGGCGCATGGAGGTCGACGACCGCACCGCCCATATCGCCGGTGAGCACGAGTGGGCCTCCCACGCGGGTGAGGAGGCTTACCTCTGGTTCAACGACCGGCAGTGCTTCGGCGAGCAGACGCTGCCTCTGCCGGAGGACAAGCGCTACTTTGTTGAGCTGATCGACGTGTGGAACATGACAAGGACCGTCCTGGAGGAGAATGCCTGCGGAACGACAAAGCTGCGCCTGCCCGGGAAAGAGGGGCTGGCGGTGCTGGCAGCAAGAATCGTGTGAAGAGAGGAAGAGGATATACATGGAACTGAAACACAGTCAATGGATCACCGCAGCGCGGGATCTGGGCGATGTGTGCCCGGTTTTCCGCAAGCGCTTTTGCGCGGAGAAAGAAATCGTCTCTGCCGCCCTGGAGATCACAGCTCTCGGCGTCTATGAGGCGGAACTGAACGGGCATCGTGTGGGCGGCTTCGTCCTGGCCCCGGGCTGGACCAGTTACGATCATCGCCTGCAGGTGCAGACCTACGATGTGACGGCGCTGATTTGCGAAGAAAACGAACTGCGCGTCACCGTAGGCCGCGGCTGGTTCCGCTCGCCCATGCCTGGTTGGGAGGATACGGAGGACAAACGCCGCCGCTATTCCCAGCCCTGCGGCCTGATCGCACGTCTGGAAGTCCACTTTGCAGACGGCAGTGAGAGCGTTCTCAGCAGCGACGAGAGCTGGGAGTTTGCCGAGAGCCCGGTCCGTTTCAGCGAGATCTACGACGGCGAGCGCTATGACGCGGCCTTTGCCCCCAAAGATTGGGAGGCGGCCCGGCTGCTGAACTGGTCGAAGGAGATCCTGATCCCCCAGGAGGGCGAAGAGATCCGGGAGACGGAGCGCGTGGCCGCCAGGGCCGTGCTGCATACCCCGGCCGGAGAGACGGTGATCGACTTCGGCCAGGAGGTCACAGGCTATGTGGAGTTCGCCGTGACGGCCCGAGAGGGCGACGAAGTCCGCTTCACTCATGGGGAAATGCTGGACGCAAACGGCAATTTCTACAATGCCAATTACCGCAGCGCCAGGGCAGAGGTGCTCTTCCGCTGCAGGGAAGGAAACCAGATCTGGCACCCGCGCCTGACCTTCTTCGGCTTTCGCTATATCAAGCTGCTGTCGTGGCCGGGAGAGGTGAAGGTGGAAGACTTCACCGCCGTCGTCGTCCACTCGGACATGAAGCGTATCGGGTGGCTTGAATCCGGCGATCCGATGCTCAATCAGCTCTTTTCCAACATCGTCTGGGGCCAGCGCGGGAACTTCCTGGACGTGCCCACCGACTGCCCCCAGCGGGATGAGCGTCTGGGCTGGACGGGCGACGCGCAGGTCTTCGTCCGTACCGCGTCCTATCTCTACGATGTGGAGCGCTTCTTCCGTAAGTGGCTGCGGGATCTGGCAGCCGACCAGCGGGAAAGCGGCGAAGTGGGCCAGGTCATCCCAGATGTGATGCCCACGGCTCCCGGCAGCGCGGCCTGGGGCGACGCAGCGGTCATCTGCCCCTGGACGATCTACCAGACCTACGGTGATTTGTCCGTGCTCGAAGCCCAGTACCAGAGCATGAAAAAGTGGGTGGATTATATTTCCGGTGATGGTTGGGAAGAGCACTTCCATTTCGGCGACTGGCTCGGTCTGGACGCCCCCAGCGGCAGCTACAAGGGCTCCACCCGAGACTGCTTTATTGCTGCGGCTTTCCGGCTTCATGCCATCGAATTGTTCTGCAAGGCCGGACGCCTGCTTGGCATGGATGTGCATGCCTATCAGGACTTGTATGAGGGCTTTGCCAAACGCTTCCGGAAGGGCTATCCTGATTATCGCACCCAGACAGAGCACGTCCTGGCAATCCACTTTGGCATTGCGGAAAACCCGCAGAAGGCCGCCGACGCCCTGGCGGATCTGGTCTGCGCCGACGGAAAGCAGCTGCGCACCGGATTTGTGGGCACGCCCTATCTGCTGCACGCGCTCTCCGACTACGGGCACGCGGATCTGGCCTGGGATCTGCTGCTGCGCAGGGCCTATCCCGGCTGGCTTTACTCCGTCACGAAAGGCGCCACCACGATCTGGGAGCACTGGGACGGCGCGAAGGAAGACGGCAGCTTTTGGAGCACGGATATGAACTCCTTCAACCACTACGCCTACGGCGCAGTGGCGGACTGGATCTTTGAAAAGGCCGCCGGCATCCGGCATGAGGAGAATGCTCCCGGCTTTGCCGCTCTTGTTTATGAGCCGCATCCCGATCCCCGGATCGGATTTCTCAAGGCGGAGCTGGAGACCCGGCACGGGACCATCCGTGCAAGCTGGCGCTATGAAGATACCGGCATTCGGTATGAGCTGGAGACGCCGGTTCCTGCCTTGGTACGCCTTGGCGGTGAAGATCGGTATGTCATGTCCGGAAGCTATACATTTTGGAGTATCCATTCAATTCCCGAAAAGGAACATACAATAGGCTTTTCGGAAAGAAGCATCTGAGAACAGAAAAGAGCCTGCAGGCCTTATGCATAGATACAAGTGTTTTAAGCCTTCGAAAGCTCATAAAAGCTAAAAGGCGGATAGCGCTCCTAAGCGGAAGGCCGGCGGTTCGAATCCGCCCAGGAACGCTAATTTGGAGGGCGGGGACCGAAAAAATCGGTTCCCGCTTCTTCTATCTCACAAGACGATTTCCGTCTAAAACCCCCTTCTACATATTAGCTGGAATCTAAAATAATAACGATTGTTCTAACGAGCGGATTATTTACCGATTTTCGGGTCTTTGGTTCGACAAAGGCGTTCGTTGCGCTGATCATGCGAGAGCACCGGTGATAATCCACGCTCATTAGAGGCCATTTCTCACAAATGCCTGAAAAACGGGCGGATGGCTGCAGTTGGATGCAAAATCAATACAAATAAATTGAAACAGCAATGAATGTGTATTAAAATAATAAAAAAGAAATGGAGGAATAATGAATGGCAAGTACAATTCAAGTACGTGTTGATGATGAGTTAAAGAGAAAGTCAGACCAGTTGTTTAAAGATCTTGGTACAGATACGACTTCTGCAATTCGGATGTTTTTGACACAAGCTGTTGCAAATAACGGTTTCCCATTTGAGATAAAACGGGTGGAGCATAATCCGTATGCTGCCATGTCTGAAGAAATGATGTTGGAGAAACTGGAGAAATCAAGAGTATCTGCATCAAAGGGTAACTATCGATCTGCGGATGCTGTTATTGCTGATATGAGAGAAAAGTATGGAATATAAAGTAGTAGTAACAGCAGATGCAGAAGAAGATCTAAATCAATACATCAGATATTTGCTTATGGTGAAAAAAAGTGATCAGGCGGCGAAAAATGTTTTGGATGATTTTGAGGCTACTATTCAGAGCCTTAAAAGTGTTGCAGGAAGTTTGAAGCCGTGTGATAATGCTCATGTACGGTAAGGAAGCAAGCAACCGAAAACAAGAGATAGACCGCCAGCACTACACTATTCCGAACCAAAGACCAAAAGATAAGCATTGTGGGAAAATCTAAACTTTTGGATTTTCCTACAATGCCAACTACGGCGGAATCCCTCCCACTCCTTATATCTTTCTGTATACATTGAATTTGTATTTAGTAAAATGCAGACAACACCACGGATCGGCTTTTGGTTGGACAATTCCAACCAAACACCACAGCAGACAGCAGAAAACATTCTGAACGCTAGGAAGCCGGTATGATTGTTACATATAAGGGGAAGAAAAATTTCTTTTAGGTACTTGCTTTCCTAAAACTGATGTGATACAATGATTTAATCCAGAAAAGGAGTAAAAAATATGCGGCAAGGTATTCTTAAATAAAACTATAATCAAATAGTGGGAACAAAGGATTATGATAGCTCCTTTTGTAGGGGCTTAGTTTTTTGTACCCAATTTAAGAATACTTTTGCCTTATCAATTTTGACATATCCCCAAAAACAGCAATCACAAACAGGTGTATGCTGTATATGTGTATGTCCGCAACTTATAATCCCCAGTGGTAAAAGTATTTTACTGCTGGGGATTTTTATGCCCTTTGGGGCTGTAAAGGGAGGACAATCACATGAAAATAATCAATATTGGAATTCTTGCCCATGTAGACGCTGGAAAGACGACCTTGACGGAGAGCCTGCTATATGCCAGCGGAGCCATTTCAGAACCGGGGAGCGTCGAAAAAGGGACAACGAGGACGGACACCATGTTTTTGGAGCGGCAGCGTGGGATTACCATTCAAGCGGCAGTCACTTCCTTCCAGTGGCACAGATGTAAAGTTAACATTGTGGATACGCCCGGCCACATGGATTTTTTGGCGGAGGTGTACCGCTCTTTGGCTGTTTTAGATGGGGCCATCTTGGTGATCTCCGCTAAAGATGGCGTGCAGGCCCAGACCCGTATTCTGTTCCATGCCCTGCGGAAAATGAACATTCCCACCGTTATCTTTATCAACAAGATCGACCAGGCTGGCGTTGATTTGCAGAGCGTGGTTCAGTCTGTTCGGGATAAGCTCTCCGCCGATATTATCATCAAGCAGACGGTGTCGCTGTCCCCGGAAATAGTCCTGGAGGAAAATACCGACATAGAAGCATGGGATGCGGTCATCGAAAATAACGATGAATTATTGGAAAAGTATATCGCAGGAGAACCAATCAGCCGGGAAAAACTTGCGCGGGAGGAACAGCGGCGGGTTCAAGAAGCCTCCCTGTTTCCGGTCTATCATGGCAGCGCCAAAAAGGGCCTTGGCATTCAACCGTTGATGGATGCGGTGACAGGACTGTTCCAACCGATTGGGGAACAGGGGAGCGCCACCCTATGCGGCAGCGTTTTCAAGGTTGAGTACACCGATTGCGGCCAGCGGCGTGTCTATCTGCGGCTATACAGCGGAACGCTGCGCCTGCGGGATACGGTGGCCCTGGCCGGGAGAGAAAAGCTGAAAATCACAGAGATGCGTATTCCATCCAAAGGGGAAATTGTTCGGACAGACACCGCTTATCCGGGCGAAATTGTTATCCTTCCCAGCGACAGCGTGAGGTTAAACGATGTATTAGGGGATCAAACCCGGCTCCCTCGTAAAAGGTGGCGCGAGGCCCCCCTCCCCATGCTGCGGACGACGATTGCGCCGAAAACGGCAGCGCAAAGAGAACGGCTGCTGGACGCTCTTACGCAACTTGCGGATACTGACCCGCTTTTGCGCTGCGAAGTGGATTCCATCACCCATGAGATCATTCTTTCTTTTTTGGGCCGGGTGCAGTTGGAGGTCGTTTCCGCTTTGCTGTCGGAAAAATACAAGCTTGAAACAGTGGTAAAGGAACCCACCGTCATTTATATGGAGCGGCCGCTCAAAGCAGCCAGCCACACCATCCATATCGAGGTGCCGCCCAACCCGTTTTGGGCATCCATCGGACTGTCTGTTACACCACTCCCGCTTGGCTCCGGTGTACAATACGAGAGCCGGGTTTCGCTGGGATACTTGAACCAGAGTTTTCAAAACGCTGTCAGGGATGGTATCCGTTACGGGCTGGAGCAGGGCTTGTTCGGCTGGAACGTAACGGACTGTAAGATTTGCTTTGAATACGGGCTTTATTACAGTCCGGTCAGCACGCCGGCGGACTTCCGCTCATTGGCCCCGATTGTATTGGAACAGGCATTGAAGGAATCGGGGACGCAGCTGCTGGAACCTTATCTCTCCTTCATCCTCTATGCGCCCCAGGAATACCTTTCCAGGGCTTATCATGATGCACCGAAATACTGTGCCACCATCGAAACGGCCCAGGTAAAAAAGGATGAAGTTGTCTTTACTGGCGAGATTCCCGCCCGCTGTATACAGGCATACCGTACTGATCTGGCCTTTTACACCAACGGGCGGAGCGTATGCCTTACAGAGCTGAAAGGATATCAGGCCGCTGTCGGTCAGCCGGTCATCCAGCCCCGCCGTCCAAACAGCCGCCTGGACAAGGTGCGCCATATGTTTCAGAAGGTAATGTAAAGATACATAATCGTCAAGACGGCAACAATCAGAAGTTATGGAGGGTAACAATGGAATATAGTAAGGAAGATTTAATGGAAGCAAAAAAGCAAATTTGGGGAGTGGGAGAGAACATGGGAACAGAGGAAAGTAAAAAAATCTGGGAGGAGAACGCACAATTTTGGGATAATGCAATGGGTGACGAATCTAATGAATTTCACAGAGAGGTAGTGCGTCCCAAAGTAACGGAACTTCTATCTCCTAATCCTGCGGATTACATTTTGGATATTGCGTGTGGCAATGGAAATTATTCTTCGTATCTTGCACAAAGAGGCGCTTCGGTTGTCGCTTTTGATTACAGCAAAAAAATGATAGAATTGGCTAAAAGACGGCAATCACAATATGCAAAACAAATTGAATTTTGTGTGGCGGATGCGACCGATAGAAAAAGTATATTAGAATTAAAAAGAAATCGAGCCTTTACGAAAGCAGTTTCTAATATGGCAATTATGGATATTACGGATATTGAACCACTTCTTATGGCTGTTTATGAACTGTTGCAGGAAAGCGGAATTTTTGTCTTTGCAACGCAACACCCTTGTTTTGTCACGTTGACTGAAAAATATATGACACCGCACAGTTACTATGATATAGCGATTGAAGGGCAACCGAAAGAGCAGATTTATTATCATCGTTCCATACAAGATATTTTTAACCTTTGTTTTAGAGCTGGATTTGTCATTGATGGATTTTATGAAGAATGTTTTAAAACCAACAAAGAAATTCCTATGGTAATGATAGTAAGGCTTAAGAAGGTAAAACGTGATAGCTTAAAATAAATTCAAACAACCCACTGATTCGTAAAGGAGAATGTAACTTCATGTTTGCTAAAAATTCAAAGGCATATTCTGTCTACCTGCTGTTCCGATTTGTCTTTTCCCTGGCGGTTTCTATGTCCACAGTGCTTTCCAACGTGTACCTCCTGGAGGTGGTGCAGCTGGATGCTTTCCAGCTTGTCCTGGTAGGGACGGTTCTGGAGACCTCCTGCTTTCTGTTCGAGATACCCACCGGTGTGGTGTCGGATTTGTATAGCCGTCGGCGCTCGGTGCTGATTGGAATGTTCCTCTACGGCCTGGGCTTTCTGATGGAGGGTGCGCTACCGTGGTTCGCGCCGGTTCTGCTGGCCCAGGTTGTCTGGGGTTGCGGTGATACCTTCATCACCGGCGCTCTGGAGGCGTGGATTGCCTCGGAGGAAGAGGACAAACCCATAGACAAGGTGTTCCTGCGGGGCAGTCAAATGGGGCAAATCGGCGGCGTTCTGGGCGTGGTGCTGGGCACACTGCTGGGAAACATAAACCTGCAAATGCCTGTCATCTTGGGGGGCAGTTTGTGCTTGTTGTTGGGGCTGGTGTTGGTTCGCATCATGCCAGAAACCAACTTCTCCCCTGCTATTGAGGAACGGCAGGGCTTGCTTAAAGACTTTGTCTGCCTGTTCAAGCTCAACCTGGGCTTTGTGAAAGGCGCACCTGTGTTGCGGGCGCTCTTAGCAATCACACTATGCGGGGGACTTGCCAGTGAAGGCTTTGACCGGCTCTCCACCGCTCATTTTCTGGATGACACGGTAATACCCGTTATCGGGCCGCTGAACAGCGTCACTTGGTTCGGTGTTATCAGTCTTATCGGCAGCGGCTTAGGTATTCTGGCTTCTCAGTTGCTCATCGCCCGCATGGAGAAAAAAGGGACTGTCAGCCGAACCAGTGTGGTCATGTCCACCAGCGCCGGGTATATCCTGTGCCTGGTTCTCTTCGCGGTGGGGCGGAGCTTTTGGTTCATGTTGTTGGTGTTCCTGCTGGCGGGGCTTATGCGCACCATCAAGGAGCCTGTGCTGGCCGCCTGGATGAACGACCATGTGGATGAGAAAATGCGCGCCACAGTCTTTTCCACCAGCGGACAGCTGGACTCTTTCGGGCAGATCATCGGCGGGCCTATTGTGGGGCTGGTAGCCCAGCAGGTGTCCATACCCTGGGGGCTGGTCTGTACCGCTTTCCTGCTGTTGCCCGCGCTGTTCTTAGTGCCGGTGGCGGGAAAGAAGCGGGATTGATATGGCATAGTTAAGTTTACTGACGAGCGGGAGATTACTTCCGCTCGTCTTCATTTAGTAGCGCAAAATTTGAGGACTCTTTATTTCCTTATTCGGTATAGCGGAGGCGGCTGTCAATTCGACATAATTTTCTTGTGATACTTTACCGTACATGAGCATTTACGCAGGAAATGAAGCAGTACAGTGATTCCAGGGTCTCTGATTTTTTCCGTGAACTCAATGAAGAACAGCGCCAGAACTTCCTGGAATTATGGAATAAGAAATCTGATAAGGATGAGCGGATCTACATATCTTATGATTCAACCAACAAGAACTGTGAGGCCGGAGATATCAGCATGGTCGAGTTTGGTGCCGCCAAGGTGGATACAGGAGCGCCGATCTTCAACTATGCAGTAGGGTTTGATACCAGTAATGAGCTTCCTCTCCTGTATGAGAAATATCCCGGAAGTATCAATGATGTTTCGCAGCTTCAGTACATGATTGCCAAAGTGAAGAGCTACGGATACAGAAACATTGGTTTTATTCTTGACCGGGGATATTTCAGCAAAGAAAACCTGAATTTCATGGACCAGAATGGTTTTTCGTTTGTTATTATGGTGAAAGGATTGAAGGACCTGGTCAGAGACCTGGTTCTGAAGAACAAAGGAACTTTTGAAAGTGAATGGGGTTCCCAGGTCCCTGAGTTTGGTGTATATGGAAAAACAATTCATACATTCATCTATTCTTCCGATACAAAGAAAAGATATGTGCATCTTTATTACAACGCGGGGAAAGCTGCCGGTGAAAGATACGATTTCGAGACAAAACTGCTTGAGATGCAGAAGTATCTGGAGCAGTACAGGGACACAGACCGGGAATTCGGGCCTGCATTTCATAAGTACTTTCATATGCATTACAACAAAGAGAATCACCACTTTGTTTATGCTGAACCGAATCTTCCGGCCATCCGTGATGCATTGAATCTCTGCGGATACTTCGTCATCATTACTTCAGAAAAAATGGACCACAAAGATGCCATCACACTGTATAAGAGCAGAGACAGTTCAGAGAAGCTCTTCCGGGCGGACAAGTCATATCTGGGCAACAGCAGCCTTCGTGTAGCGTCGGACGAAGCTGCAGCGAACAAGATCTTTATTGGATTTATTGCTCTGATTATCCGGTGCAGGATGTACACAAAGCTTCGTGATAAGGCAAGAAGCATGGTGAAAAAGCCGAACTATCTTACGGTCCCGGCTGCTGTGCGGGAGCTGGAGAAGATCGAGATCTGCAGGCAGGCAGACCATGCATACCGGTTGGACCATGCAATAACAAAAACACAGAAAGAGATCCTTGATGCGTTTGGAATGAATCCTGCGGATGTAAAAGAAACAGCCAGGGGGATCGATAAGATTTTGAAGGGAGAAGTGTGATGGCACGAACAAGAAGATCCGGGATGGAAACACTGGACGAAAAGATAGAGAAAACGGAACAGGCAATCAGCAGGAACCGGGAGCAGTATGACCGTCTGACTGCAGAGCTTGACAAGCTTTTGGAAAAGAAGAAAGCGATCCAAACTGAGGAGCTTATGAAAGCGATAGCTAACAGCCCTCACAGTTATACAGAGATCCTGCAATTTATACAGGGTGGAACTGAAGATGAATGAGAAGAAAACGAAGCCCCAGCTTTGGGAAGAAATCCGAAAATATGAGCAGCTTCAGCTGTGGACAGAGCAGTTTCTCGAAGAACGCGGATTGCTGCAGGAATACAATAAGTATATAAATCAGAAAAAGGAGACATCAGAAGAATTACCTTTTGAGTAAATCAGCTGATCTCTCCATGCTTAAGCAAGTGCTGTTGGGGCTGTTCGAGTTGTAAAAAGACTGGAAGTTCACATCCAGATAAAAAGCTTGACAGAATTAATGTAATAATATATATTACAACTAAAGAATGTAAATTGCAGGCGGAAAATTTTAACAGATCATAGCGATGTAAGGTATACGAGGAGGAAAGTATATGGATGCTCAAAGCTGTCTTAATATTCTGCGGGGAATCAAGGATGTGGCCTTTGCCACGGTGAATGATGAGGGAAAACCGGAGGTCCGGATCATCGACGTGATGATCGTAGAGCAGGATAAGCTGTATTTCTGCACAGGGCGCGGAAAAGATTTTTACCGTCAGCTCCTGAAACACCCGGACGTTGCTGTCACCGGCCTCAACAAGGATTTTCAAATGGTCCGGCTGTCGGGTAAGGCAGAAAAACTTGCGGATCAGAGACAGTGGATTGACCGTATTTTCGAGGAAAATCCGGTGATGAACGGCGTGTATCCGGGAGAAAGCCGCTATATTCTGGAACCGTTCTGTATAAGCAAAGGAGAACTGGAATTCTTTGATCTAGGAAAAAGCCCGATTTATCGCGAAAGCTTTGTGTTTGGCTGGGAGGAAGCTTCGGACGAGGCGCTGCAGGATACAGAGAAAGAGGCAAAGATTTGTCATGCACCGCGTGAAAAGGGTTTCCTGATCACCGACGCCTGTATCGGCTGCGGAAAGTGTATGCGCGGCTGTCCGCAGCAGTGCATTACGAAGGGAACACCATTCCTGATCCATCAGGAGAACTGCCTGCACTGCGGACTCTGCTTCGAGAACTGCCCGGTTCAGGCAATCGTGCACAGAGGAGAATAAGATGCCGAAGGAATTGCTCGAGAAACCGGCAACAGATTTTGTGAAGAAGCTGGTCGAGAAACAGCGCAGGATGTGCTTCCTTCCGGAAGGGAAGTTGAAGGACTGCGAGTACTGCGGCGCGGCATGCGGAGAAGTCGCAGGCTGAGACGGCGGAAAAAAGTTTTCCTTATTTTAATTATAGGAGGAGCACCTGATGTATTTTTTTAATCCAGATAGGATCATGACAGATGATTCGAAAATGAGCTTTGATCAAAAAATTTCTGTGCTGCAGGAACAGCTTGCAAACGCGGATGCGGTTGTAATCGGAGCAGGGAGCGGTCTTTCGACCGCGGCAGGATATACCTACTCGGGAGAGCGATTCGAGAAATATTTTGCGGATTTTGAGAGAAAATATGGGTTTCGGGATATGTATTCCGGAGGTTTCTATCCGTATCAGACGATGGAAGAATTCTGGGGATACTGGTGCAGGAATATCTGGATCAACCGGTACGCACCGATCCCGTCAGATCTCTACGGGCGGCTGCTTGCACTGGTAAAGGATAAAGATTATTTTGTTCTGACGACCAATGTGGATCATTGCTTTCAGAGGAGCGGTTTCGATAAGAAGCGGCTTTTCTATACGCAGGGTGATTATGGCTTGTTCCAGAGCAGTTCCCCTGGCAAAGAGGCGAAGAAAAGGACCTACGATAACTACGAGGTCATCCGCAGGATGATTCTTTCGGAAGGATATCAGATCGAAAAGAATGGAGAACTGATTGTCCCGAAGGACACGAAGATCAGAATGACGGTGCCGTCTGATCTTGTTCCGGTGTGTCCGGATGATGGAAAGTTGATGACTACGAATCTTCGCTGCGACGACAGCTTTGTGGAGGATGAGGGCTGGCATCAGGCAGCGGAGCGGTATCAGGAATTCCTGCGCCGGCACGAACGGCTTCGCGTTCTGTATCTGGAACTCGGGGTCGGCATGAACACGCCCGTCATCATAAAATTTCCATTCTGGGAATACACAAAGAAGAATCCGAATGCCTTCTATGCGTGCGTAAACCTGGGCGAAGCTGGCTGCAGCCGGGAGATCGTGAAGAGGAGTGTCTGCATTGATAAGGGAATCGGAGAAGTTCTGAATAGACTTGGAGTCTGAAGACTTATTATTGTTTGCTTGTTTGATTCTGTGGCATAAGAGGGTCAGAGAGTAGGATTCTCTGGCATAAGAGGGTTAGAGAGTAGGATTCTATGACATAAGAGGATCCGAGAGTATGCTTCTATGGCGTCAGAGGATCAGAGACATACAGACTTAATTTGTTGGTCTGACGAGGTCAGATTCCCGGTTACAGGAGGAAAATATATGAATGATAAGGAACAGATGGAAAAACTTCATTTTCTGATTAAGTGTCTGGAAACAGAAATGCCGGAGTATGCGGGATATGCTCTTCCAGATGACCCGAAGCAGGCATTTGATCTCTATCGGGCACTCTGCAATGTCCGTATGCCGTCGGGGGATACCGGACATACATTACCGGATGATTTTTATACGGTGCAGTCGGAAGTTTTAAAAGGCATCACCGTGGAAAAGGGAATCACTGAGGCAGCGGACCTGCCGCCGGCCGGGCTGGATCATCGTCTTTTTCTATGGCAGGGGGATATCACGACGCTTAAGGCCGATGCGATTGTGAATGCTGCCAATTCCCAGATGCTCGGGTGCTTCTCTCCGCTACATGGCTGCATAGACAACATGATTCACACCATGGCAGGTGTGGAACTGCGGGAAAAGTGTTATCAGATTATGAAAGCGCAGGGGCATGAGGAGCCTACTGGCGAGGCAAAGATCACGCCGGGCTATAATCTTCCCGCGCGCTATGTGATTCATACGGTTGGACCGATTGTGTCCGGTTGGCTTACCGGGAAGGATAAGGAACTGCTGGCCTCCTGCTATCGGTCGGTTCTTTCCACAGCCTCCGGTCATCAGCTGGAATCTGTTGCGTTTTGTTGCATATCCACCGGTGTATTCCATTTTCCGCAGGACAAGGCGGCAGAAATTGCCGTGAGTACGGTAAGAGGCTGGCTTGATGCACATCCGGAGTCCTCCGTGCATCGTGTCATTTTTAATGTGTTTAAGGAGAGCGACCGTGAAATTTACCGGGAGATTTTATATCCATCGGGTACAAATGCCCGGATGGGGCAAAATCAAAAGTGATGTAATATACGATAAAGGGAGAGGTTTTGTGCAGAGGTCAACGAGAGGTACGATAGAGGGAGAGGCTTTGTGCAGAGGTCGACAAGAGGTACGATAGAGGGAGAGGCTTTGTGCAGATATCAACGAGAGGTATGATAGAGGGGGAAATTTTATGCAGATATCAACGAAATTTACGATAGCGATTCACATCCTGGCGGCGGTGGAATATTTTGGCAAAGAGGAAAAGGTGACCAGCGATTTTCTTGCGTCAAGCATCGGGAGCAACCCGGTGATCATCCGTAATCTTATGTCGGATCTCAAAAATGCCGGGCTGATTGAAATCAAGAGAGGGCCGGGAGGCATTGCGATTACAAGGCCGCTGGATCAGATTACGTTTTATGATGTGTATGAAGCTGTGGAGAAGAACAAGGAAGATCTCTTCCACTTCCATGACAATACGAATCCTCTGTGCCCGGTCGGCAGAAATATCCACGCCTCGCTGTATGGCAAATTGCAGGATGTTCAGAAAGATTTTGAAGAAAGCCTGAAAAAGCATAGGCTCAGTGATGTGATCTCTGATCTCTACAAAGAAATACAGACAGAGAAAGCTGGATGAATTTCCTGGTTTTCCCAAATCAGGACGCAATGCGCCCTGATTTGAGCTGGACACATGATCATTATCGTCAGCTGATAAAGATAGAAGATCGTGGTCTGCCTGCTCATAGCTGTATGCGCCGGCAGATTGAAATAAACTGCAAATCTGATAGCAATCACCTCCGTCCGGAGAATTGATCCGCACCTTAACAGAGGTTGAAATAAACTGCAAATCTGATAGCAATCACTGCGGTGTTTTGTGTTTCTTACGATACTGAGCGGGCGTGCAGCCTGCGGTGTCACGGAAGCTCTGGATAAAATAGTTGACCGTGTTGAAAGCAAGGCACTCCGAGATTTCACGAACGCTCATGTCGGTGGATTCCAGCAGTACCTTGGCGCGTTTCACCTTGGCGAGGCGGATATACTGGCTGACTGAAATACCGGTTTCTTTCTTGAATTTCTCCGTCAGATAGTATTCCGTATAACCCACGAGCGAGGCCATTTCGGAGACGCGGATTTTCCGGTCAAGGCTAAGTTCGATGTAGTCGCAGCATTTCTGAATTTCGTGGGAATAGCCCGGATTTGTGCGCAGATAATGGACTCGGTAGATAAAGTCATGATACATGGCGTCTGCCAGTGCGGAAAGCTCGCCGGAATCCTTGCTGTCCTCCACAGCCTGGAGATAAGAGTCACCTACTGCGTAAGCAATTTCAGGCGACAAGCCGGCTTCCATGGCCGCGCGGCTGACCAGGGTTGTAAAGACGACAACACTGGTCTTTGACTGTCTCAGCGGATCAGCACTTTTAATGGGTACGCCAGGGCTGAGGTCAATGCTGCGCTGAATAATGGTATGGTAATTGATATCGCCGTTGCGTACCATCTGCAGCATGGCGCGTTCGGACAGCCATATTTTTTCCCGATTTCGCGTGTCGACGGGCACAATTTTGTCCTCGGGAGAGGAACTTATGGAACCCAGTACCTCAGGGCCGAGCTGTCTACCTGTCAGGGTGTTGTGCACAAGCATTACATAGCGTGAGAAAATGGCGTAGGGCATCACCGGCATCCGCGGAAGCGCGGCGATCAGATTTCTGCTCCAGCGGGCATTTTCGTGTGTGTCAATAAACGGTCGAAGAGATGTGCGCAGCTGCTGCTCGGAAGGCTCCGTGTAGAACACGGGGCCGATCACGAAGATCAGGCTTTGCTTTCGCTCATCCTCAAAGGTGACAGCCCATTGCATCCCGATCGACGAGCCGATCAGAAAGGGAACACTATGATCAGTATTTTTTGTAATCTTTTGTAACTTCTCATTTGCTCCGAGAATGGAAAAAGCCTTTGCAAGAAGCTCCGAGTTTTCTGCGGGACAGGTGGAAGCGATCAGGTCACAATTCTCGTTGTAGCACCACACATACAGCTTTTCGTTGCTGGAAATAATAGATTCAAGCAGAAGAAGATTCTCTTCTCCCCGCGTCATGTCATGATCCATAAGTCTTATGCACCCCCGTTCCGCTGGCCTTTTTTTTCACTGTATCACAATTATCCCACACGAACAATAATCATCCTGAATTTTTGTAATTTTTGCAGGATTATTGGCTTTACGGCCGTCCGTACTGTTTGGTATGATGCCATTGCAGACGAAGAAATCCCCAAAAATCAACAAAAAAACAGGAGATAATACAATGGAAGAAGAAAAACTCACGCAAAGTCAGATCGACGGTGTTGAATATCGCCGTGCCAAACTCTGGCAGATTATTCTTGTCGCATTCAACGCCTTTAACGGCATGGCCGTGTATTTCCTGATTGGCCTTGCCAGCTACTCGGCCAGCATCGGGTACGGCATCGCAACAGTGGTAGTCGGCGGTCTGCTGACCTTTACCCGCATTTTTGATGCGATTACCGATCCGTTGCTTGCCTTTGTGTATGACCGCTTCAACACACCCTTCGGCAAAGTTCGTCCGCTGCTGTTCATCGGCTGGGTGATCGAGTGTACCGGGCTCCTGTGCCTTTTCAATGTGTTCTCCAGCAAAGGACACGGCATCCCCGTGTTCCTGGCATGCTATATGATTTATGTAGTTGGCTACACCATTGTGAACATTACCGCTCAGACCATCCCTGCCCTGATGACCAATGATCCGAAGCAGCGCCCGACCGTTGGTGTTTGGCAGACTGCCCTCAATTACATCACACCGATGGCTCTGAACATCATTGTTTACACCAAAATCATGCCGGCAATGGGCGGCGGCTTCAATCAGGATTTCCTGAACGTGGTCTGCTGGATGTGCATTGCCATCTCCTTTATCGGTGTCGTTCTTGTCAGTATCGGTGTTTCTGAGTACGACAGGCCCGAAAACTTCAGGGGCATCGGCAAGACAGAGCGCCTCAAGCTGAAGGACATGGTCGACGTGCTTTGCCACAATAAGCCGCTGCAGAGTTACATCATATCCGCCTCTTCCGATAAGATTGCCCAGCAGGCTGCTTCCGCCTCCATCGTCAGCACGATGCTCAACGGCATTCTGATCGGCAATATGGGCCTGGCGACTATGCTGAGCATGATCGGTATGTTCCCCTCCATCATTTTCGCCATTGTCGGTGCGCATTACGCCGGTAGGCACGGCAACAAGGAATCCATCATCGCCTGGACCCGCTACAGCCTCTTTGCTAACGTCGCCATGATTGTGTTTTTCATTATCACGAAATATACTGTCGGCACAACAGCGATCTCCTCATCTCAGCTTTTTAAGACAATCTTCGTTGTTCTGACCTTTACCGTTAACGGTTTTGCCATGTGCGTCACCACCGCCAACACCGGCTTTATAGCCGATATTATCGACTTTGAGCTGGACCGCAATGGCAAATACATCCCTGCCGTTGTGACCGGCACTTACAGTCTGGTGGACAAGATCGTGTCTTCTTTATCCGCTGCTATCGCCACAGGCTGTGTTGCCCTGATCGGCTATACCTCCACCATGCCCCAGCCTACTGATCCGCAGACGGACAGTATCTTTTGGATGACAATGTTCCTGCGCTACGGTCTTGCAGTCCTGGGCTTCATCTGCACGCTGCTGGCCATGCGCAAGTGCAAGCTTGGCCGCGCCGAGATGGTTGAAGTACAGAAACGCATCAACGCGAAGAAATCAGCAGCGCAGGAAGAACTATTCGACAAAGAACTTCATAAGGGAGATTTGAAAAATGCGTAAAATTACCACCTTGACAGACGGTTGGCGTTTCGGGAAGAGCCGGGATGCCATGATCGAGAACGTCACACTGCCGCACACCTGGAACGCTGTTGACGGACAGGATGGAGGCAATGATTATTATCGCGGTACCTGCTGGTATATGCGCGAGCTTACAGAGGAGGAGACAGCAGGTGAGCGCCTGTTTCTGGAAATCAATGGCGCTGCCAACACCTGCGAGGTCTGGCTCAATGGCGAACGGCTGACTCATCATGAAGGAGGTTACTCCACATTCCGCGTGGAACTGAGCGGGAAGCTGCAAAAGCAAAAGAAGAATCTGCTGGAAATCTCTGTAAGCAATGAGGAAAATTCGACGGTCTACCCCCAGAAGGCAGATTTCACCTTCTACGGCGGTTTGTACCGGTCGGTAAATCTGATTTCCGTTCCGGAGGAACATTTTGAATTATTAAAGGACGGAACCCCCGGCATCAAGGTCACACCAGTGGTGGATCTTGAAAGTAAAAGCGCCACGGTTACGGTGGAAACCTGGCATAATGGCAAGTCGGTCGATATCACCGTCAACGGCGAGACCCGGACTGTAGAGCACTGCGCTGAGTTTGTCATCGAAAACGTTCATCTTTGGGATGGATTGAATGATCCCTATCTCTATACTGCGACGGCAAAGCTGCCTTCAGGAGATGAGGTTTCCACACGTTTCGGGTGCCGTGTCTTTACCTTCGACTCAGAGAAGGGCTTCTTCCTCAACGGCCGCAGTTACCCGCTGCGCGGCGTGAGTCGTCATCAGGACCTCAAGGGCAAGGGCAACGCCCTCTCTTATGAGGATCATGCTGCCGATATGGCCATCATCCGCGAACTTGGCGCAAACTCGCTGCGGCTTGCCCATTACCAGCATGCGCAGGAGTTCTATGATCTCTGCGATGAAAACGGTATCGTGGTCTGGGCGGAGATCCCGTATATCACGATGCACATGCAAAACGGGCGGCAGAACACGCTCGATCAGATGCGCGAGCTGATTACCCAGTGCTACAACCACCCCTGCATTGCGGTCTGGGGCCTTTCCAATGAGATCACCGCGGCGAGCGCCGTGAACGAGGATCTGCTGGAGAACCACCGTGCGCTCAACGCTCTTTGCCATCGCATGGATCCCACGCGCCTGACCACGATGGCCAATGTTTTTATGCTGGAGATCGATAGTCCCATTCTCGAGATTCCCGATATCAACAGCTACAATCTGTATTTCGGCTGGTATCTGGGGGAGCTGGAACAGACCGATGAGTTCTTTGACGAGTACCACGCGAAGTATCCGGAACGTGTCATCGGATTCTCGGAGTACGGTGCGGACGCCAACCCCGCCTATCATTCTTCTAATCCCCAAAAGGGAGATTACACCGAAGAGTATCAGGCACTCTATCACGAGCACATGCTCGCCATGATCGAGGCGAGGCCTTATCTCTGGGCAACATACGTGTGGAACCTCTTTGATTTTGCGGCAGACGGCCGCGACGAGGGCGGCAAGCATGGCGAGAATCAGAAGGGGCTTGTGACCTTTGATCGTCAACTGCGAAAGGACGCTTTTTATCTCTACAAGGCAGCCTGGAACAAAGAGCAGCCCTTCGTTCACATAACGGGTAAGCGTTATAAAAACCGCGCCGAAGCCGAGACCGAGATCAAGGTCTACTCTAACTGTGATGAAGTGAAGCTTTATGTGGACGACATGCTGATCGGCACGCAGAAGGGCAAGACGATCTTTCGCTTCCGCATCCCGCTGCTGGGCGATCAGATGATCCGCGCCGAGGGCGACGGCTGCAGCGACGTAACGGTGATCCGCCGCGTTGACGTGCCGGATGAAAGCTACATCTTCAACAAGGCTGCGGCCAGCGTCACCAACTGGTTCGATGCGGGCGAAATCGACCCGAACTGCTTTTCTATCAACGACACGCTCGGCGAGATCCGGCAGCATCCGGAGGCCGGGGCGATCGTGAATGCTATGATAGCTAAGGGAGCCTCCGAACGTGGCGACGTGGCCGACGCTGTGAAGGACAATCCCGCACTACAGCGCATGATGGGGCGCATGACCATGATGAGCCTTCTCAAACAGAGCGGTGCGGATGAGAAATCCATCAGGCAACTCAACAGGATATTGCAGGGAATCAAAAAATGAAGACTTATGTTCAACAGATCATGCTGGGTACGGTGACTTCGAATGAAGCACAGGCTCGTGAGACACTGGAAAAAATCAAGGCAGCCGGATATGACGGTCTTGAGCTCAATTCCTTTATGATTCATCCGACCGGGATGCTGGTGCGCATGCTGACGAAAGCGGCCGGCATGCCCACCGGAAAGGGCGGAAAACTCGACTGGCACGCTCTGCTAGCGGAAAGCAATCTTGGCGTTTCCAGCCTTCATACGGATCTCGGCAGCCTGGAGCGTGATGCTTCTGCTGTCGCTGCAGAAGCAAAGAGTTTCGGCACGGATAAGGTCGTAATCACTGGCATGTACCGTTTCGACTATAGCGACGAAAAGGCTTTGCGCGAGTTGGCCGGGCGGCTTAACAGAGTGGGAGAAGTGCTGAAAAAAGAGAGCGTCGAGCTCCTGTACCACAACCACAACGTCGAACTGCTGCTGCTCGGAAGAGGAAAACGTGCTTACGACGTACTGATTGACGAGACTGATCCATGCTTTGTCAGTTTCGAGTTCGACAGTTACTGGTTCACCGATGGCGGGGCAGATGCGAAGAGCTGGATGAAACGACTCGGCAGCAGGATGAAGCTCTGGCATGTCACCGATCGCGGCAGCCGTCAGTCGGGCCCGTCTATCACGCCGATTCTAAAAGCTGACAGCATGGAGCTTGGCACCGGGAACATGGATCTCGATGGTCTGCTCGCGATTGCACAGGAAAACGGCGTGGAGAGTGTCATTCTGGAGAGCCATAGAAACTGGGTGAATAAAGACCCGATCAAAAGTCTGGAAGTCAGCGCCAGCTGGCTGAATGAAAGGAAATAATATGAGTATGCTTTTGCAGAACCGCCTGCCCGCACGATGGGAGGCCAAATGGATCGATCCCGAGGTGCCACATGACAAGGAACAGCGGCAGCCCGCCTCTGTTCTGCGCCGCCGTTTCACAATGGATAATACGGGAAACGCCGTGCTGTATATCACTTGTCACGGTTTGTATGAGGCGGTTCTTAACGGCACGCGCGTCGGCAGCTTCGTGCTGGCACCCGGCACGGGTGACTACCATAAACGATTGTGTGTACAGGCCTACGATGTTTCTGATCTGCTCCGTAAAGGCGAGAATGAGCTGATTGTCACCCTCGGCGACGGCTGGTACCGCGGCTGCGTAGGCATTGACGGGCTGCGGAATTTCTACGGCGAGGATCTCGCCTTGCTCTGCCAGATCGAGCTCGACGGCAAGGCTGCTCTTTGCAGCGATGAAAGCTGGGAGGCCAGTCAGAGCGGACCGATACGCGAAAATGATCTCCAGCAGGGTGAGACATACGATGCACGCATGGAGGAGATTGCCGGCTGGCATGCTGTTACCGTGCGGGACTTCGGCTTTGACCATCTCTGTGGCGAGGCCTTCGTACCGGTCTGTGAGCATGAGCGCTTCGAGGGAAAGCTGATCCGTACGCCGAACGGTGAGACGGTGATCGACTTTGGCCAAAACCTTGCTGGCTATACGGAGATTCGTGTAAGGGCCAAGGAGGGACAGCGAATCGTGATTTGGCACGGCGAGACCCTGGACGAAAACGGCAACTTCACCCAGTCCAATTTTGACCCGGGCGCGCGTAACAAGAACGGGGGCATCCCGCAAAAGCTGGAATACATCTGCAAAGACGGGCTGAACATCTATAAACCGCGCTTCACGATCTTCGGTTTCCGTTACGCAAAGATAGAAGCCGATATTGACCTGACGGATGCGCGGTTCACCTCAATCGCTGTTTACTCCGACATGTCGCAGACTGCGTTTTTCAACTGCGGTAACGCTGAGGTGAACCGCCTCTTTGAAAACTGCCTGTGGTCCATGCGCTCGAATTTCTGTGACATCCCCACCGATTGTCCCACCCGTGAGCGCGCGGGATGGACAGGCGACGCAGGCGTCTTCGCACCGACGGGTCTGATGTTGATGGACTGCGCACCGGTTCTGCGCAAATGGCTTGGCGAGTGCCGGCTGGCGCAGCGCGAGGATGGACTGGTACAGAATATTGCTCCGGTGAACAACTCAGGATCGATGATCTCAAACATGCTGCAGGGTTCCGCCGGCTGGGGCGATGCCTGTGTGCTGGTGCCCTGGGCGATTTATGAGGCTACGGGAGACAGGTCGATTCTTGAGGAAAACTACGACATGATGCGCCGCTGGATGATTTTCTGCGAAAAGCGCGCCGCTAAAACACGGCCACAGAATCTCCGGAACCCGTATAAAAAATATCTGGTGGATGAGGGGTTCCACTTCGGGGAGTGGTGCCAGCCGGATGTGGACAACATGGACGCAATGAAAAAGAACATGATGTTCGGCGCGCCGGAGGTTGCCACGGCCTATTATTTCAAGTCTGCCACGCTGATGTCCAAGATTGCCGCGATTCTCGGCAAACAGGAGGAAGCGGATAAATTCAATGAAATCGCGGAGGGCGCAAAGAAGGCATATCGCTATACATGCACAAAGAACTGCGTGATCAAATCTGACCGCCAGTGCGAATACGTGCGCCCCATTGCTTTCGGGCTGCTGGATAGCGGGGAAGCAAAGGCTGCTGCGGAAGCGCTGAATGATCTGGTTGTTCAGAACGGCTATCACCTGAATACCGGTTTTCTCTCTACTCCTGATCTCTGCCGCGTACTCGCGGACTGCGGCTATACGGACACTGCCTATAAGCTTCTGCTGCAGGAAGATTGCCCCGGCTGGCTCTACGCGGTGAAGAAGGGCGCGACCACGACCTGGGAGACCTGGGACGGAGTGCGCAGGGACGGCACGGTGCACGATTCCCTCAATCACTACTCCTACGGAGCAATTGCCGGATGGCTGCTCGATGGTGTCTGCGGTATTCAGTTCAAAGCCGGGAAGCTCACGATCCATCCACATCCACATCCCACCCTTGGGTTTGCCAGGGCTGAGCGGCGTACGCTGTACGGCACGGTCAAAAGCGCCTGGTGCTATAAAAACGGAAGATTGGTCTTTGATATTTCAGTGCCCGCCCCGGCCAGGGTCGAGCTGCCGAACGGGGTAACACACGAAGTTACCAAGGGAGAATACCATTATGAAGTATATCTGTAACCCTATCAATGTTAGCTACCGTTATCAGTTTAATGCCGATCCGCGCAAGGGCGGAGAACTGCAGATCTGCCGTGAGGCAGCCGATCCCTCAATGATTCTTTTCAAGGGTCGTTACTACATCTTCGCGTCCATGACACTGGGTGTCTGGGTGTCGGACGATCTGGCACACTGGGAGAGCTATCGTCTGCCGGAGGGGCTGCCTTTCTATGATTACGCTCCGGATGTACGCGTAATCGGAGATTATGTGTACTTCTGTGCCTCTGCACGCGAGCACAGCTGTGACCGCTGGCGCACGAAAGATGTTCTGAACGGCCCCTATGAGCGCATGGAAGGTTCTTTCCCATTCTGGGATCCGAATCTCTTTCTGGATGACGACGGGCGTGTATATTTCTACTGGGGGTGTTCCAACGAGACGCCAATTTACGGCGTGGAGCTCGATCCAGAGACTATGCTTCCGAGGAACGAAGCGGTTGCTGTCGTAGAAGGCCATCCCTTTGAGATCGGCTACGAGCGCGTCGGTGAGGACAACAGCACACTGCCAGCCTCCGCGGAAGAGGTCGAGGCAAGATATCAGGCATATCTCAAGTCCAGGAACATGACGGAGAGCATGGTCCCTGAAAACCTTCGGCCACTTATCCGCGGCATGTTTTCCAACAAACCCTATATTGAAGGAGCGTGGATGGACAAACATTGCGGGAAGTACTATCTGCAATACGCCGCCCCCGGAACGCAGTACAATACCTATTCCGACGGCGTCTATGTGGGAGAAAGCCCGCTTGGCCCCTTCCGGCTGTCTGAAAACAACCCCTATTCCTACAAGCCGGGCGGCTTCCTTCCTGGTGCGGGTCATGGCTCGACGATGAGGGATAAAAATGGAGGTTTCTGGCATACGGCGACGATGCGAATCTCGGTGAACCATGACTTTGAGCGCCGCGTGGGTCTATGGCCCGCGGGGTTTGATAATGATGGCGAACTCTTCTGCAACCAGCGTTACGGCGACTGGCCGATGGCGCTTGAAGGCGATCCCTGGCGCGATCCGGCCTGGATGCTGCTGAGTGTGGGAAAGGCAGCGACCGCTTCTTCCTTTGTCCCTGGCCACGAACCTTCGATGGCAACGGAAGAGAACGTGCAGACCTGGTGGCGGGCAGCAGGCAACAGCCGCAACGAGTGGCTGTGCGTCGATCTCGGGAAGCAATTCAAGGTGCACGCCGTGCAGGTAAACTTTGCTGATGACAGGATCGACACTCCCTGTCCGGGAGAGATCCGTCCCGGCTCGCAGGCGCGCTACATCGATGAAGCGGAGCGCATTACGCAGTGGAAGCTGGAGGGGAGCGTTGATGGGGAAAAATGGTTTGTCATCGAGGACAAGTCCGACACCGAAACCGATCTTCCCCATGATCTGATCATACGCGAGGAAGGTATTGATGTCCGGTATCTACGCCTGAGCGATATGGCTGTGCCCTTTGAGCAGGCGCCGTGCGTCTCCGGTCTTCGTGTCTTTGGCCTGGGGGATGGCGAAAAGCCAGCCGAGCCGGTCTTTTCTGCTGCGCGAACGGGCGATCTGGACATGGTGGTACAGATCAGGGAACAGATGGACACTTTGGGATACAACATCCTCTTCGGTTCCTCGCCGGAGAAGTTATATCACAGCTATATGATTTTCAAGGCCGGCTCGCAGCGTGTCGGTGCGCTGATCAAGGGCCGTGAATACTATGTTCGTGTGGATGCTTTTAACGAAAACGGTATCACTAAGGGCAAGTGTGTGAAACTGTAAGGGGGGAAGAAAATGGCATTTACGAAGGGATTTCTGATCGGCGCAGCGACCGCTGCCCATCAGGTTGAGGGCAACAACAGAAACAGCGACTATTGGATTCAGGAGCATCTGCCGCACAGCAGTTTCATCGAGCCCAGCGGCGAAGCCTGCGACCATTACCACCGTTATGAAGAAGATATAAAGCTGATGGCAGCGGCCGGGCTGAATGCCTACCGCTTCTCTGTTGAGTGGGCACGCATTGAGCCCGAGGAAGGGCAGTTCGATGAGCGGGAGATTGAGCACTACCGTGACGTGATCCGCTGCTGTCGGGCGAACGGCATAGAACCCATTGTGACGCTGATGCATTTCACCTCCCCTGCATGGCTGATTCGCAAGGGCGGCTGGGAAGCGGAGAGCACTATCGGGTACTTCCGCCGATACGCCGCTTACGTTACCGAAAAGCTCGGCGCGGAGCTGAACTACATCTGTACGATCAACGAGGCTAACATGGGCCTGCAGTTAGCGGCGATCTCCAGGCGCTTCCGCCTGATGGCCGAACAGGCGGCGAAGAGCGCGGACTCTGGCGCGAAGAAAGCTGAAGGTACCGTACAAGTAGGCATGAACTTTAAGAAAATGATGGAGAACATGAAATTCGCCGCCATCGAGAACAACCAGGCCTTTGGAACGCCACAGCCTCAGATCTTTGTAAGCTCCCGCACGCCCGAGGGCGACGCACTGGTCTTTCGCGCGCATCAGGCGGCGAAGGAAGCTATTAAGGCTCTGTACCCCGACATCAGGGTGGGCATTACGCTCTCCCTGCATGATCTGCAGGCGATGCCGGGAGGGGAGAGCTATGCCGAGGCTGCCTGGGACGAGGAGTTCAGGCACTACCTGCCGTTTATCGCAGACGACGACTTTCTCGGCGTGCAGAATTATACCCGCACGCAGTACGGTCCCGCCGGACAGCTGCCCTGCCCCGAGGGAGCGGAACTGACCCAGATGGACTACGAGTTCTATCCCGAGGCTCTGGAGCATGTGATCCGTCGTGTTGCCGAGGACTTTAAAGGGGATCTGATCGTCACGGAGAACGGGATTGCTGTCTCGGACGATTCGCGCCGGGTGGAATTTGTCCGTCGTGCGCTTGCGGGTGTTGAGAGCTGCGTCAAAGACGGCATCCCCCTCAAGGGCTATATGTACTGGAGCCTGCTGGATAATTTCGAGTGGCAGAAGGGATTTTCCATGACCTTCGGACTGATCGCCGTCGACCGCACCACACAGACGCGCACGCCAAAGGAGAGCCTCGCCTTCCTGGGGTCTTATAGAAAGTAAACGTCCATTCGATAAATCATTCCACAAACTGTATAAGCAACGGATTGCCCGGTTTGGCTGCGGCCTGTATGGCGTTAAGAGCATACAAGGAAACGAGACTGTCCGGTGAAATATAAAGTGGTATCGAATACGTGTGTCTTCAAAAATAAGGAGGAGATTCCATGCCGATGCAAATGGCCGTTCATATGGATGATCCGCCCTGGGACATCTTCGGTCTGCCGCGACTTCTGGTAGATGAGGCGAGCATAGACCGTTTTCTTAAATCGGGTGTTTCGTGTCTTCGGTCCTGATGCCGGCGTCGACTCGATCGGCGATGCGCCGTCTATCAAGGAACTCGCGGCCTTTCTCGGTGCACTGGACGATACAGGGGAACTGCCCAGAACGATCCTGTATTCTCTCAATCCCAACGACAATGCCGCTCTTGTGACCGTGATGGGCGCCTTTCAGACAAGCGGGGGTGTCAGCAAGGTCCAGAACGGAAGCGCCTGGTGGTTCAACGACCATAAGCAGGGCATGATCAATCAGCTCACGACTCTCGCCGCAGACGGCTATCTTGCGGGATTCATCGGTATGCTGACTGACTCGCGCAGCTTCCTCAGCTACGCCCGGCACGAGTACTTTCGACGCATCCTCTGCGATCTGATCGGCGGCTGGGTGGAAAACGGCGAGTTTCCAAATGATGAAAAGGCCCTTTTGTCCATTGTAGAAGGTATTTGCTTCCGGAATGCGGAGAGGTACTTCGATTTGTGATAGAGACCCGGCCCTTTCAGTATCAATGCTTTTGCTGTTGAACTGTTCCGTTTCCGGCAAAAAGAATAAAAAATACAGAGATAACAGAAAGAAGCCAGAGGCTCGGACAGCAAGTACTTGCGCTGTCCGAGCTTCTTTATTTACGCGAGCGTCGCGATAGCGAGATAAAACTCGCGCAGCGTGTTTTATCTCGTTTGATATCATATTTTGCGTTGAGAACGGATGTGTCTGCCGTTACTGCCTGACAATTGATGCAAGAAGAATTATATATGCAGGAGAATATTTGGCTTTTAACCCATAATACGTTACAATTAAAAAACAATTTTTAATAACAATGATATTACAGCATGGGAGATGTTGAATGATTAAACCGATAGTAAAAGATGTATTTTTTCTCGGACAGAAATCTGAGGCAGCTACAAAGCAGGATCTGTCCGTCGGACAGGATCTCATGGATACCCTGCAGGCTAACCAGGATCACTGCGTCGGCATGGCGGCCAACATGATTGGAGTGAAGAAAAGAATCATCATTGTCAACATGGGATTCATGAATGTCGTGATGTATAACCCTGTCATTGTGAGAAAAGACACGCCGTATGAGACGGAAGAAGGCTGTCTGTCGCTGCCCGGCGTCCGGAAGACCACACGGTATCAGAATATCGAAGTCGAATACTATGACAGCAGCTGGAAGAAGCGCCGCCAGAGCTGTTCCGGGTGGACGGCACAGATCATCCAGCATGAGTGTGACCATCTCGCGGGGGTTATTATATGAGTGCGCCGGAATCATGGAAAGCGGCTTATCGCGAGCTGCTTGAGACAATCATCCATATGGGCTACCCGGAAGAATTCGGCAAGGCAATCGCGAAGAATCTCGGATCGGAAAAGACCATGCGCCGCATGACGGCATATCTGTATGCCGCAAAGCCGCGGACAGCGGAGGAAATCGCTGATGAGATGCTGGCAATCATGAGCGACCGTGAGCGGTGGATCGCGAAGAAAGAGGCGGAGACAGCCAACGCCAGATATAATGAGTTTCTTAACTATGGATTCGGTGAAGGTGACGAAGATGATTGATTGCATGTGATGCCGCTGCATTCTCGTGATTTTTGATAATATGAAGTGACCTTACATTTGTAGCCGTGTGGTGAGCCGCGAAGAAATCCGGGAAAATGATTACAATCTGAAGTGAGATGTTGGTTTTCTTGAAAATACTTGTTGCGTTCACTGGAATATGTTAGAATGTTTTCCATTAGCGACTGCAAGTGCGGAGAATTCCGAAAAGGAAAACAGGTGAGAATCCTGTACTGTCCCGCAACTGTAATTGGTTTTTTGTGCCAGAATGCCACTGGGCCGGGTGCCTGGGAAGGCGGTACAGAATATGGCCATAAGTCAGGAAGCCTGCTTGCAGTTTGTAAATAACGGTTACGGCAGATAATGTTATTACAAAAAGAACTTGTGAGACAAAACACCGGGGCAGAGAATCCGGTTTGTTTTTGATTGCTGTTTTGTGCCGTTTTCGTTGGAAAACGGTTTTTTTTATGCCGTAATTATACTCTTCAATCAAATCATCATATTTCCAGTTAGAAAGGAATCAAGGAAATGAAAAACAAAGTATGGAAACAGATTGTGGCTGTCATGCTGTCATCCGGTCTGGCATTAGGGATTGCCGGATGCGGAGGAGGCTCCTCTTCGGGAGATTCCGGACAAAGTGCCGCATCCTCTTCTGTGGCAGCGAATGTCACTTCAGCTTCCAAGGAACAGGAGGTAGGATCTTCAGAAAACGCTGTTTCCGGATCCCAGGTATCGGAACAGGAGACCGTTGTTACGTCATCTTCTGTGGAAGCAACATCCAAACACACGCAGTATCCTGTAACAATTAAGACATATGGTTCGGACGGAAAGGCGATCGAAACCACCTACGAGAAAGCACCGGAGAAGGTTCTGGCCGTCTATCAGGGCAGTATAGAAACACTGCTTGCTCTGGGACTTCAGGATCACATCGTGGCGGCTGCGGGACTGGACAACGCTGTTCCGGACAGCATGAAGAATGCCTTTGACAGTCTGAATTACCTGGATGAGTTCACTCCTTCCAAAGAAACGGTTACGATGCTGGAACCGGATATGATTTTGTCCTGGGGGTCTCTGTTCCAGGAAAAAACACTGGGCGATACGATGGACTGGATCAACAAGGGAACCAATGTTTACATCAATTCCAATACTGCCCGTAATGACAGCCCCCGGACACTGGAAAATGAGTATCAGGACATCCTCAACCTTGGAATTATTTTTGATGTTCAGGACAGGGCAGAAGCTATCGTTAATAAAATGAAAAGTACAATAGCAGATGTGCTTGCTCAGGCAGGGAGCCAGCAGGAAAAGCCTTCGGTTATGATTCTGGAATCCAATGACGATACATTCACCAATTACGGGGCGGATTCGCTTGGAGGCGACATGGTGACGCAGCTGGGGGCAGAGCTGGCAAATCCGGATGCATCTGAAGTGGGAAAGGAAGATATCATCGCAGCCGATCCGGATGTTATTTTTGTTGTGTATATGCCATATTCCGGAGATGATCCGCAGACAATCCAGGATGAGAAGCTGGCGGTCTTCAATGATGATAAGACTTTTCAGAGCCTGTCCGCGGTGAAGAATGGACGGGTTGTTCCGATAATGCTGAGCGAGATGTACGCTGCGGCAACCAGGACACAGGATGGAATTGAAACCTTTGCCAAGGGCCTTTATCCCGATGCCGGATTCAGTTTTTAAGCAGGTGACAGGAACGTGCGTAAGAGAAAAAAAAGAGATACAGAACAGCATCCGGTTTCAGCTGCGGCATATGGAATGACGGTTCTTATTCTTGCCGTGCTGCTGGCCGCTTCTGTCCTGATATCCATTACTTTCGGTAATGCCGATATTTCAGTTGCCGATGTATATAAGGTGGTATTACGGGAGCTTTTTCACATCCGGAAATTTGATGCCTACCATACAGGAGCCGTTCACGATGTTGTATGGCTGATCCGCTTTCCCCGCGTCATGCTTGCCATTGCCGTGGGGATGGCGCTTTCTGTCTGTGGCGCGGTCATGCAGGCGATTGTAAAAAATCCCCTGGCGGATCCCTATGTGCTTGGTATATCCTCAGGCGCTGAGATGGGAGCCACGCTGGCAATCCTTTTTGGAGCCGGATCTTTTTTCGGAGCCGGAGCGGTAGGAGCTATGGCTTTTTTAGGAGCCATGCTGACTTCTTTTGCCGTTTTATTTATCGCGAATACAGGCGGTCCGTCCAATGCAGGGAAAATGATTCTGGCCGGTATGGCAGTCAGTGCAGTCTGCTCCGCCTTCTCCAGCTTTTTTATCTATCTTGCTAATAACAAGGATGCTACGGCACAAATTACGTTCTGGATGATGGGAAGTCTGGGAGGCGCCAGCTGGTCTGATGTACCCGGGATTCTTCCGATTGTGCTTGCCGGAGTCATTGTATTCTGGACACAATCCAGAAATCTGAATCTGATGCTTCTGGGAGACGAGACGTCGATTACTCTTGGAACAAATCTTCAGAAAATCCGGAGCTGGTATATGGTTCTGGCTTCTCTGATGATAGGTATTGCGGTGTATTCCGCGGGAACCATCGGGTTTGTGGGATTGATTGTACCACATGTGGTACGGATGTTTTTCGGCACAGACCACAGGAGACTGATTCCGGTGACGGCACTGGTCGGCGCTGTTTTTCTGATCTGGGCAGATGTGGCATGCCGGGTGATCCTTCCAAATTCTGAAATGCCGATTGGAATATTGATTTCCATGATCGGAGCGCCGTGCTTTATTTATCTGATGGCGAGCAAATCCTATGGTTTTGGAGGCAGTCAGTAATGGATGTAAGCGTAAAAGATATCGGGCTTTCCTACGGAGTCAGAGAAATCCTTAGTTCTGTCAGTTTTAAAGCGGAAAACCAGGAGTTCATCGGACTGATCGGACCCAACGGAAGCGGAAAATCTACTCTGCTGAAATGTATTTACCGGGTTTTGAAACCAGATCAGGGGGCTGTTTATATCAATCAGAAGGATATCGCGCACCTGTCCTATAAACAGTCTGCCCGTGAAATGGCTGTGGTGGCACAGCATAATTATTATAACTTTGATTTTTCTGTCACGCAGGTAGTCCTGATGGGAAGAGCACCGCATAAATCTGCCTTTGAGAGAGATAACGCGGAGGATTATCGGATTGTGAGGGAAGCGTTAGAAAAGGTAAATATGCTTTCTATGGCGGACAGAAGTTTTTCCACTCTTTCTGGAGGAGAACAGCAGAGAGTGATTCTTGCCAGGGCACTGGCGCAGAAAACGCCGTGCCTCATCCTGGACGAGCCGACCAACCATCTGGACATTACCTATCAACTGGAGCTTTTGGATATTGTTAAAAGCCTGAATATTACTGTCATCTCCGCGATTCATGACCTGAATATGGCAGCCATGTTCTGCGACAGACTTTATGTTCTGCGTAACGGACAGATCCTGGCCAGCGGAACGCCGGAAGAAGTACTCACGACACAAATGATCAGGGAAGTCTATCATGTAGAAAGCCAGATTGTCTACGATGCTGACGGGCATATGCATATCATATATCTGCGTTCCTGATGAACATTGATCCCGTTTTTTCCAGCCTTCTCGGGCTGGATTTTTATTTACGCGAACAGTGAGCCGCAGCCGAATGCGAAGTATTCGTGTGCGGCGAGCGTCGTGATAGAATCATGGAAAGCGGCTTATCGCGAGCTGCCTGAGACAATCATTCATATGGGATACCCGGAAGAATTCGGCAAGGCGATTGCAAAGAATCTCGGATCGGAAAAGACCATGCGCCGCATGACGGCATATCTGTATGCCGCAAAGCCGCGGACAGCGGAGGAAATCGCTGATGAGATGCTGGCAATCATGAGCGACCGTGAGCGGTGGATCGCGAAGAAAGAGGCGGAGACAGCCAACGCGAGATATAATGAGTTCCTTAACTATGGACTCGGTGAAGGTGACGAAGATGATTGATTGCATGTGATGCCGCTGCACAATATGAAATTTATTCCGATGAATCTTTTGGACGAAGGGGCAATTTCTGCCACGGATCTTGACGGATTCAGTGAGGAATTGAGGGGTGCGTTGCTCACTTATATAGAACTCAGAGACCGCAGAAAAAAGTGAGAGGGTATTGCCATTTGTTAATGTGTAGCAGCAGAGAAAAAGGGTGCAAGGTCAAAAATAAGAGTGCAGGGCTTTAGACGATTATACAGTGGGAATCAGCATGCAGACCGTTCCGTTACCGTATTGCCGGAAGTTGTGCCGCCGAAGTAGTAGCGAAAGCCGGAGCCGTTCGTTGAATCCCTGGGCTTATCTCTTGTAAATAGCTTCAAAAATACTCTCATCTGATTTCTCCTAAAAATGACATAAGAAAAGCACCGATCCGTGATATGGATTGGTGCTGGTAAAAGTTCTTATTCGTTATCATTTGTGGCATTCAGTATAATATCAAGCATTTGCCTTGGAGTTACTATATATGGTTTTATAGGAAAATGCTTGATATTTCCGGTTACGAGATATGCATCTTCATCTTTTCTGGCCTGCATCGTAACTTCGTAGAACACTCTGTCTTTCGAATCCGGAAGATCAATATCCAGGTGTTCTTCAGAAATATCCAGTGCATGAGAAACAAACTCATCGATGATATCTTGGACAATTTTCTCTGTAAGATGAAACTTCGGTCGTAAAAGAACAGAACGGTATTCTTCAAGAATTTCTTTATTTACCAGAGGAACAATTACGTCATTGAACGTCAGGTTTACTATGCTTCCGGGGACGGATTTCCATTTTAGTGCTGCGGAAACCAGAACGTTGGTATCAATCACTGCAAAATATTTCACAGACACCTCACTTTCTGGCTTCTGCTATTTCGGCATTGATTTCATCAAGCGTCATATCCGAGATACCATTTTCTTCCGCAATCCGGCTGGCACGCTTCATAGCAGAGACGCCCTTGTTTTCAGATGCCTCATCAATTTTCATGCTGAAAGGGATGCCCCGATCTCTGACCAGTCTGGAGACACACATTCTCAGATAGGATGGCATGTCCAGACCCAGCTGATCTAAAATTTGAGTTGCCTCGGTTCGCTCGGTTTCGTCTGTACGGAATTGAACAAGTGTGTTTGCCATAAGAACACCTCCTTTTCTGATTTCATACTAGCACAAAGCAAATACAAATGCAATCATATGATTACAAAAATAGAATTCCTCGGTCATCGTAAAACGATTCGCCGCTGTCATTTCCGCAGCGGATCGCCCGGTCAAGCCCCATGATCATGGCGACCGCGCCGTCGATTTTCTCCGTTGATTTCTCCTTATCAGCCTTGATGTTTCCTGCAGGGTCACGGCGGATGAAGATGTTATCCATCATCAAGCGGAGCACCGGACGGCCTGCTTCACCTATTGATTAAGTCTCAGCTGCCGGAAGGCGTTCTCCTCGCCGGGGGTCTGCTTTGCTGTCTTGCTCATAATGGATATGCCCAGACAGATCCGGATGGAGCATCTGAAGAATGATATCGGAGTATGTAAAAGAACAAAAAAGGTACACGCAGGCGGAACTTGCCCATATTTTACATTGCTCCGAAGAAAAAACCGTGCCAGTCATACGCAGACTCAAGCAGTTCGGCGTGTTGAAGAGCGTAAAAGCATCCGAATTTCAGAAGAACATGTCGGATCTTCTGGAGGAAGATGTTGAAGTAGCCGATGTTGAGGTTGACGACAGTACATATCTGTATGTCTTTACGTTCGTCGGTGTAATAATGGTCGGAGACCGTGTTCTCAAATGCTATCCGAAATACATTTTCTCTAACGGACAGTCGCTTGCCGAGATGAAGCAGGTAATGCGTGTAATCTCAAAATACAACCGCTCCGAAGAGCAGATTATAAATCTTTTTAATGGTGATGCCGAGAGCAGAAGCTTCAATCTTCTGGCTGTGATTCTGTTTCTGCTGAATGATTATTATGAATATGGTCTTTACAGCAACAATGAGAATGTTATCGAGGTTAATGGCGAGGGAAATATTCTCTGGGGAAGAACGATTGATGAATGCTTTCCGGTTATAAGCAACGGACGGCCATATTACATGGAATTATTCACAAGGCGGACAGTGAATGATGAAACAGACTACTTTCACCGGCTGCATCAGGCGGTGCTGACGGAGTGTTCAAAACAGCTGAAGGAAGCGCAGCTGACAGAGCTTTTTGATATTGAACCTCTTGAACTTACAGATGATGAAGTGTCCGATTTTGGAGATACGGATTATATTCTCGACCGTATCATCAGCGAGCTTTCTGTGCAGTTCAATACTCGCAAACAGATTCTGCTGAAAACGATGTATGCATATATTGCTGCAGACAGGCGTGTTGCGGAAATGGATGATGGTGTCAGCTTGTTCGGAACGAACTCATTCAATCTCGTGTGGGAAAAGGTATGCGCGGCGGTTTTCAACAATATGCTGCAGGCAGAACTAAGGAATCTCCCATTGCCTTTACCACTGGATGAAGACTATAAGCCGCTAGCCAGAAAGAAACTCATTGAAATTATAGAGAAGCCAGTATGGACCGCGGCACAGGCTTCCGGAGATGTATACAGTCATACTGCAAGTGATACCCTGATACCTGATCTCATTACGATTTCCGAAGACTGCTTTATCATATTTGATGCTAAATACTATAACCTTTATATGGAAAAAGATGCTCTGCGGGGACAGCCTGGAATTGAGTCAATAACGAAACAGTATCTTTACCAGCTTGCATACAAGGACTTTATGCAGAAACACGGATTAACGAAGGTGAGAAACTGCTTCCTTTTTCCGACAGAAAAAGATGAATATATAGACAAGGGATATGCAGAACTTAGAATGCTCCATGCGCTTGGGCTTGAAAATATAGCTGTCCGTCTTCTGCCGGCTCACAAGGTGTTTGATTGCTATCTTTCGGAAACAACGATAGATATAGAGGTTTTGAATTTGGAAAATTAAAGCAGCATTTAATCGGATTGACAAACCCGACAAACAGATTCAACATTAATTGACTAAAATAGCGTTTTAGCATATTTTAATTTACAAGTTCTAATTTAAACGGTGCATAACTTTACAAAAGACGACTGACATGGTAAAATACTTTATGTCAGTCGGCTTTTAATGCGTCGTGACATACTATGATTCACTTTTCAATGCACAAAGATTTATGATTCGGAGGTCATTATGTCGGGATCTTTCAATTTTAGCAATATGGACAAGCTGTTCGAGAAAATTACTGCGGCTGTAGTAAAGGGTGTAGGTCCTGACATCCGCGACTATCTTGCAGACAATCCAGACGAGACGCATAACGCGCTGAAGCTGGTACGTGGGGACAAGATTAACACTAATCTCAGAAACTTTGTAGCTTCGGATACAGTTGAGCTGAAAACTTTCAAGAGATATGCCTGGGAAGGCCGGATTCTTATTGACCGCGAACATAAGGTGACTATTGCCATCTGTACTAAGCAAACATTTGATGCTATTCCGAGAAAAAAGGATCGGACAAGTCCGCATTATCAGATGACTATTGCTAATGTCGAGAATGCGGATGTGGAGCCGATCTATGAGCAGATGACTCTTTTCCCTGGGATGTCACAATTCAGCAGTGATGTGTATGCCGATGATTTTAAGACTATCATGGGGGAAGATGTCCTTGCCGAAGACGGTTATAAGCATCTGGTAGTAGTTTATGAGACATCTGGCTCAGATGTTACATATATCGCCGCAAAATTGATTGACAGAAATCTTGCTACCGCTAAGGAATATTCGCTTGGCAGATTCCTGAAACCTGACTTTGGCGATCTGACTGCAGAGTTCAACGATGAAGAAACAATACAGAATGATGTACGCAGCCTTGTGACAGTGAAGGCTCCAAAGCAGAAAACCAATGTTACTCCAAAACAGGACGGGCTTGTTACGGCAAAAGGACAGGAGGAAAAACGGGCTTAAGCTGCCCGTTTGATGAATATGAATATAATGAAATTTAACGGTCAGCGTCTACGCGACGCACTGCAGTTTCGGGGAAAGAAAATGGCGGATCTTTCCAGGGAAACCGGCATAAGCAGGCAGTCACTGTCACTATATGCAAACGAAGAAAATGTGCCGCCTTATGAGAATGTTCAGAAAATTGCCAAGAATCTTGATTTTCCGTCAGAATATTTCCTGTCAGAAGACAAATGCACAACAGTAACGACTAATACGTATTTCAGGTCTCAGGCTGCTGCAAAAAAGAAAGAACAGAATGCGCAGGAGAAGAAGCTTGAATACACAGCAAAAATGTATGAAATTTTACTGAATTATGTGGATTTTCCCGCTCTTCATCTCACTCTTCCCATGGGAATATATGCTGATGCTGACGACGTTGTCAATGCTGAACCGGAGGAGATGCAGGAGAAAATAGAAAAGCTGACACTATCGTTAAGAAAGGCCTGGGGAGTTGGAAACGGTCCGATTGAAAATATGCAGTTTCTTCTGGAATCCAACGGCATTGTTGTGACTGGATTCCGTAATGTTGACGATAAAATCGACGCTTTCAGTCAGAAGGTGCATGTGAAGAACGGGGATTCTGTGTACATTGTTGCTCTTGCACTTGGGAAAAAGCCAAGAGAAAGGCTCCGCTTTGATATGGCACATGAACTCGGCCATATTATGATGCACAATTGGGATGAGAGCAATGAAGATTTGAATCGTGAAGAATTCAATGCTATTGAACGGCAGGCTAATATGTTTGCAAGCGCGTTCCTGCTTCCGAGAGAATCATTCGGAAAAATGGTAAGCCCATATGCCACGAATATAGAATTCTATCGTTCACTCAAGAAGAAATGGGGTGTTTCGATGCAGGCAATGATGTACAGGGCAAGGCAGCTTGATATTATCAGCGTAAATCAGTTTCAGTACATGATGCGCCAGATTTCACAGAAAGGCTGGAGAACACACGAACCGGGTGATGTTCCGGGGAATCTTAACAGTACTATTTTCCAAGGTGCAATAGATGTGCTTTTTGATGGCGGATACTTGAACGCAAGAGAGCTTGTCAGAGCTTTCCGTGATGCGGGTATATGGTTGAATACGCGGGATATGGAAGATCTGATGGGATTAAAGCCCGGAACTCTTGACGCTGGTCCGAAGATTCTTTCTATTAAGCCGAGAATTGAACCTAAATAAAGCAATACGGGAGGTGCAATAAGTGAATCAGAAAGCTATTCATGTTGGATGCCCATGTTGTAATAATAAGCGGTTGTTTGATTTGTCACCAGACACAAAAGGCGAGATGGAAATCAAATGCCCGTGGTGCGGAAAAGTCATTTCAATTTCTGTTCAGAACGAAGAAGTGTATGCAGAACAGATAATGTTTAAAGCAATAAGTTAGAAAAGTTCGAAGTCCGGACTCAAAAAGGCGGAGCCTGAGATATTCGTCAGGCCCCGGATTTCGTACTTTTCTTTTGAACCAAGTCACGCGTCACATTATGCGGTTTTAATGTGTCCCGACACACTCTAATTCAGGATGAAAATGAACTTTGAAAGAGAGATGCAGGCAACATTCAGAAAAGACAGGCACGCCTTTAAGGCCGTCCTGTCCGGGCGGCCTGGATGACCAGATATTCAGCACACCGCGCTTAGAGACTCCCTGAGATGGGCGGCAGCATGACTGCGGGCATACCTCTGGGAAGGCGGATCATATGTCCGGAGCATTCCGGGCACGTGCAGATGTCTTTATGATACAGTGCCATCATCAGCTGCTCTGTATTCATTGTGCGGTAGGGATTTCCCGGAAAGACCGTTCCTGATCTTTTTTTATAGTATGGAGGCTGACAGATGGAAAAAGAAGCAAACTGGCCGGGGCCGGAGGGGCTTATTCCGGCGCTGCCAAAAGATGCATCGAACGCAAGCTGGCACACAAGGCATTTTTTGGATGAAATTCTCATAGAAGAGCGCATTATCGGAACGCATACGGCAGATATCTCGATGATGCTTTGGGGGCGGAAATTTACATCTCCGATCATGATGCCGGCATTTTCGCATTTAAACAAGGCAGGGCTCGATCACCGGCCAATGGAAGAGTATGCGCAGGCGGCAAAGGATCTGGGACTCGTCAACTGGGTCGGCATGGAGTCCGACGCGGATTATGCGGACATTGCCGCAGTCGGCGCTGATACAATTCGCATCATCAAGCCTTTTGCCGATCATGAAAAGATCAGGAGACAGATGGCCTTCGCGGTGAAACATCAGGCATTTGCGGTTGGCATTGATATCGATCACAGCATCGGAAATGATGGAAATGTAGATGTGGTCGATGGCGAAAAAATGGGCACACTGACGGATCAGGATATGGAAGGATTTGCAGAGACTGCACATGAATTGGGAGTTCCGTTTGTTGCCAAGGGAGTCCTCAGCATAAAGGATGCCGCCATCTGTGAGAAGGCAGGCGTGGATGCAATCGTAGTCAGTCATCATCACGGCAGACTGCCATTTGCCGTACCGCCGGCGATGATACTTCCTGATATCAGGAAAGTCTCAGGGAAAATGAAGATTTTCGCGGACTGTTCCGTGGATGATGGAAGAGATGCATACAAACTCATGGCGCTGGGAGCTGATGCTGTTTCGACCGGGCGTGCCATCCTGCCGGGGCTGCTGAAAAACGGGACACCGGCTGTGAGGGAAAAGCTGCAGCAGATGAACAGACAGCTGAAAGAGCTGATGGGGTATACCGGTGTGGCAGCGCTGGGTGCATTTGATCCAACGGTACTCTGGTACCACGGAAGACACCTCCTTGCATGTTTGGAAAAATCGGAGTTTTAGATATTTTCCGAGGGCATTTGCCTGGAACATGTTTGCCGCTGCTCCGTTTACGCTCTTCAGAACAATGAATATCGATACCTCACATAGCCCCGCTGTGACGAAAATCACTTCGGGGCTTCTGGAAAAGGTGTATGAAAATTTAACCGGTAAAAATTACCATATGCCTGAAGGAGGAAGGAGGCAATTTTCTGCGTATGGCTTTATATGCGATTGGAGATCTGCATCTTCATTTTCAGTCTGAGCTGAAGGCGCCCGGACAGCTGCATGACCGTGTATGGAAGAAGCACGAGGAAAAATTCAAAAAAAACTGCACACAGCTGATGACGGACGAGGATACGCTTGTTCTGGTCGGAGATCACAGCTGGGGAAAGAATCTTGCGCAATGTGAAGAGGATCTTCAGTATATCTGTGATCTTCCCGGCCGCAAGATCCTGACCCGCGGCAATCACGATATGTTCTGGGATGCAAAGAAAACCGGGCAGCTGAATGAAAGATATCAGCCACAGCTTGCCTTTCTTCAGGATAATTATGAGACGTACCGGGACTATGCGCTTGTCGGGACAAAGGGATTCACTTTTGAAGGACCCTTTTATGTGGACCGCCGCGGGAGAATCGCGGGATGGGACGAGGAGGCGGAGGAGCATGCGAAAAAGCTGGTGGACCGGGAGCTGAAGCGTCTGAGAAAATCCTTTGAGCTGGCGAAAGAAGACGGCTACCGGAAGTTTATCATGTTCCTCCATTATCCGCCGACAAATATTCTGGAGGAACGAAGCGGATTTACGGATATGGCGGAAGAATATGGCGCGGAGCAGGTGATTTACGCGCACTGTCATGGGGAGAGCCGGTTCCATGACAGCATACAGGGAGAATATCGCGGGAGGCAGTATCATCTGGTGTCAGGGGATTTTCTGCGGTGGAAGCCGTGGAAGGTGATGGACTAAACCTGGATCCTGTCTGCGTTTTCGAAGAGCTTATATATGCCCCGCAAGCGGTGCACTACATATTGTATAAGCTACGGATTGCTCCGTGCTTCGCACTCCCGCAATCCAACAGGCATTCGCACTTCCGCGCCGCTTACGCGTCACTTCGTGCTCATACCTGTTGCCTTCGAAATCGCATCCAGTCTCTTACGCGCGCTTCGCGTGCGACGATCCTGTCTGCGTTTTCGAAGAGCTTATACAATAAAACAAACATGCGGAATAAGAAATCGTACTCACGGTATGAAAATTTGTGCCGGAGATGCGATTTCTTGTTTTTTTTGCGGATAAAATCAGGTAGTTTGACAACATTTTCAAAAAGATATTGAATTTACCAGACAAGATACCTTGGCTATGATATAGGCATCAAGATCATTGACACGGGGGTGTCAAAAATTTATTTCATTGTTCTTTCAAGGGAGGGAAAAAAATGAAAAGAAAAGTCGTAGCAACTATCATTGCCATGGTAATGGCCACAGGACTTGCGGCATGTGGATCTTCTGCGAGTTCAGCAACTTCGGCAAAATCAGAGTCATCTGAGGCATCTTCAGCATCATCAGAAGAAGCGGCAGCGGCAGATTCTTCAGAGGATATGGAGGAGCTGGCAAGTTCGATTTCCGCTGACGCGGGAAATACGGACGGAGACCTGATTACCGTAGGATTTTCTCAGGTAGGACATGAGTCAGACTGGCGTACCGCTTCGACGAATTCTGTCAAGGAAGCCTTCTCTGAGGCAAATGGCTTTGATCTTCAGTTTGTTGACTGCGACAATGACTCCGAGGCACAGCTTGAGTCGGTCAGAAACTTCATTCAGCAGCAGGTTGATTACATCATTATTGACCCGATTGTTGCAACTGGATGGGACACTGTTCTGACAGAGGCTCAGGATGCAGATATTCCGGTTATCGTCATTGACCGTACGATCGATGATTCCGATAAATATACAGCATGGATCGGAACAGAGACGAAGAACGAAGGCCTTGCGGCAGGAGCATGGCTGAAAGCTTATGCAGAGGCAAAGGGTCTTAAGGATCTCAATATCCTTGTTATCTCCGGAACAACCGGATCTTCAGCACAGATCGGACGAAGCGAGGGCTTTGATCAGTATGTAGAATCTGAGGGATGGAACAAGCTGGATGAGCAGACCGGAGATTTCACACAGGACGGCGGCCAGAAGGTTATGGAGTCCTACTGCAAGTCCTACGAAGGAAAGTTCAATGTTGTAGTATGTCAGAATGATAACGAAGCGTTCGGTGCTGTAGATGCGATGAAAGCAGCAGGCGTTTCCTACGGTGTTGACGGTGATGTCATTGTCATCTCGTTTGATGCATGCAAGGCAGGACTTCAGATGGTTCTTGACGGCGATATCAACGCAGACTTCCAGTGCAACCCGCTGCAGGGACCTGACTGCGCAAAGATCGTATCTGAGCTTGCGGCAGGCAAAGATGTTCCGGAAAAGACCTACATGGCTGAGCCGTGGTACGCACATGATGATACGGTTAAGAGTGTAAGTTACACCAACGCAGCAGGCAAGGATGTCACAGAGGATATCATTGTAGTTGATCAGAGCATCGTAGATGCAGGATACTGATGGTCAGACGTACGGACTTTAAGAAGTCCGGCAGTTGCACCAGCTGAATTCTGGAAGGGCTGTCGCTTTTCGAGCAGCAGCCCTTTTGCGTGGAATGACATGCCATCATATCCTTTGTGTGCATGACGCGCGCGAGACAGGACTTCAGGCTGGCGGAAATCCCTTCTGCAATCGCGTTTGTGTGCATGACGCGCGTGACGAAAGGGATCAGCCGGAAGACAATTGCATCGGGATAACAATTGGGATAACAGGAGAGCGGATCACTATGGAAGAAAATGTTCTTGTGGAAATGAAGAACATCGTCAAAACCTTTCCGGGCGTTGTAGCACTTGATCATGCCTCGCTTACGCTGCGGAGCGGAGAAATCCATGCGCTGATGGGAGAAAACGGCGCCGGCAAGTCTACAATTATCAAGTGCCTGACAGGTGTGTATGAAAGGGACAGCGGCGATGTGTATGTGAAAGGCGTCGAAGGCAATGTTCACTGCCATTCGACGATGGATGCCCAGAAGATCGGTATCGCGACAGTATATCAGGAAGTCAATCTCTGTCCGAATCTTTCTGTTGCAGAAAATCTTTATATCGGACGTGAGCCGAGAACAAAGCTGAATACCATCGACTGGCGGACAATGAACCGTAAGGCGAAGGATCTTATGGAACGCATGAAGATCGAGGTAGACGTAACCAGAACGCTGGAAAACTATTCCATTGCCATTCAGCAGATGGTTGCGATTGTCCGTGCGGTCGACATGGACGCAAAGGTTTTGATTCTCGATGAGCCGACCTCATCTCTCGATGACCACGAGGTGGAAAAACTGTTTGATATGATGCGTACGCTGAAGAAAAAAGGTGTTGGCATCATATTTGTCACACATTTTCTGGAACAGGTTTATGAGGTGTGCGACAGAATCACCGTTATGCGAAACGGCGGATTTGTCGGGGATTATTCGGTGGCTGAACTGCCGAGGGTAAAGCTCGTGGCCGCGATGCTGGGCAAGGACTTTGATGATCTCGCCTCCATCCGCAAGGAAGGAGAACATACTGTCTCGGATGAAATCCTCTATAAGGCGGAAAATCTGAGCCATCGCGGGACAATCAAGCCGTTTGATTTTTCCATCCGAAAGGGAGAGGTTGTCGGACTGGCAGGGCTTCTCGGAAGCGGACGAAGCGAGCTGGTGCGGTGCATCTACGGAATAGACAATTCACAGACCGGATATGCGGAGATGGAGGGGAAGACCCTGAAGATCCATACGCCGCTGGACTCGATTCGGGCGGGCATGGGTTATCTGCCGGATGATCGCAAGCTGGATGGCTGCATCGCCGGTCTGTCCATCCGTGAAAATATCTGTATCGCACTGCAGGCAAGGGCAGGAGTGTTTCACCGGATTCCGACGGCGAAGCAGAATGAGATTGCAGACAAATATATCAAGATGCTTCAGATCAAAACATCCTCCCGTGAAACGCTGATCAGTCAGCTCTCGGGCGGCAATCAGCAGAAGGTGATTCTGGCGCGCTGGCTGGCGACGAATCCGAAGTTTCTGATCCTGGATGAGCCGACCAGAGGTATTGATATCGGTACAAAAACAGAGATTCAGAAGCTGGTTCTGCAGCTCGCATCGCAGGGCATGAGCGTTATTTTTATTTCTTCGGAAATCGATGAAATGCTGCGAACCTGCTCCCGGATTCTGATTATGCGTGACGGTCACAAGGTAGGGGAACTGGATTCCAATGAAGTTGAACTGACGCAGGAGAGCGTCATGGGTGCGATCGCTGGAGGTGAAACGGAATGAATATCTGGAAAAAATTGAGAAAACATCCGCTCTTCATGCCGATCCTGATGCTGATCCTGGTGCTTTTGATCAACCTGTTCAAGGATCCGTCTTTTTTTGCGATAGCAATCAAGAACGGCGTGCTGTACGGAAGATTGATTGATGTGCTGAACCGCGGAAGTGAAATCGCTATTCTTGCAGTAGGACAGACGCTCGTTGTCGCTGTTTCCGCCGGAACCGATATCTCGGTCGGATCAGTTATGTCACTGGCGGCCTGCGGAGGCTGCATGGTACTGGCAGGTTACGGGAATACCTCGGTTACGGGTATTGTGGCCCCGATTGCCGTAGGAATCATCGTCGGTATGCTGTTCGGCCTCGGAAGCGGCTGTGTCAACGGCGCGATGGTTGCCAAACTGAAGATTCAGCCGATGGTGGCGACTCTGATTCTGTTCACGGCTGCACGTGCTATTGGCCTGCTTCTGTGCAACAATCAGATTATCTATATCCGATATGAGCCGTATCAGTATCTGGGAAATTTCCTTCCGGGTGTTCCCATACCGACGCCGATCATCGTGACGATCATCGTGATTGCCGCAGCACAGCTGGTTCTCAGAAAAACAGCGCTGGAGACATATATTCAGTCAGTCGGCATCAACAGCCGGGCTTCAAGGATCTGCGGTATCAACTCGGATAAGATCTGCTTCATCTGTTATGCGATCTGCGGTCTCTGCGCAGGGGTTGCCGGTATGATTGCTTCTTCCAGAATTTATTCGGCGGATTCGAATAATATCGGCCTGAATAATGAGATGTATTCCATTCTGGCCGTCGCTCTCGGCGGGAACAGCCTTGCCGGCGGAAAATTTAATCTGGCGGGATCTATTGTCGGCGCCTACACAATCCAGGCCATTATGACGACGCTGCTTGCGATGGGCGTTTCTACAGACCAGTCTCCGGCGATTATGGCTGTGATCATTGTGATCATCGTTGTGATCCAGTCTCCGGTTTTCAAGGAATGGTCTGCGATGCGCAGGACAAAAAGAGCTGAGGCAGGAAAGGAGGCAGAATGATGGCTGGACAAATTCAGAGTGTGAGAAAGAAAAAGGCAATCAACAGCAACAATCTGCTTCTGTTTATTACGATACTATTGTTTATCGGCATGTACGCCATCGGATGCGTGATTTACGCAGGAAAAGGATTTACTCATTTTCAGACTTTTCTGAATCTGTTCATTACCAATGCCGGTCTGATCTGTGTGGCTTCCGGCATGACCTGTGTCATGCTTACGGGCGGTATCGATATCTCTGTCGGCTCCCTGATTGCGATGAATTGCATGATCCTTGCCGACGGTATGGCAAATAAGCATATGAATGCGGTTCTGCTTGTCGTACTGGTGATGATTGTCGGCGTGGTGTGGGGCTGTGTGCAGGGATTCCTGATCGGTTATCTGGATATTCAGCCGTTTATCGTAACGATGGCAGGCATGTTCTTCGGAAGAGGAATGACAGCCGTGATCAACACAGAACAGGTTCCGATTACGAAGGACGCAAGCAGCCTGTTTTACGGCTGGGCAAATGCGAAGATCCTGCTTCCATCCTTCCTGGGTTACATGGGGAAAAAGAAGATGATCGCGCCGTTCATCCGTCCTACGGTGATCATCGCGCTTGCCGTTGTGTTTGTTATCTTTTTTGTTCTGAAGTATACCAAGTTCGGGCGTGTGCTCTATGCGGTCGGAGGAAACGAGAGCAGTGCCAGGATGATGGGACTGAATGTCCGGAAGACGAAGATGGAGGCGTATATTCTTTCTTCTGTGCTCTGTTCCATTGGTTCCATTCTGTACTGTCTGAACACGATGACCGGTTCGGTGCAGCAGGCGAAGGGATTTGAGATGGATGCCATCGCTGCCGCGGTTATCGGCGGCACGCTGCTTACCGGAGGTTTCGGCAATGTATGGGGGACGCTGATTGGCGTAATGATCACAGGTACGATCAACTCCCTGGTCATGACGAACGGAAAGCTCCTGTCGAGCTGGGCGAACATCATGACGGCAGCGCTTCTCTGCGTTTTCATTCTGCTGCAGGCTATTTTTGCCTACATCAAGAGGCGAAGAGAAAATTGAGTGTGACAGCAGGTATATTGGAGATTCAGGCAGAGTTTTCCGCTCTGTCTGAATCTCTTTGTGATCTCGAATCAGAACGCAGTCAGAGTACCTTTGATCTGTGCCGGATCCGTTGATCCGTTTATGGGGAGCAACGGATCCGGACGTGTTGTATAATAAACAGGTTCGAAGTGTGACGGATTGGTTCATGATGTGCATATGGAAGCAAGACCATCACTGTTCCAAGGGGTGTTCGTTGTCGGATTGGTTCATGATGTGCATATGAAAGCAAGACCATCACTGTTCCAAGGGGTGTTCGCTGTCGGATTCGTTCATAATGCATGTATGGTCGCGGGGATGACGACAGCTGCAGGATGTGTTTTAATAGAGGGAGTTTGTGCCGTACAGGAGGCGTGCGATATGCTGAAGGTATTTCTGGTGGAAGACGAATATATTATTCGTGAGGCAATCCGAAAAACGATAAACTGGGAGCAGGAGGGATTTGAGCTGACCGGTGAGGCAGGTGACGGAGAAAAGGCATATCCGATGATCATGCAGAGCAGACCGGATATTCTGATCACCGATATCCGTATGCCGTTTATGGACGGACTGGAACTCTCCAGACTGGTGTGCAGCAGTCTTCCGCACACGAGAATCATCATTCTGAGTGGTTATGACGATTTTTCCTATGCAAGAGAAGCGATCAGTATCGGGGTGACGGAATATCTCTTGAAGCCGGTGACAGGCGCAAAGCTTCTGGAGACGATGAAAAAAATCGGGACCGATATTGCTGCGGAGCGGGAGAGGGAAAACTATCGCGCGATTTATGAAAAGGAACATGAGGAGCGTATCCGGCTGGAACGTTCTGCTTTCCTGAAAAATGTGATCAGCGGACGATACTCTATGACGCGCCTGATGGAAATGAGTCATGAGCTGGGTATCCGTCTTTCGGCAGCGTTCTATCAGATCATTCTGTTTCAGTGTCTGGTGAGCCAGGACAGGCGGGCTGGCCGAAGGTACAATCCGGGCGACGGTGTGATGGATATGCTGGATGCGCTGCGGGATGTTTTCTGCTATGAGCAGGTGGGCGGATCTGTGTGCATACTGGTTACCGGATCGGATGCGGATTCGATGGAGCAGAACCGGGCTTCCGTGATGGAGACGATCAGACGGGGCATGGCGGATGCGGATGGATACATTTATTTTACTTCTACAGGACCGGTTGTAGAACATATCAGTGAGATTGCCGATTCCTATCATCTGGCCGGCCGGATGTTCGCGCAGCGCTTCCTGTATGATGAGGGGCGTGAATTTGTCTATGACAGAGATACGTCTTCGAGACAGCCGGGTTCTGAGAGCCGGGACAGCGGCCGGGGAAGTCTGTCGGACCGTGACGCTGTGGAGTTCTGGCAGATGGACAGGACATACATTCATAATTTTCTGGCAAGCGGAGACGTCGATGACATCGATATATTCTGTGACACGATCGTGAAAAATATCGGGATCCGGAATCTTTCGTCTCTGCTTTTCCGTCAGTATATCATGATGGATGTATATCTCATCTGCGCCGGCTTTCTGGGAAACTGCGGGTGCACAAAGGATGAGATTGAGGAAGCCTGCGGCTCTTATTATTCGCAGGCGTTTTCGGTCTCCATGGAAGAGGCGGAAAGTCAGCTGAAGCAGTGTTTTTCGGCGACGCTGGCGCTCCGGGACAAGTATTCGGAAACGCAGTCTCTTTCGCTTACGCAGGAAGCACAGAAATATATCAAGAAGCATTTTTGCGAGAACGACCTTTCACTGGGAAAGGTGGCAGGCGCAATCGGCGTTTCGTCAAATTATCTGAGCCATATGTTCAGCCAGAAGACAGGACATACCTTTATCGAGTATCTGACCGGATTGCGGATGGATCAGGCAAAAAAACTGATGAAGACCACAGACCTCACGAGCGCGGAGATCGGCATGAAGGTGGGATACAGCGATGCTCATTATTTCTATTATATCTTCAAGAAGACACTGGATATGACGCCGAAGGAGTATCGGAGTCGCGCTGCAGAGGCGGAGAATCCGTGAACGAAAATGGGTGTATGTGCGGGACAGGAGATCCCGCGGAGAAGATACGGAGCGTCGCTCATACAGGCAATAAGCGCGTGCGCGGGACAGGAGATCTTTAGGACAGGTCTGCAGGTACGGGCAGGGAAACAGGCAGAAGAGGGGGACTTTTGTGAAAACGGCGGAAGGCGTTACCGAGAAAAGAACCAGTATTTTACGCAGGATCTGGAGAATCATACTCGTTATTACGATCCCGCTGACGGCACTGTCCGTTGTCTGTCTGGTTCTGCTGAATATGATATACACCCGGTATGACAGAAGCGTACAGAACATTACGGCAGTCAACAGTTATAATCTCGACTGGGAGAAAAACATGAACAGTACCATGTATTATCTCATAGTGGAGGCCAATGACTGGGATAAGATCATTCAGGAGAAGAATGCGGATAATCCATATTATCTGATCGATGATATGCGAAGCCATTTCAAGAGCCTTGCCGCCGACAATGATGATTCAGAAGTTGAGAATAATCTGGATATGATTTTTCGTGTTCTTGACAATCTGGAAAAATGCGTCGATGAGGTTGCGGACAATATCCGTGAGGGAGGTCATTATGACGACAATATTGAGATTCTGAAGACGGATATTTATGTCATGACAGATATGATTCAGGAGAATATCCAGAAGTATATCTATCGGGAAGCGGTGCTTATGGAGCAGTCCCGCGAGAAAATTGCACGCAGCGTGCGTGTGCTTACCTGGATCATCGTCGTGCTGATTGTGTTTGCTTTTGCGGCGACGGTGTCCTTTTCCCGGTGGATGACTCATAAGATCACAGATCCCATTTTCGGACTGGTGAAGGCAACGAAGAAGTTCTCCGGAGGAAATTTTTCCGTTCGTTTTGAATCCAATTCTCACGATGAAATCGACGTGCTGGCGGACAGCTTTAACGATATGGTCAGGGAGATTTCGCTCCTCGTGGAAAATATACATCGGGATGAGCGCCAGATGCGGGATCTCGAGCTGAAGCTTCTGCAGGAGCAGGTCAATCCGCATTTTCTGTATAATTCGCTGGATGCCATCATGTGGCTGGCAGAGGCAGGGGAAAACGCGCTTGCGGTGAAGATGGTGAGTTCGCTGTCGACATTTTTCCGGACCGGTCTCTCGAAGGGGAGAGACTGGATCACGGTAAGGGATGAAGAAAGCCACACCAGAAGCTACCTGGAGATTCAGCAGTTTCGCTATCAGGATATCCTGAGTTACGAGATCAAAATTCCGGAGGAGATCGGCGGTTACTATATGATGCGGCTGATGCTGCAGCCGATCGTGGAAAATGCGCTGTATCACGGTATTAAAAACCGCCGCGCAATGGGTCACATTCTTGTCATGGGGGAGAAGGATGGCGGTGATCTTGTCTTCACCGTAAAGGATGATGGCATTGGCATGAAACCTGAGGAGCTGGAGCATATGCGTGAGCTGATTTCCGGGCAGGCCAGGGATGAATCCGATCATGGGTTCGGAGTTGCCAATGTACAGCAGCGGATCCAACTGCGATACGGTCCGGAATACGGGGTCACGGTGGAGAGTGTGTATGGAGAAGGCACTTGTGTGCGCGTGAGGATTCCGGCGCTGACGGGACCGGGAAATTCAGATCTGCCCGGACCGGGGGAATTATCCAGAATATAGGCATCAGAAATTTCCGGCTTCCGGATTTAAGAAAGAAGGGACAGGGGTGATTATGCAAAATAAATTGTTATGCTATAAGCAGTACCACAAACGCAATAAGCATCGAATTGCTCCATTCTGCGGACTTCTGCTGGCTGCTCTCTGCGGCTTCACGGGCTGCGGCACGGAACACAACGAAGCGGTAACTTCCATCTCTTTTTCCCAAGATGACAGCACTGGCCAGTTTGCCGCAGATGACGGGCATACGATCACCATCGGATTTGCGCAGGTCGGTGAGGAATCGGACTGGAGAAGAACAAATTCTGATTCCGTGCGTAATACCTTTACAACGGACAGAGGATATAATCTGCTGTTTGAGGATGCGCAGAACGATCCGGACGCACAGGTGAGTGCGGTCAGCCGGTTCATTCAGCAGGGTGTGGATTATATTGTCCTGGAACCAATTGTGAAAACGGGATGGGATAAGGTACTGGGAGATGTGCAAAAAGCAGGAATTCCTGTCATCGTTGCCGACAGGCAGCTGACATTGGAGGATGATTCGCTTTATACAGCCTGGGTCGGCTCCGATCCGGAACTGGAAGGGGATAAAGTATGTGCCTGGCTGCACGCTCTTGCAGAGAAAAGAGGACTGGATGAATCACAGTTTCGTATTGGTATCATTCAGGGAACAATCGGGTCCAGTCCGCAGATCGGTCGTGAAAAAGCACTTCGCGAGGCGGCGTCGGACTATGGATGGTCGATCGTGGGTTCAGAAAGAGGTGAATTTACGCAGGCTAAGGGCAGAGAGGCAATGGATGCGCTGCTGGAAAAATATCCGGATCTGAATATTGTCTACTGCGACAACGACAATGAGGCTTACGGCGCGATTGAGGCACTGGAGGCCGCAGGGAAAACCATAGGAACAGACATCAATAACGGAGAGATCATGATTGTCGCATTCGACGCGGCGAAGAAGGCACTGTCGTATGTAAGAAAGGGACTCATTGCCTGTGACGGTGAGTGCAATCCTTTTCTCGGGCCGGAAATTGAGAAGGTGATTCTCGCTCTGGAAGAGGGAAAGAGTGTCGAGAAGATCCGGTATGTAGATGAAGGAATATATGCCGGAAACCAGGAGATTCACTCTGTAATTGTAGATGGGAAGACCTATCCTGTGACGCAGGTAACACAGGATCTTCTGGAGAAAAGAGTCTATTAAAGATTTGTTAATCCACACAGGACGCATAATATTGTGATCGGCTTTTACGGACCAGCGATACCGCTGGTCCGTTTATCCGATAAGGGCAATATCGTTCCGATCATCCGTAATTGGCGGTGCTGTTCATCCGGAATAGGCAATGCCGGTGAACATATTTTCAGCGTCGATGCCGTTTACTGTCTGCGGATAAGCGCCGCTATTGTCGACGCGGATGCGGACAATCCGGTTATCGGGTGTGAGGAAATCAACGCTGTCTGTCAGATTGGTCCGGTAATACTGGAGCACAGTACCGCCCGGTATCTCCGCCTGGCGGAAGGTCAGATTCTCCGGGGATCCGGACCGGTCGGAAGCAGTGTCGAGGGTGCGTGTTTCGCGCAGCACGATGTCATTCTCCGATACAGGCGCTGCAGTGTACCATGCGCTTCCGGCGACAGGGTTTCCGTCATCGTCGAGCCGGAAGAGATTTGCGCAGACAGTGGTTCCGAGAAGCTGCGATCTCGTGGACAGGAGAAAACGGTCGGGGTTCAGAAGAACATGATAGTAGAGCCCGCATGAATATTCAGCCGTCATGCCGCCATCGTCGGAACTGTCATGTGCAGCAGTATCCGTTGATGACGGATATGTCGAAGATTCGTGATTGGTCGAACCTGTATCATTCACAGAATCTGTATCATCCGGGGTCCAGACCATGTGCGGAGCAACGCCGTCGGATGAGGCGGACGGAAGTTCATAGAGGTGAACAGTTTCCCAGTCGTCTTCCTGATGTGTGTTGATGAGGAGAAAACGCCTCTCGCCGCGCGTGATCAGATAATAATCGGGTGCGTAATGGCCCGGGAGCTCAAAGGTTCTGGACTGTCCGTTCACCGAAATCGTTATATTTCTTGCCCCGGCTTCATAGCCTTCCTCAGTTGTTGCAGGATCAGACTCAACCTGAAAGCTGCTGAATCCGCGGCCGCTGTCGTCCGTAATGGTCATCGGCACGTATTCCGGAACGGCAACGGCATAGCTGTCGTCCGTCTCCGGTACGAAAGACGGATCAATGATGCCGGAGAGATCCGCATACCTGACAGAAGGTGTCTGGGCGCCGGATGCATAGGCTGTGATGTCTCCGGCGCTGAACCAGAAGGTGACGCCCTTCGGGTCGAGAGTAAATTGAAGACCGCCATAGCTGTCGGTATTGTTCATGATTTCTCGGATCAGTGAGGCGGTATCTCTTGAATCCGTTGCCGAGAAAAGAATGAGATCCGGGTACTGATCTGTGAGTGCGAAGGCTATGATGTCCGGCAACGCGTTCTTATCCGTGAAGACATCATCGATTTTCAGCTCGTTTCCGGTTGCAGGATCGTAATTGCAACCCCTGAGAATGACACTGCCGTGCGCGCCGTGGCTGTAGACATCCGTAAGCGACAGCACACTCAGCACGGATGCGTCCGCACGCTGGACATAGAGCTTCTCGTAATTATGGTAATACGGGTCACTGCCCTCCGGCGCAGGCTCCTCATCCTCGCTCTGTGCCATGACCCGCAGATCTTCGACGGCGCTGTCTGCCTTTGCTGCAACATCGCGGTTCAGGGTGTCTGCGGCGCGGCTGAGCAAAGATTTCGCCGCTGAGGAGAGATCGTCCGTGCCGGTCAGGGGGCCGCTGTAATCGGTCTCGTCAAATGACAGCTGCTGATAGGATGCATCTACCCAGGTCACATCCCCGTCCCAGACACCATTGAAAGTTGTTTCACAGACCAGCTGAAGATCGGAAACGGCCGCAGGGTTTGCAGACTGCCCGGAGACCGGGTCATAGACAGCGGATGGGTCACGGACAGCGGAAGGATCCTTCTCACTGCCACCTGTGGAAGAAGCGGAACAGGAAGACGATGCCGTGAGAGTTTCCGCGGAGGAAGCAGACAGAGCCTGCCGGCTGTCCGTGGAAGAGGCGTGAACAGGCTTCACACTTTTTGCGTCTGTGGAACTGCCGGCAGAAATGCCTGCCGGATCCTGCGCCGCGCCGCATCCTCCCATCACAAAGACAGCAGCAAGCATGCCGGATGTCATGACGTAAAACCATCTTCTCATTTCTTTCCCTCCTCCCGATTCAATCGTAAAAAGTGCGATAGATTTTTCTTTTCTTTTATTCTATCAGACACTATAGCAATACGAAAGAAGGAAGTACTTTCATAACGCAAAATTTTCACATATCCTGGTGTCCGGTTTGTGAGGCAGAATAAGAATTCAAGCCGGTCGGAAGCAGTTTGAGTATTATGCGGTTAAGGTACCCCCGGGATGGTTCGGGACGGGCGCTTCACCGGGGAACCTCCGGTTTCCAATTCAGGAGACGGTCGCGGAAGGCGGTGTATTTTTTCTCGGGCACCGGCAGAATGGTGCCATCGGTCATTGTTATTTCGAAGCGCTTCAGGGAACGCACGTACAGCGGGTTGACCAGATAGCTCACGTGTGCGCGAAGAAGTGAGCCCGAGAAGCCCGACTCATAATACCGGAGCGGCTCAATGGATTTGTAGGTGCCGTCGAGGGCATGGATCAGAGAATGACGTCCGTTGTCCGTGCTTTCAATCCACAGAACCGTAGCGGAGTTGAAAAAGTATGTGATGATGTTGTCACCCTTTCCCATGACGCTTCGGAAGGAGAGCCCCGAATACCCGGTACCGGCGGCATCGATATGAGATTCGGAGGAGGAGCCGGCGTAGACTTTCGGGAGGACAGAGCGATTCTGAGCATTGCCGCTTTCAGGTGCCGCTGGCTCCTCCTCAATGATATTGGATATGTGGATCATGTAAACCCGGGGGATCAGTTCCCGGCTTCCGCTGTCAGTCTGCTCCCTCCGGCATCCCCAGGACATGTGCAACCGCTGATGGTGACGGTCAACCTCACCGTTTTCAAAGTAGGTGTAGACGTCATATTCCAGCATGACCTCCAGGACATTTGTTCCGATGGAGACACTGTGTTCCGTGATGTTTCCCATGGAAAAGGTCGGATGCTGATCCACGGAACGCCATGTGTGGATTATCGTTTCTCTGCCGCGCAGGATCTGATCCTTCCTGGGACCGAACCACAGCACATCCTCGGCGAGGCAATCAAAGAAGGGTTCGAGATTGTTCTTGTAATATTCGGTGATGATGGATATCGATCGCTGAATCAGTTCCTGTCTTTTCATCCTGGTTCTCCTCCTTTTATGGTTTGAGAGCAGTTCTCTGCGCATCTGTTTTCTGTGACAGCGTTTCGCACGAATCAGGGGAGTGGTTTTACCTGAAGGATTTCACAGGTGCCTTATTTTTTTGCGGGGAGCATTCCAAAATCGGTGTCGAGCGATACTTGAACGGAGTATTCCGGGTATCTTTCGGCGGTTTCACTGCGGATTTGATCTCTTACCTGCATGCGGTCGGGCGCGTCGAAGCTCACGACAGTGTCAAAGCGGATTTTCTTCTCGTCGGGATCCAGATAGAAGCCGTGGACCTGTTCGACATAGGGATGGCTCATGGCGTGAGCGGTGATATCCTCGCGGATCCGGATGACTTCAGGATCTGTCGTGTTCTGCGTATAGATACCGATGCCGGTCAGGAATACGCCGTGCTTTTGATATACACGTTGTGTGATTCTGCGTGTGATCTTGTCCAGCTCGACCACCGAGAGAGTATCCGGGATTGCGATATGAACCGAACCGGTGTGACGTCCCGGACCATAATTGTTGAGGGACATATCATATGCGCCAAGGACCTGTTTTTCTTCGAGAATCGTTCTTTCCACGTCCTGCGCCAGTTCTTCTTCCATCCTTTCGCCGAGCATGGACGACAGCATATCCCGCACCATGATCAGGCCCCCGAACAGAATGTCCGCCGAAATCACGATGGCAAGCCAGGACTCAATGGAGACATGGAAAACGGTGTAAACCAGCATTCCGGCGACGGTTACCAGGGACAGCAGAGAATGCTTAAGCTCGGATTTTCCGGTCTGTGTGAGAGCTCTGGAGTCTGTGTGCTGACCGGTGTGAATATCATGGCGCCCCACAACAATCCGTGCGACCATGCTGATGATAATAATCGAGAAGGAATAAACGGTGAAGCGAGGGCGCGACGGATGCAGGACGGACTGAATGCCGCCGAGAATACCGGTGATTCCCGCATAGGCTGTTAGTCCGGCAATGAGAAGTCCGCTGAGATACTCTACTCTTCCATATCCGAAGGGGTGCTTGCGGTCTGCGGGCTTTCCGGCAAGCCTTGCGCCGAGAACTGTGATCACAGCATTGCTTGCTTCGGTGATATGGCTCAGGCCGTCGAGGATCATGGAAACAGATCCGGAAAAGACACCCTCCAATGCCTCGAGGAGTGCCAGGACGACACTGACAAGGATGGCTGTGCGCCCGACGCGGACGATTTCCCGGGTTCTTGTGTTCTGGTGGGTCATATATGAAAACACTCCATTTCTTTTTCTTATTTTTACTTATCCCAATTAGTTCTTTCCTACTATAGCATCTTAAAAATTATCGCGCTATCTGTTTTTCGTCAACGAGTTATATCGTGACGCCTCCGACGGCAAAAATGCAGAGCAGGGAGCAATCCGAAGACAATACGGTATGTAGTGCCCCATCTTCGGGGCAAAATTCCGCTGTATCTGGTTGAGACATCGTCCCATAAGTTGGAAAATGAAGAATGATATTGAGCGCGGTAGTGAAATTAATCTTCCGGTGGAAAAACCTTGCTTTCTATAGTATGATAAAAAATGAACGAAGTTATATATGTACTGGAATTTTGCATTCTGAATAAAGGAGGCTTACTGAAATGAGGGTTACAGAGGACATCCGCTACATCGGAGTCAATGACCACAAGATTGACCTTTTCGAGGGGCAGTATAAAGTTCCCCACGGAATGTCTTACAATTCATATGTAATCATGGATGAGAAGATTGCGGTCATGGACACTGTGGATATCAAGTTCACGCATGAGTGGCTGGACAATCTGGCGGAAGTGCTGGGAGAGCGCAGACCGGATTATCTGATTGTACAGCATATGGAGCCGGATCATTCCGCGAACATCATGAACTTCATGAAGATTTATCCGGACACCGTTATCGTGGCGAACAAGAAGACGTTCGCGATGATGAATCAGTTCTTTGACATGGATCCGTCCATTCACACGGAAGAAGTAGAGAACGGGGGAACGCTCTGCCTTGGAAAGCACACTCTGACCTTTGTGTTTGCGCCGATGGTACACTGGCCGGAGGTTATGGTCACCTATGACAGTACGGATAAGGTTCTGTTCTCTGCTGACGGCTTCGGCAAATTCGGTGCTCTCGATGAGGAGGAGCCGTGGGATGATGAAAGCCGCCGCTATTACATTGGCATTGTCGGAAAATACGGCGCGCAGGTTCAGAAGCTTCTGAAGACTGCTGCGACGCTGGACATCCAGATGATCTGCCCGCTTCACGGACCGGTTCTGTCGGAGAATCTGGGACATTATATTGATCTGTATGACAAGTGGTCTTCCTATACACCGGAGGAAGAGGGAATCGTAATTGCATTCACTTCCGTCTATGGACACACCAGAGCCGCGGTGGAGCAGCTGGCCGAGATGCTTCGTGAGGGCGGGGCGCCGAAGGTTGTGGTTCACGATCTGGAGAGAACGGATATGTCTCTTGCCGTTGCGGATGCGTTCCGTTACAGCAAGCTGGTTCTGGCGACGACGACTTACAATGCGGAGCTCTTCCCATTTATGCGTCAGTTCATTGATCATCTGACCGAGAGAAATTTCCAGAACCGCACGGTTGCATTTATCGAGAACGGAACCTGGTCTCCGCTTGCGCTGAAGCTGATGAAGGAGAAGCTGGCTGGCTGCAAGAAGATGACATATGTCAATACCAGTGTCACGATCCATTCCGCACTGAAGGCGGACAGCAAGGATGCGCTGAAGAAGATGGCGGAGGAGCTGACGATGGATTATAAGGCTCTGTCTACGGAAAAAGCAGCGAAGAATGATATGACCGCTTTGTTCCGGATCGGATACGGCCTGTATGTAATCACCACCAACGACGGCAAGAAGGATAACGGAATGATCTGCAATACGGTGACGCAGCTGACAGATACGCCGAACCGGATTGCCGTGAATATCAACAAGAGAAACTACACCTATCACGTGATCAAACAGACTGGAAAGCTGAATGTGAACTGTCTGTCTGTGGAGGCACCGTTCTCCGTTTTTGAGCGTTACGGATTCCAGAGCGGACGGGCTGCCGACAAGTTTGAGGGAGTTGAGGAGTTCCGCTCCGACAATGGACTGCGGATTCTGCCCCGCTATATCAACGCGGTGATGTCTCTGGAAGTGGAGTCGTATGTGGATCTGGATACGCACGGTATGTTCATCTGCACCGTTTCGGAGGCCCGTGTGCTGTCTGACAAGGATACGATGACCTATACCTACTATCAGAAGAATGTAAAGCCGAAGCCGAAGACAGAAGGCAAGAAGGGCTGGGTATGTACCGTCTGCGGCTATGTCTATGAGGGAGAGGAGCTCCCGCCGGACTTCATCTGCCCGATCTGCAAGCACGGAGCTGCGGATTTTGAACCGATCGGATAAATCGAATAATCCGTACGGAAACATAACAGATTGATTCCAGGCAAAAGAGAGGTACAGAATGGAAGAAGTATTTGAATTTTTAAAGAACGCCGGAACCTGGTATCTGGCGACCGTGGATGATGAGGGAAATCCTCAGGTGCGTCCCTTCGGGGCGCAGAATATCTTTGAGGGAAAGCTGTATATTCAGACCGGACTGAAGAAGAACGTGGCGAAGCAGCTGTTGGCGCATCCGCATATCGCAATCAGTGGGATGGCCAAGGGCAAGTGGATCCGCCTGAATGCGGAGGCGGTTTATGACGAGAGGATTGAGGCGCAGCAGGCGATGCTGGACGCAAATCCGGAGCTGAAGGATATGTATGCGGCCGGAGACGGCAATACCGCTGTTTTTTATCTGAAGAACGCAGCCGCGTCGATCTGCAGCTTTACTGAAGATCCGGTAACGGTAACGTTCTGATTTTCATGACAGATGGCAAGGGATTTTATCTATGTCATGGACCTGCTGGGAACGTGCGCCTTTGCGATTTCGGGGGCGATGACGGCGATTCAGCAGGGACTGGATCTCTTCGGTATCATGATTCTGGCTCTGACGACAGCGGCCGGTGGGGGCTTTATCCGTGATCTTACGATCGGGAATCTCCCGCCGGTGGTGTTCCGGGATCCGGTCTATATCATTCTTTCCTTTGCGACTGCAGGCGTTGTCTTCGTCGTGTTAAAGCTTCAGAGGCGACGGCTTCATCTGGAACGGCTGAAGAGCATTTATGAGCGGGCGCTGCTGATCTCGGATACCCTGGGATTGGCAGCGTTTACGATTGATGGTGTCTCGGCGGGACGGTCTCTGGCGCAGACCAATCTCTTCCTTTCCGTTTTTCTCGGGGTGGTTACCGGGATCGGGGGAGGAATACTCCGGGATCTGTTTGCGGGAAAAAAGCCCTATGTCTTTGTGCGGCATGTATATGCGCTGGCTTCTGTAGCAGGTGCTGTGGCTGCCTATCTTCTTCCGCGCTGGATCGATTTCAGCATGGCGATGATGATCAGCTTCGGGATTATTGTACTGCTTCGCTACCTGGCGGCACATTTTCGTTGGGACCTTCCGAGAATTTCCGGGTGAGGAAGCGGACAGAATGACAGGGCCGTGTAGATTTGCAGTGCCGCAGATGGAACGTCTGTGACCGGAGCAAGGAAGCGGCGTGGCGGCAATGTAATAACGTAATGTAGATGGAATTTTCTGAGGAAAGATTTTTCTGCAGAACAGATTTTTCCGCAGAACAGATTTTTCAGGGCATCGAAGGAGCGGGGCTCAGAGATGGCAGAGATGATGTATGGGGACATTCCCGGTATAAATAAGAAGGTGTCGAGGATTTTTTTTGGAACAGCCGGTGATACCTTTTTGAAAGGGCTGGACAATAACGCGCTTCTCGACGCGGTTTTTGATGCGGGAGTGAATGCTTTTGATACGGCGCGGCAGTATATGGATTCGGAGAAATCTCTGGGAAAATGGATTTCCGACAGAGGAAATCGTGACCGGATTGTTCTTCTGAGCAAGTGCGGGCATCCAGGCCTGGGCGGAAGGAAGAGGATCAACGAGAGGGAGATCCGGAAGGATTTTGAGAAATCAAGCCGGTATCTGTGCACGGATTATATTGATATCTACCTGCTGCACCGGGACGATCCGGATGTGGAGGCCGGCGTGATTGTGGAGATCATGAACGGCTTGAAGGCGGAGGGGAAGATCGGAGTTTTCGGAGGATCGAACTGGACGCACCGGAGAATAGAGGAAGCGAATGAGTACGCTTATAAGCATGGCCTGGTTCCGTTTTCTGTCTCCAGCCCGAATTTTGGGCTGGCAGATCAGGTGGCGGATCCGTGGGGCGGCGGCTGCGTTACGATTTCCGGTCCGTCAAATGAGGAGGCGCGAAGCTGGTACCGCAGAACACAGATGCCTGTCATCGCGTATTCCAGCCTTGGGCGCGGTCTTTTCTCGGGAAGGGTACATGCGGACGCGCCGGAGAAGGCGGGGGAAATTATGGATACGGTGGCGATGAAGGGTTACTGGTGCCCGGATAACCTGGAGCGGCTCCGCAGATGTGAGAAGCTGGCGGAGAGAAAGCACTGCACCGTGCCTCAGATTGCGATGGCGTGGATCTTCCGGCAGAAGATCAATGCCTTTGCCGTAGTAAGCACCCGGAAAATATCGAGAATGCAGGAAAACATTGAAGCGCTTCACATCGATCTCACGGAGGATGAGGTTCTGTACCTGGATTTGAGGAGTAAGGATGTCTGATCCCTGTGATGCTTCTAAACAGCGCGACAAACGGGGTTTGCTGCGGATCGTTCCGTGAGGATCCGGTTTGTGCTGCAATTCTTAAAATACAAAAGCTATATCAGATACAGACCGCCTGATAAAATATATAAAGTTTTATCAGATACAGACCGCCTGCGTTGAGCGGATCAGGTGATGGGAGAAGAAGCAAGTCTGTTACCGCTGTATTTAATGAAACATCGGGAATGTTTTGTGCGGTTTGGGTGATGGAGGATGAGAGGGATAGAAAATGCGTGGACCAAAGCCACTGAGCACAGTAACAATTGATCCGGAGGAAATCCGGGCGGACCGCAGGAAGAGCAGGAGGTTTGATCAGTGCGGTCTGGGAGAGAAGGCGATTTACGTCGGAGGATGGCTGACCCCGAGAAGGTTTTATGTGCCGTATTCTCAGGTGACCCATGTGTTCAAAAGAGTGGCGGTCAGCAAGGGCAGTGGGAAGGCGTTTCTCACGCCGATTCTGTATCTCGTAGTCCGTTACGATGATGGAAAGGAGAAGCAGTGCAGTTTCCGGTACCTGAATGAAGCCGATGAGATGCTCACGGAGCTGGAACGAACCCACCCGGAGATTTCTCTGAAAAAGCCCGGAAGTGAGGCGGCAGATAGGGAAAAGGAGGAGAGACGTCGGAGGCTGGATTCGGTCGTTCTGGAGGGAGAAGCGGCACGCGCGGCGCGGAAGCTGGAAAACGCGAAGGAAATTCTGAATAAGAGACCGGCGCTTTACAAGGAGCTGATCGCAAGAGCCAGGATCAAGAGAAGCTGTGATCTGATCCGTCCGGGCTGGCAGGCCCTGGCTGCGGTGATCCTTGCCGCGGGCATCTGCTGCATTGTCGGTTCCCTGGCCGGTCTTCGTGCCGGGCTCCCGAAAATGACCGCAATCATGCTGATTCTGATCGGCGCGGCAGCAGTTCTGATGATGGTGAACAGCAGAATTCTTCCCACGCCGGGCAGGAACCGGAGATCAGCGGAACGGGCGTGGGAGAAGGCACTCGACAATATGCAGCACCACATCAACAGCTATCCGGGGTTTCCGCTTCCTGCCTGTTATTGCCATCCGGCTGTCTGTGACCGGATGATCCGCATCCTGAAGGAAGAGCGGGCTGCTGATCTGGATGGCGCGCTGGCGGTTCTGAAGGAGGACCTGAAGCAGATGGATCACACCGTACAGCTGGACAGACAGGATTATGATGAGGTCGTGCGGATCAAGCCGCTCTTCCTTGTCAGCGATTACCGGTGAGAGTACGGCGATTTTGTTTGGCGGTTTTTCGATGATTTTCTGACCGGCGGGATCGCCGGTGTGGTACAGCGATATAGGTAAATATAAGGATATATGCATTGTGCAGCCCCGGGGACGATTGTGTGTAAGTAATCGTTTTCGGGGCTGATTGCGTGCAAATTATTGCAGAGAAAAACGTTTTCGAAACAAAATAATTTTTTCTGTAACGAAAACAATAATAAAAATTTCGGTGTTTTCGTGAGTTCTGCCGTCAAGACCAAAAAATCAGCAGAAATAACCTGTTTCAGACAAAAAATTATCGAAAATAAAAAAACTATAAAAAAATGATTATTTTTTGATGAAAAGCAGGTATAATAAAAAGTAATTATATATCCCACGGCGTTAAGGATCAGCGGACCGTGGGAGGAAAAGGAGATACGCTATGATCACATTTATCATCGGTCTCGTAATCCTTTTCGTAGGCGGCGCACTCTACGGAAAGCTTTGCGAGACAGTCTTCGGCCCGGATGACCGTGAGACACCGGCTTACGCAAAACAGGACGGTGTGGATTACGTTCCAATGAAGACCTGGAGAAATTCTTTAATTAACCTTCTGAATATCGCAGGTACCGGACCAATCCTGGGACCGATTCAGGGTATTCTGTTCGGACCGATCGCATTCCTTGCGATCCCGATCGGAAACGTCATCGGCGGTTCGATGCACGACTATTTTTCCGGTATGATCTGCACCCGTGACGGCGGTACACAGATGCCGGATTTTGTGAAGAACTACACAAATAAGGCTGTGTTCTGGCTGTATGATGTATTCATCTGCCTGCTGCTGCTTCTGGTCGGCGCGGTATTCATCTATACGCCGGGCGACATCGCCACAACACAGATTTTCGGATGGAGCGGCGCTCCGACCGATCCGACAACCTGGATTGTGTATGCGATAATCTTTGTTTACTATCTGATTGCCACGGTATTCCCGATCGATAAAATCATCGGACGGATTTACCCGATTTTCGGTATGATTCTGGTATTTTCTGCAGTTGGTATTTTCATCGCGATTTTCGCGAGAAGCTATCCGCTGACAGAGCTGTGGGGCAGCTGGAATACAGCGGTGAACGGCGCTGGATTTGATTATGCTTCTTACTTCAGTGCCGGTCATTTCATCCCGATCTTCTTCGTTACGGTTGCCTGCGGTATTCTGTCCGGCTTCCATTCGACACAGACCGCATTGATCTCCCGTACCATCGAGAGCGAGAAGGAAGGCCGCATGACCTTCTACAACATGATGGTTGTAGAGGGATTCATCGCGATGTGCTGGGCAGCCGGCGCAATGGCTATGATCAACCTTGGCGCGGCAAACGGCGGCGTTACCATGCAGCAGGTTGACGGCGTTTGGTCATTCTTCGGAATGGTCAACGGCGAGCTTACAAAGATCAGCGCGACCTCAGTGGTAGGTGTGCTCTGCAAGAATGCCCTTGGTCCGGTAGGCGGAATCATCGCTCTGATCGGAGTTATTGTACTTCCGATCACTTCCGGCGATACCGCTCTGCGTGCTCTGCGTCTGACTCTTTCCGATACCTTCCATCTGAAACAGGACAGCAATGCAAAGCGTATCGGACTGGCAATTCCGGTATTTGCTCTGGTTGCAGTCATCCTTGTATGGGCAAAGTTCGATGCGAACGGCTTCAACATTCTTTGGAGATATTTCGCATGGTCCAACCAGATGATCTCTCTGTTTGCACTTGCCGGCATCGGCGCATGGATGTGTGTCAACAAAAAAGCAAAGTTCGTGTGGATGCCTCTGATTCCGGCGGCGTTCTATGCATTCGTTACATCCTCGTTCATTCTGAACGCAAAGATCGGCTTCAATCTTCCGTGGCCGGCGGCATACGGAGTTGCGGCGGCATTTACAATTGTTTATCTTGTTGTTATTCTGATGAATGGCAAAAAGAAAGCTGGCGAGAGAGCGGCAGCATAAATCGTAACACAGGCCATTCCGGATGGATGGAATGGATGAATCTGCAAGCTGCTGTGCGTGACAACTGAATATGACAGGAGGGGGACAGCCATCAGCCATCTGTGCGGGCTGTCTCCTTTTTGATATAATAATGCGGTGGTATTCATGCGGCGGTGGATTTATTCTGAGGGATTCATGCGGTGGTGTATTTATGCGGTGGTATTCATGCAGCGGCAGTGGATTTCCGTGTGCCTTGAAGGCCGTGCATGGACAGCGAACTGGAATAGGAAAAAAGGAGCGTTAATCAGATGGGTGATACGGAAATGATCAGTTTTTTGAAAAAGGAGGGGATTTCGGACCGGATACTTTCGGAGGTCGAATCCTTCCGTTCTTACTATAAGCTGAATCCGGGAATGGAACGGAGGATACCGGATCCGATGTACCATTACTACGGAGCGGATGTGTGGGAAAAAGCACTGTCTGCGCTGCTGGTCGGCGAGCATCTGCTTCTGTCCGGTCCGAAGGCTACCGGAAAAAACGTTCTGGCGCAGGATCTGGCCGCGGTTTTCGGGAGACCGGAGTGGGATATTTCTCTTTATATCAATACAGATGCCGCTTCGCTGATTGGAACGGATACGTTTGAGAACGGCGCGGTTCGCTTGCGGAAGGGACCGATTCTGCGGGTGGCAGAGGAGGGCGGTTTCGGCGTTCTTGATGAGATCAATATGGCAAAAAATGAATCGCTGGCTGTTCTTCACGCCGTTCTGGATTTCCGCCGGGTCATCGATGTTCCGGGATACGACCGCATCTGCCTGAATGAGGCTTCGCGGTTTATCGGGACCATGAACTACGGGTACGCTGGAACCCGTGAGGTCAATGAGGCACTCGCCTCGCGGTTCCTGATCATTCAGATGCCTGTCATCAGTGAGGAGAATCTGAAAAAATTGATTCGCGACAAGTACCCGGATATCCGGGAGGAGTACGCGGAGCAGTTTTCGCAGCTGTTCCATGACATTCGCAGAAAGTGTGAGGGAGGCGAGATTTCCACAAAGGCGCTGGATCTGCGCGGGCTGATGGCATCGATCAATCTGATCCGCCACGGCCTCGGCGTCATCGACGCCATTGAGCTGGGAATCATCAACAAATGCTTTGATGACTATGAGCGGCAGCTCGTCAAGGATATGATTACCGTGCGTTTTCCGGGAGATCTCGGGAGAGATAAAATCTTTTGCGACTGAGTACAGCTGCCTGCGCAGCGGGCAGCGCGTGTCGGAATTTGACGGGAACGGATCTTCAGGCAGCTTGTGTTGGAATTTGACGGGAAGAGATCTGCAGGCGGCTTGTTCCGTCTGTCAGATTATATGAGGAAAGGGTATGGAAATCTCGGAATTTGAAAAGAAACGCGCCGCGAATCTGATCTGGAACGGAGCGGAGAATTATAGTATTGAGCCCGGATTCCGTGTCTTCGACAGAGAAGGGCACGCCGATCTGTACTGGAACAGTATCGTCGGCGCAGTACATAAGCACTATGACTGGGAGAAGCTGGAGAGATTCTACAACACCTTTCACGAGAAGATTGATCAGACGGCTTACGAGAGCCTTTTCTGGATCGCGATGGAGAATTGTACCTTCGAGAAGGAAAAGGATGTTAGGCCTGTTTTTCCTTATCTGAGACGGGAGTACGCAAAGCGTCAGCTGAAATCGCTGGAGGGAAGCTTCGCGCTGGAGGACTCTGCGGGGCAGAGAGTGCTGGCTGTGATGCACGGGCACTTCCGGAGAGTCCTGGGCGAGAATGAGGGACTTCCGGATGTCGTAGATGTGAAGCTTCTGAATGACATCGAGGTGAGCGGGGACCTGGATACGGATCAGGTGATCGACAGGATTGCCGACACTCTGGAGACGTACTTTACATACCGGCGGCCGGGATCAACGAAGCCGGTGCCGAAGAGCAGTGTTAATCCGTTTTCTTTGTTTTTCCTGCGGAGAAAGCAGAGGAGAGAGGCCGGAAATATGGGACCGATCCGCCGGCTCGCCTTCGGATACGGCGAGCATCTGTCGGAATACGGGAGTGAGGTTCTGGACCAGAGCCGTCTGAGCGTTGCTTTTGCGAAGTATTCTGCACAGACCGACGAAGGTTTAAAGGAGTATATCACAAATTATTTCGGGAAGCCTCTCTATGATCAGAAGACTGTGCGCCGGCTGGAGAAGGAGTACTGCACGGGAAATCATACGGATGTTCATCTTCATTTCACGGACGGCGCGTATGACGACGAGATGCTGAAGAGCGGTTTTGCGGGAAAAATGCGGAAGCAGGCGGTGGAGCAGGCGAAGGAAAATGAGGAGGCATTTCAGGAGAATGTCGCGAAATACCGCATGGAGATTCTCCGCCTGACGAATCGGATTCGGAATTCCATGCTGATGCACATGGACAATCAGGTGGTGAAGTCGAATTCGGGGAGGCTCGATGCGTCTTTGATCTGGCGCGGGCTTGAATTGGATGACGACCGTATCTTCCGGAAGGTACTTCCCGGGGACAGCGGCAATCTTTCGGTCGATATTCTGCTGGACGCGTCTACCTCGCAGGTACACCGGCAGCCGGTTGTCGCGGCGCAGGGCTATATGATCGCGGAGAGTCTTACGCGATGCGGAATCCCGGTCAGAGTGTATTCGTTTTGCTCGATGAATGGATATACCGTTGTAAACCTGTTCCGTGATTACCATGAAGTGAAGAAGAACCGGAACATCTTCCGGTATTTTACGACGGGGGCCAACCGGGACGGTCTGGCGATCCGCCTCGCCGCGGGAATGATCGAAAAAAATGATGCCGATCACCGGCTGCTGATTGTCCTGTCTGACGGAAAGCCGAACGACGCCATCAAGGTGCGGACCTCGGCGGGTTCATACAAGGATTATGCGGGCACAACCGGTGTGGAGGATACCGCCGCGGAGGTGCATCGGGCAAGGATGCAGGGCATTACCGTTCTGTGCGTTTTTACCGGCGATGAAAAAAGTCTTCCGGCAGTGCAGCATATCTACGGCAGGCATTTCGCGAGGATCCGGAAGCTGGATCTTTTCGCGGATACGGTGGGAAATATGCTGCAGACCTGTCTGAGGAATCTGTGAAGATGAATCCGGTTTTAATAGCATAGGTATCTGATACCTTTCAGAAAAATAATGGCCGTCTTATATCCCCGTAGCTAATGCAACAGGGATATAAGGCGGCATATGTTTTGGCAAATATGTTTTGGTAAAGAGAAAAATGTTTGATCCGTATCCTGGGATACGGATTTTTTTGATTCCTTTGTGTATGCTCGTGTTGTATCGGAAAGGATGGTGAAGAAAATGAAAGAAAAAGTTGGAGACGTTTTTTCTATTGCAAAAGATAACAATCCGGTTCCGGGATGCACCATCTCAAGGGAAGTGTACAGCGGTACCAATTCTATCACATACTTTTCATTAGCGGCCGGTACAGATATCAGTGCTGAAATTTATTCCAGCTATAAGCTGATTCTGGTGGCGGATGGAAGCATGGAAGTATATGGAAGAGAAGGATTTATCAGGGAACTGAATGCCGGCGGGGCTATCGTGACTCTGACAGATACCCCGATGGGAATGCGCACGCAGAAGGGCGTGGTTTACACGGAGATTTTAATTCGGAAGGAGGATATTATGAACAATACAATTAAGGCGGGTGAGGTATTTCAGCTGGCAGAGGTGGTTCCTTATCAGGCGGGCAGGATTGTGAATATGGATGTTGTCCACAACGATAAAATGAAATTTGTAGTGATGTCATTTGATAAGGGAACGGGTCTTTCCGAGCACGCGGCTCCGGGAGAAGCGATTGTTTTTGCGCTGGACGGAGAGGGAATCATCGGATATGAGGGAAAAGAGCACAAAATCAAAGCCGGCGAGAACTTTCATTTTGCTAAGGGAGGACGTCATTTTGTGAAGGCCTCGGAGAAGTTCAAGATGGCATTGCTGCTGACACTTGACTGACCGACGTTTACTGACAACTGAGTCTGAACTTGTACATATATATGAGTATTGGAGTAAGCAGAGATATGGCAAAGAAGATTGACTTTAACAAATCTGTGTATGAACTGGTGCAGGAGTACCCGGAGCTGAGAGACATCCTTTCCGGCGTCGGATTCCGGGAGATCACGAAAAAGGGAATGCTCGGTTCTGTCGGAAGAATCATGACGATTCCGAAGGGCGCGAAGATGAAAAATATCTCGATGATGGATGTGGTCATGGCACTCATGACGCACGGCTTTGAGATCGAGGGAGAAATGCCGGAGCTGAAAATGCCCTGGGAGGAAGCAAAGGACGCACAGGCAGCCGGTGACAGTGTGAGCCGGGAGGCGGCGCAGGCAGATGGTGGCAGTGTGAGCCGGGAGGCGGCGCAGGCAGAAGGCGGCAGTGTGAGCCGGGCGGCGGCGCAGACAGAAGGCGGCATGACTGAGGAGCGCAACGAACTTCTCAAGAGCTACCTGAGAAGACTCGGCAGCGGTGAGGACCTTGAAGCAGTAAGAGCCGATTTTGTGAAAAATTTCCGTGATGTTGATGCCTCCGAAATCATGAGAGCGGAGCAGGATCTTCTGAAATCCGGGACTCCTCTTGAGGAGGTGCAGAAGCTCTGCGATGTACATTCCGCGCTTTTCCACGGTGCGACAAGAGAAGAGAAGATCGCCAATGCGGAGAAGGCGGTAGAGGATTCTCTTATGAAGAAGATCGGAGACTCCTCTGTTGCAGCAGGGAAGGCCGGAGATTCCTCTGTTGCAGCAGGGGCGACAGGAGTTTCCTCTGCTGTAGAGAAGAAGAGAGCCGGTGCTTCTGTCGCTGAGCAGAGGACAGCAGACTTCTCTCGTATAGCGGAGATGACCTCAACGGCAGCTGCGGATCCGGGCGACCGCAAAGAGCTGGCGGCTTCGCTCGCGTCGGTTCCGGGCCATCCGCTGAATCTCTTTGAGAGGGAGAATCAGGCAATCGAGACGCTTCTTCTCCGTGCGCGTGAGGCTGTCGCCGGAAAGAGTGCGGACGACAGGCTTATGTCACAGCTTCGCGAGATTGCAGTTCACTACGCGAAGAAAGGAGATCTGCTCTATCCGCATCTGAAGGTGCGTTATGATATCTCCGGCCCGTCAGATGTCATGTGGACCGTGGATGATGAGATCCGCGACGAGATCAGTGCGCTTTCAAAGGATGAAGATCACGACGACGACTGGTACGGCCGGCTGTCGGCGGTGCTTGACCGGGCGGAGGAAATGATTTACAAAGAAAATAATATTCTCTTCCCGATCTGCGCGGTGAATTTCACGGCGGAAGACTGGTATTCGGTGTACCGGGACTCCGGAGATTATACGGAGATCCTCGGTCAGTCCTTTACGGACTGGGAAGAAGCGGAGCAGGCTCTGAACGCAGAGAAAAAGGCAGAAAAGCCTGGCCTCTCCCAGGGCGAGGTTGTGATGCCGGGCGGACATATGACGGTTCCGCAGCTTACAGCACTGCTGAACACCATACCGATGGAGATCAGTTTTATTGATGCGGACAACATCAACCGCTACTTCAATGAGGGACCGAAGGTCTTCAAGCGTGCGGGAATGGCCATTGACCGGGAGGTCTTTTCCTGCCATCCGCCAAAGGTAGAGCCCATGGTCCGCAGTATTCTGGACAGCTTCCGGGACGGAAGCAGGGACAGTGTACCGGTATGGATGGAGAAAAACGGAAGAACCATGCTGGTGAACTATCTTGCCGTAAGAGACCGGAAGGGCAATTATCTTGGGGCTGCGGAGCTGGTGCAGGATATGGAATTCGCGAAGGAACACTTCGCGGGTCACTGAATCAGCAGGAAAATGAATTGACGGTTTTGCTTTATCTGCTATACTGTAAATACAAAGAAAAACTGCTGGGGGAGCGGAAGCTGAGAGTGCCGTGCATGCGGCTGACCCTGATGACCTGATCCGGTTAATGCCGGCGTAGGGAAGCTGAGTCTGAATGCAGGCTGTGTGATCAAAGAAATGAATGTTTCTGAGAGTTCCGTAGCTTTGAAAAGTGAAATCCTCCCGCAGACAACTGTGAGGAGGATTATATTATGTCTGTATTTGCTACTCTTGGAAGTGACGGAGTATACCAGCTGACGCAGGTCGGCTACATTGCGGTGATTGCCGTGATCATTCTGGCACTGCTTCTGGTCTGCCTGATCCGGAAACCGGACCAGAAGGGTGTACTCGGTACGAGAAAGCTTGTGTTCTCGGCGATGGCAATCGCGCTTGCGACGGTCGCATCCATGATCAAGCTGTTTCATCTGCCGATGGGCGGCAGCATAACCTTCTTTTCCATGCTGCTGATATCGCTTGTGGGATATTGGTACGGCCTTGGGACAGGGCTGTTTGCAGGTCTTGCCTACGGTCTTCTCCAGCTGATCGTTGATCCCTATATTATTTCTCTGCCGCAGATGCTGGTGGATTATGTGTTTGCGTTTACGGCTCTCGGGCTCTCCGGTGTGTTTTCCGGGGCGAAGCACGGACTGATCAAGGGCTATCTGCTTGGAGTTGTCGGCAGGTATTTCTTCGCGGTTCTTTCAGGCTACATTTTCTTTGGAAGCTATGGCAATGAATACGGAATGTCGGCGATCGGATACTCCCTTGCCTACAATGCGATCTACATCTTCGTGGAGTGCGGCCTCACCATTGTGCTGCTTCTCATACCGGCCGTGAATAAGGCGATGATAAGGGTCAGAGGGATGGCGCTTGCGGGAGGTAATTCGAGACAGAGCGTGGCATAAGGCACGGGCGAGGCATTGAGACGGTGCGTGTGTGGGAATTTCCGGACGGTCGCAGTATGAGACGCTGAAGGCCGGAATGTCCGTGGATGATGCAGCGCAGGAATTCCCGGTCGGTCGCAGTATGAGACAGCATCCGTGTAAGTGAACATGCAGGAGGAATCAAAATGACTGTTTTTCTGCTGACAGTACTGATCGCTTCGGAGGTGGCGGCAACGTCGCTCCTGAAGTATACGCATCACTTTACCCGGCCGTTACCGTCAATTATCTGTATCGCGTGTTATTGTGTGTGTTACTACACCTTTTCTCACGTCATGGATCGTATGAACGTGGGCGTCGCCTACGCAATCTGGTGCGGAGTGGGACTGATCGCCACAAATGTCATCGGCTATCTGCTGTTCCGTCAGAAGCTGACCGGTGTCGGCGTCTTTGGAATCGTGCTGATTATCATCGGGTGTGTGATTGTAAACGTCTGGGGAACCAGATAGTGGGATACGGCAGATATGGAATACTGCAGATATAAAATATGGCAGATATAGAATACTGAAAATATATAATACGATACGGAAGATATGTAGAAGAAGGCCGCTGCGCAAACTGTTGCGTGGCGGCCTTCCTTGTTCGCTTGAAGATTCTGAACATATGGCCAGGTATCGCATCAGCTCCTCAAAAACGCAGACAGGATCGTTACACGCGAAGCGTGTGTAAGAGACTGGCCGTGATTTACGCGAATAGTGAGCCGCAGCCGAATGCGAAGTATTCGTGTGCGGCGAGCGTCGCGATAGCGAGATAAAACTCGCGCAGCGTGTTTTATCTCGTTTCGAAGGCAGCAGGAATGAGCAACACGAATGAGCTTTCTTTTTCGTTGATATTGCCGGAATGTTCCTGTATAATTCAAAATCATATTTAGTTGATAGGAAATATAATAAATGCAGAAATGTAATGCAAAAACGTGGCTGAGAGCCGGTATTATGAGGAACTGCGGCAGTGAAGTGGCGTTATGAGGAACTGCGGCTGTGGGCTGGCATTAGGAGAAGCTCCGGCTGTGGTTTCGTAACATAATGAGCGGCAGGTGTATTTTTTCTGGAGGAAGGGACGCATGAAGAGCATGATCAGGAGAGTGCCGGTTCCGATAGCAGGAGTGATGCTGGGTTTTGCGGCATTTGGGAATTTTCTGAAGAGCTATTCGAATCTTGTGTGGATTCTCATGGAGCTGGTATCCGTGGCGCTTCTGGTGCTGCTGGTTCTGAAGGCTCTTCTGTATCCGGAAGATTTGCGCCGGGATATGAAGAATCCTGCCATAGCCGGCGCTGCGGGGACTTTTTCCATGGGACTGATGTTCCTCGCGGTCAGTCTGAAGAGTGTCAGCGTTCCGGCTGGTGTGTCAGTCTGGTGGGCGGCGCTGGTGCTTCACGCGGTGCTGATCGTGTGGTTTACAGCGTCCTTTGTGCGTTGTTTTCAGCTGAAAAAAGTATACATGACATGGTTTCTGGTCTATGTGGGCATTGTGGCGGCTGCGGCGACGAGCCCTGCTTTCGGGATGCAGGCGCTCGGCAGAGTGCTGACGGTTTACGGTCTGGCAGCGACGTCGGTATTGATGATCCTGATGGCGGTCCGTTATCGTAAGCTCCCTGCGGAGAAGCTGCTTGCGCCTCTGACGGCGATCTGTGCGGCGCCGTTCAGTCTGTGCCTGGTGGGATATCATCAGTCCTTTGAGACAAAGGATCCTGCTGTATTTCTGGTGATCTTTCTGTTCTCCAGCGCCTTCTATGTGCTCGGACTGGTACAGGTATTCCGATACATCGGGGGAACATTTTATCCGTCATTTTCGGGATTTACGTTTCCGTTCATCAATACCGCAATCGGAACCCGGCTGACATGGAACGCGCTTCGTGCGGGGGACTGGGGGAAAAACCTTTCCGGATTTGTGCCGGGACGGGGAAATGATATTGTGACTGTATTTTTGGTACTGGCAGATGTAGAATGTATAATTGCCGGGATTTTGCTGGGTATTGTTTTTTTCAGGTATGTTGTGTTTTTGTCCGGAAAAGAACAGACAGCAGCTGCCGGCACAGGCAGATTGCGGCAGCCGATGATGCCGCAGGAGGAAAAAAGAGGAGGATATCAGAAGCATGCTCGAACATATTCACACACATCGTAATCTGATTGGGTTTGATGAAAATGGAATCCCGGTCGTGATTCAGAAAGCATCCGCGCATGATCCGGAAAAAATAGATGCGGAGTACCGCGCAGTAGAGGAAGGAAGAGATCCGGAATCTGTGCATGACGGAAAAGAGAAGATTCATGCAGATGAGGGAACGGGAATGGGGCACCATTCTGCGGAGGGCGCGGCATGTGTCGACACAGAGGAAGATGAGAACGCGTTTATCCGGGACTATATGAATGCCGTAACCGCATATCGCAAGACCTTCCCGTCCAAGCAGGATCAGATTGACAAGACACCGGACCCGGCAATCCGTGAGATGCTTCTGCGCTCGGAGCAGCTGGGTATTGACACAACTTTCGACCGGTTCGATAAACAGCAGCCGCAGTGTAATTTTGGTATGGCCGGCATCTGCTGCAAGATCTGCAATATGGGACCGTGCCGTATCACACAGAAAGCGAAGAAGGGTGTCTGCGGGGCGGACGCCGATCTGATTGTCGCGCGGAATCTTCTGCGTGCGGCAGCTGCCGGAGCCGCGCAGCACGGCATGCATGCGAGAGAGCTGATGCTTGAGCTGATGTGGGCCGCAGAGGGCAAGCTGGACGCGCCGCTCCTGGGTGAGCAGAAGATTCTGACCACGGCGAAGGGCTTCGGAATTCCGACAGAAGGCCGTGAGGTGAAGGATGTCGCATACGATCTGGCAAAGGCTCTGCTGGATGATCTTTCCAGCCCGGATCCGGCTCACGTATACAAGACAGCGGAGGTCTGTGCTCCGCCTGAGCGCGTAAAGCTCTGGAAGGATCTGGATATCATGCCGATCAGCGCCTATCATGAGGTTTTTGAAGCGTACCACAAGACGGCGGTGGGAACTGACGGAGACTGGAGAAGCACGATGGAGCATTTCCTGCGCTGCGGACTCGCCTTCTGTTTCACCGGTGTGGCGGGAGCGTCGATCGCGACCGATTCTCTGTTCGGTATCGGCGACCGTGTGACGTCGAAGGTGAACATCGGGGCACTGGAGAAAGGGTACGTGAACATTGCGGTTCACGGTCATCTGCCGCTTCTGGTAAAGGAAATTGTGAAATGCGGCCAGACAGAGGAAATGATTAACCTTGCGAAGGAAAAGGGTGCGAAGGGAATCCGTTTCTACGGCATCTGCTGCAGCGGACTTTCCGCGATGTACCGCTATGATGGCGTTATTCCGCTGTCCAACGCGGTTTCCGCGGAGCTGGTCCTGATGACCGGAGCGTTGGATCTCTGGGTGGCAGATGTTCAGGATGTGTTCCCGGCGATCATGGATGTCGCAAAATGTTACCGCACGACGGTTGTGACGACGAGTGCTTCCGCGCGTCTGCCCGGTGCCGAGAGAATGGAGTTCGACCGTCATCATTCCAACATCGGTGAGGCGAAGGAGCTGGCGCGGAAGATCGTCCTGCGCGGAATCGAGAGTTTCGAGGACAGGAAGGGTATTCCGGTCTACATTCCGCCGTATGAAGTCACCGCGGAAGTCGGTTTTTCCGCCGAATATCTGGGCCGCCGTTTCGGAGGCTTCGGACCGATCGCGGAGGCGCTGAAGGACGGACGGATTCTCGGAATCGTCAACATGGTCGGCTGCAATAACCCGAAGGTGCCGTATGAACGGTGCATCGCGGATGTGGCGAAGGTGCTGATTGAGAATAACGTACTCATTCTCACGAACGGATGCGCGTCGTATCCGCTGATGAAGCTCGGATACTGCACGAAGGACGCGAACAAGCTTGCGGGAGAAAAACTCCGCGGATTCCTTGAGCCGGATCTTCCGCCGGTGTGGCATGTGGGAGAGTGTATCGACAACACGAGATCGAGTGCCATCATGGCAGGCATTGCGGGTGCGCTCGGCCAGAAACTGCCGGATATGCCGTATGCGTTCACTTCTCCTGAGTGGAGCAATGAAAAGGGAATTGATGCGGCTCTGGCCTTCCGTCTTCTGGGAATTTCCTCTTACCATTGTGTTGAGGCGCAGATCTTCGGTTCGAAGAATGTAATTGAGTTCCTGAAGCAGGGAACCGAGGAAACACTCGGATCTCACATGGTGGTAAATGTGGACCCGGTCAAGCTCGGTGAGCAGATTGTCGCGGATATGAAGGAGAAGAGAAAAAAGCTGGGCTGGGACTAAGTAAAAACTAAGGCCTTGGCTGCATGGTAAAGATATGGTACTATTTTATAAAAACTGACTGGTGTGCCTTGGGCGTTATCTCAGCTTAAGAATACTGCCGGAACAGAATGCGGAGTGTCATTACGACGCTCCCGTTCTGTTCCGGTTTTTTTTACGCGAACAGTGAGCCGCAGCCGAATGCGAAGTATTCGTGTGCGGCGAGCGTCGCGATAGCGAGATAAAACTCGCGCAGCGTGTTTTATCTCGTTGTGTATAAGTCCAGTCGCAATGTTCATGGCCCACGGCGAGCTTGCTCAGTAGTGGGCAAGAACATTAGCGACGACAACAGGTATGAGCACGAAGTGACGCGCAAGCGGCACGAAAACTGCGAAGCACACAGTATTTGAGGGGGACAAAATGCTTGCAATGATTGATAACTTTGATTCCTACACGTACAACCTGGTGAGTTATTTCCGGGAGCTAGGGGAGGCGGTGACGGTGATCCGGAGAGACCGGATTTCCCCGGATCGCATCGGGAGGATGAAGGATCTGGAGGGAATTGTCATTTCGCCGGGACCGGGCTCTCCTTCCGAAGAGGACCCTTCGGTGGCGGTGATCCGGACATTTCAGGACAGAGTGCCGATACTCGGAGTCTGCCTCGGGCATCAGACCATCGGATTTACTTACGGGGCAGAGATCCGGCGCGGCAGAGCGCCGATGCATGGAAAGGTTCTTCCGGCATACAATAACGGGACGGGATTGTTTTCGGGTCTGCCTGGGGAATTTGCGGTGACGCGTTATCATTCACTGATTGTGTCCGGAGAAAATCTCCCGCCAGTGCTTGCGGTTGACGCGGTGGACGGGGAAGGAGTAATTATGGCAATGCATCACAAATACTGCCCGGTGTACGGTGTTCAGTTTCACCCCGAGGCGGTTCTCACGGCCTACGGTCATGAGCTGCTGGAAAATTTTCTTCGAATATGCAGGGACTACAGGATGAGCAGGGGATAAAAGCGGACGGGAACCGTGCCAGCAGTGATGAGAGAAATGGAAGAATGAAAAGAGAAGAAATTAACTACCGTTGTGTTGATGAGAGAAGTAAGGCGGGATTCGTGAATAGACGATGTAAGCTGAGAGATAATACGGCAGGGTGTATGACGGACGAGAAAGCGAGCGGGAGAAAGCAATGAGACGGATAATAACGGAAGAGTGGAGTGGAGAAGGGCTGACGCTGGAACGGCTTGCTAATGTCATCCGGAGAGATGGCATCAGCGGATCGGACTGGGCATTTCTGGATTCCTCGCTGAAAGGACCGGACGGAAGATATTCGATTCTTGGCCTGTATCCTTATCTTGAGGCGGAGGAAAGGAACGGGGAGCTGTTCGTGAATGGAGAGAGGAGGACGGGCGATCTTCTGGCTTTCCTGAAGGATTATATCGAGAATAACCGGGATAGACAGAACAGGGAATCCGGGACCGGCGGGGAGCGGAAGGATGGCGGACCGGTCATGACCGCAGGGGCTATCGGCTGGTTAAGTTATGATTACGGAAGGAAAAGGGCGGAGATACCGGGACGGCATGAAAACGATGATTCTTCCGTTGACGGAGGTCTGCCCGACGGGAGATTTGTCTTTTATGATCTGTATCTGGTTGAAGATCTTCTGGAGAACAGAATCTGGATCTGCACCGGGGAAAATCTGTCCGGAATTGGCGATTACCGGGAAAAAGTCCGGATGTGGGCCGAAGAAACAGCGGACCTCTGTGCAGAGAGAATCAGGAATGACAAACGGATTGTGCGGCATGATCCGGTCAGGAAGGGAGAGAGGGGAAAAACAGTCATATCCGGTGATCAGGGAAGGTCAGATGCCGGAGAAGGCACCGGAGAAGTGATTTTTTCCTCTGATTACGGAGAAGAGGATTACGAAGAGACAATCCGGAGGCTGGTTGAGTATATGAGGGCAGGAGATATCTACGTCATGAATATGACGCGCAGGATTACAGCGGAACACATCGGGGATCCGTATCAGATGTTCCGGTATCTGCGGAAGCATAATCCGTCGCCGTTCGGCGCATTCCTGTCCTTCGGAGAGTATGAGATTGTGTGCGCCTCCCCGGAGCGCTTCCTGAGGGTTCGGGATGGAGCCGTGGAGACCAGTCCGATCAAGGGAACGCGGAAAAGAGGGGATACGCCTGAGGAGGATCAGAGACTGAGGCAGGAGCTAGCGGAGTCGGAGAAGGACAAAAGTGAGCTGCTGATGATCGTGGATCTGGAGCGGAATGACCTGAACCGGGTGTGTGTGCCGGGATCCGTGAAGGTGCCGCGCATGTATTACATCGAAAGCTTCGCAACGGTGCATCATCTTATCTCGGATGTAACGGGGAGGCTGAGACCGGAGTGCAGTGCGGTGGATCTGCTCGATGCGGCTTTTCCGGGCGGGTCAATCACAGGCGCACCGAAGCGTCGTGCGATGGAAATCATCGATGAACAGGAGAACAGTAGCAGGGGACTGTATACAGGAGTCATCGGCTATCTGGGATTGGACGGGAACTGTGATTTTAATATCGTGATCCGGACGGCGGTCTGTCGAAATGGCTGCTGCAGCATCGGAGTCGGCGGGGGAATTACCGTGGATTCGGATCCGGAATTCGAATATGAGGAGACAAATCAGAAAGCGGCGGCACTGGTCGAGGCGATTCGTGCGGTAAACCACATGCTGTAAACAGCGCCACAGACTGTATAAGTCCCCGCGTCACTTCGCAGCTTCCGTGCGACTGGACTTATACAGTAAAAGAATGAGAGGATAAGGAAATAAGATAGCAGGCGGCGTTGCCTGAGACGGTCTGCGCGGCAACAGGAGAGCAGGAAGAGCTCTGGACGGGGAGAAATGCGGTACAGTTCAGACAGAAAGAATTGGAAACAGAGGTGTGAAATGGAAGAGATCAGATGTAAGGCGGATGATGGCTTTTTCTTCGGAATGGGATTATTCGAGACAATTGCAATAATCCATGGGACGGCAATGCTGGAGGACCTGCATATCCGCAGGCTGGCAGGCGGACTTCGTGACCTGCATATTGAAAACAGAGCGTATCTGAAGTGGGAGGAAGAACATGGCAGCGGGGAAGAACGTGGCAGGGGGGAATGGTGCGGAAACGGCAGAAAAAGCGGGATGGAGACCTGGCTGACGGAGATGCTGCACGAATATCTGTCGGGACTTGAGAAAGGACGGGTATGGGAAAGAGGGGCGCTGAAAATTACCGTGACGGAGGAAAATCTGCTGTTCAGCACCCGGGAGAATCCCTATACGGACCGGCAGTTCCAGGAGGGGCTCCGGCTGCGCTTCAGCCCGGTTCTGCGAAATGAAACCTCGCCGTTTACCTACTATAAAACCTTAAATTGCGGGGACAATATCCTGGTGCACCGGCAGATTCAGAAGATGGGGTATGATGAAGCGGTTTTTGTGAATACGAAGGGCGAGATCTGCGAAGGATCCGTAAGCAATGTTTTTTTCACCAGGGGAAATGAAGTTGTGACTCCTCCGGTAACAAGCGGGCTTTTGAAGGGAACGATCCGGAGCTATCTGCTTGATCCGGGGAAGAAATGGATGCTGGATCGGAAGGAAGGGGACTGTCTGAAATTCCGGGAACAGGTGGTGCGGACGGAAGATCTGAAAAAATTCACCGGCATGTTCATCACCAATTCTCTGATGGGAATCATGCCGGTGCAGTCTCTTGGAAGATTTCGTTTTCCGGACAGGAAAGCCGCCGAAGCACTGCGGGATTCCTTCCTCCGGGATATGGAAACAGGCGGACACAATGTGGAAACAGGCGGACGCAGTATGGGAACAGGCAGACTGGATATGGAATCGGTCAGTCGTAGAGGTTAAGCTTCTTCATGACCAGAATCGAGATATACAGCGCCGCGGCCGTCAGCAGCCAGGAGACCGGCCAGACGAGACATAGGACCTCATAGACCGGGTGGTGTGCGAACACAGTAAACAGCCAGATCAGCCGGAACAGGATGGTGCCGCACAGAATTTCGACGGAGGGGAGCAGAGAATGACCTCTTCCCCGGAGAACGGCTGCAGGAATCTCATACAGGGTGACGAGATATTCCCAGAGGAGGACCAGGCGGTTCCGGCGGATGGCGTACATCAGGACGGCCTCTTTTGAGGAGAAAATCCGCATGAAGAAGGTCCCGGAGAGCGCGATCGGAACGCTGAGCACGGCGCCGGCCAGGGCTCCGAAGATGAGGCAGTACAGGAAAATTTTTCCGCAGCGTTTCTTCTGTCCGGCGGCGTGGTTCTGGCTGATGAAGGTGGTGGCTGCCTGCGTGAAGGCAGCTACGGCAAAGTATCCGAAGTATTCAAAGTTCAGGGCGGCGGCGCTTCCTGCGATGGCGTCGGATCCGAAGCCGTTGATGGCGGCCTGGATAAATACATTTGAGACGCAGAATACTGCCTCCTGTACACCGGCCGGAAGGCCAATAGCCAGGAGTCGCTTCACATTTTCTCCCTTCAGACGGAGATTGCGCAGGGAGAGATGGAATTCATCGGTTTCCTTCATCAGGAAAGAAACTGTGAGGGCGGCACTCAGGGCATTGGAGATGTCCGTCGCAAGAGCGACACCGGTTACATTTAAGCGGCACACAATAACAAAGAAAAGATTCAGTATGACATTCAGAATTCCCGCGGAAATCAGAGCATAAAGGGGTCTTCTGGTGTCACCCTTAGCCCGCAGAATGGCACTTGCGAAGTTGTAAATTACGATGAACGGACTTCCCAGCATGTAAATCTGAAGGTAGCGCACGCCGAGATCAAGGATATTGTCCGGAGTGGATATCAGGATCAGCAGCGGCCGGGCGGACACGAGTCCGCAGATCATCAGGATGACGCCGACAATGAGACTGAAGAGCATGGATGTGTGAATAGCCGCAGGAATTTCTTTCCGGCGGTTCATTCCGATGTAGCGGGCGATCAGGACATTGACGCCGACGGAGAGACCGGTGATCAGGCCGAGGATGATGCCGATGGGTTCCGCGTTGAGACCGACGGCGGCCAGTGCTTCAGGAGAGGAAAACTGTCCGATGACCGCGGAATCCGCAGAATTGAAGAGCTGCTGCAGAATGCTCGCGGCAGCGATCGGGAGCGCGAAGAGCATGATTTTCCCTGCCAGGCCGCCGTGGATCATATCGATCTCATTTCTGGCGGTTCTTTTGTTTTGGGTAATTGCTTTGGAATCAGATGATGACATTTGTGAAATAACCTCGTTGTTAATATTTTTGTGCTGTATCATTGCTGCCGCGTCATGGCTGCTGCATCATTGTGCTGCGTCATGGTTGCTGCATCATTGCTGCATGAGTCATGAACCTTCTGTTGTATCTTAGCGGCGAAGTACGGAGCAATCCGCAGCTGATACTGTATGTGGCACGATGTATCGTATGGGAGCTTACGGTCTTTAACAGAAGATCTGAGCATGTGCGTGATTTGCGCACATCCTATATTAGCAGGAGCGGGATTTATTAACCAGTGGTGTTTGGACAAATATCCGGCAAAATATACAGAATCAGCTGATAAAATTATACAAAACATGACTGAAAATTATACAAAACATGACGCTTGACAAAAGGTTGTCAATATTATAAACTGACAACATAAATTTGATGGTACACAGGTGTCGGTAAATTGTTGCCGGTGAAAAGGGAAGCAGGTGTGAATCCTGCACAATGCCGTTGCTGTGTTGGCTTAGCTTTTTCTCTTATGCCATTGGGGAAACCTGAGAAGGCGAGAAAAAGTGATGACGCCGCAGTCAGAAGACCTGCCCGTGTATAACGCACATGAATTCTCCTCGGATCTGGGAGAGTGCCTGCCCTCAGCGATGCAGCTGATGGCTTTTCGGCCGTGTCCATGGAATGGAACCGGTATTTTATGAACAGGGAAGACCGTTAAGTGCTTCACCATCGAATTTTTCATTGCGCCACCTCTCTTAATTATCAATCCGGCGGATGCAATGTCGAAAGGGAAAGTGTCGGGCGGAACGGTCGGTGCTTTCCCTTTTCTTTTTCGCTTTGAAAGGATGCCAACAATTTCATAAACCCGCATTTTCCCGTTGGCTTTGCGTATTTACTCTTTCCTTTGAGTATGAATACGAAGCAGGGGGAAGTGTGTTTTTCTGCCGGGCGAGGAAGCCGCAGAAGAATGAGGTAATATGTATTTAAGTGCGATGCAGCATTTTAAACAGTATGTTTAAAATGCTGCTTTTTTTGTCTCGGAATAACAGTAAAAATTTACTATTAATTTAACACAGAAGAAAGGGGAAGCAATGGGAGAATTCAGAGTCAGCACCAGGATCATGATCGGTGATCGGCTCGATCAGCTGGTGAATGATATGAAAAAGGTGTTTGTTGTAGCGGATCATTTTCTTGCGGTCAGCAAAAAGGTTTCGTATGTGACGGACCGGCTGGATCGCGCGGGAAAGCAGTACGATGTTTTTTCGGATGTGGCGGCTGAGCCGGATCTGGGAGTCGTGACTGCCGGTATCAAAAGGCTGGAGGCGCTGGATCCCGATACGGTCATCTGCCTCGGCGGCGGCGCGTCCATCGACGCGGCGAAAGCGATCGTTTTTATCGCGAGACGTGTAAATGAAAAATATAAAAACATCCGCTTCATCGCGATTCCGACGACCAGCGGAACCGGTTCCGAGGTGAGCACATTCGCCGTTATTACAGACAAAACGACGCAGACAAAATATCCGCTCGTGGACGAGAGTCTGGTGCCGGATATCGCTGTACTGGACGCGAGTCTGGTCGTCAGCGCGCCGCCGAAGGTCACCGGAGATACGGGCATTGACGTATTTACACATGCGGTGGAAGCCTTTGTCTCCAGGGAACACAATGATTTTACGGATGCCATGGCCATCAAGTCACTGCAGCTTTTACAGAACAACCTCCTTGAAGTGTATAAAAATCCCGAGAACCTTCACGCGCGGCAGAGCATGCACAATGCTTCGTGCATGGCTGGTATTGCGTTCGCAAATTCCGGTCTCGGGCTGAACCACGGTATGGCGCACGCCATGGGTGCGCATTTTCATATTCCGCATGGGCGGGCAAACGGAATTCTTCTTCCGTATGTCATGAGCTTCAATGCCGGATGCCATGACCATCTGACACCGGCCGCAAGCCGATACGCGGAGATCGTCGCGCAGCTGGGCATGGACAGCGTGGGAACGCGTCAGAGCGCGTTGATGCTGATCCGCACTGCAAAACGCTTTATGGAGAAAATGAACATGCCGGTGACAATCGCAGAGGCAGGTGTCACAGAAGATGATTTTAATGCACAGCTGGATGAGATGGCAAAGGCAGCGCTTGCTGATCCGTGCACTGCATCGAACCCGAGAGAGGTCACACTGGAGGATATCAAGACGCTTTATCGTCAGGCGTTTACCGGCAGGGCGTAAGAAATAGCTTACCAGGGATGATTGCCGGTATGTAGGCCGGAAGGAGGGGCTATGTTTGAATCGAACGGCGGGAACGGCGGGAACAAAGAGAGAATTATTCAGGAATTTGTTCCCGGAAAACAGGTTACTCTGGCGCATGTGATCGCCAGCCCGGATGCGGATTTGTATTCGAAGCTGGGTCTTCTGGACGCATCGGGCGCAATCGGAATCATGACAATTACGCCGAGTGAGGGCGCTATGATCGCTGCTGATGTGGCTTCGAAGGCTGCGGATATTAAAATCGGCTTTGTGGACCGTTTCAACGGATCATTGGTAATCACCGGCGATGTGGCGGCTGTGGAGGAGGCGCTGAAAAACGTCATGAATGTTCTCTGCGGCATGATGGGATTTTCCTCCACGGTGATCACAAGGACATGATGGGATTTTCCTCCACGGTGATCACAAGGACATGACAGACAGATGACAAATCAGAAAAGAAAAAGAATAATGCTGATCGGACGGTCGACGGCCGGAAAAACGACACTGTGCCAGAGAATTTTCAACGATGATATCCGGTACCACAAAACCCAGACAGTCACCGTGGAACATGAAGTAATGATTGACACGCCGGGGGAATACCTGGAGCGGAGAGGATTCCGGGGAGCGCTGATGGTCACATCGGCCGATGCGGACATCATTCTTTTTCTGCAGGATGCGACGGAGAACGGGACGATGTATCCGGCACAGTTTTCAACGATGTTCACAAAACCGTGTCTTGGAGTTGTGACGAAGATCGATATCGCAGATAAAAAACAAATCAGTGATGCAGAGGTGTATCTGAAGGCAGCTGGAGCACACAGGATTTATCGCATCAGCAGTGTGACAGGTGAGGGTGTGGAAGAACTGCTCCGGGCACTGGATATGCCGGTGGATTGACAATGCCGCAGATCATTGAACGCGGCTGAATGAAGGCTCTGACATATGGATAAGACAGAACACGCATTAAGAATAGTAATTGCAGATGATGAGCCGATCGCAAAGATGGACTTGAGAGAACTTCTGGAAGATTCGGGATATGAGGTTGTAGGAGAGGCCTCCGACGGCTTTGATGCGGTGGAGGAGTGCCGGAAAAACAAGCCGGATCTTGTCCTTCTTGACATTAAGATGCCGTTTCTCGACGGACTCTCGGCATCAAAGATTATTTTTCAGGAAAAGCTGGCGGACACGATCATTCTGCTGACTGCCTATACGGATCCGGAATTTATTGAGTCGGCGAAGGACTGCGGCGTATCCGGATATCTGGTGAAGCCGTATTATGAAAAATCGCTGATTCCGAGCATTGAGCTGGCTGTCAGCCGCAGCCGCGAGATGAAGAAGATACGCGCAGAAGTAGAAAGGGCGCAGGAAAGACTGGAAAGCCGCGTGATTATTGAGAAAGCCAAGGGCCTGATCATGCTGCGCGATCAAAAGAACGAGGAAGAGGCTTACAGTTACATCAGACAGATCAGTCAGCAGAAACATCTGTCCATGAGAAGGGTCTCGGAGATGATACTTGTCAGGAGCATATGATTATGGATGAGCAGAATCTGCGCGAGCTGTGCAGGAAATATGTGGATCTGACGGAAGAGGAAATCGAGCAGGTTCTTACGATGGCGAAACTGCTTCCCTCAATCGCAGATATCGAAGAGGCGGATGTATTCATCGATTGTCTGATGCAAAGCGGAGATTCTCTTGTGGTGGCAGAAGCAAAGCCGACAAAGGTTCCGTCCTCTTATAAGGGCAGCGTCGTCGGCATGATCGCTACGAAGGAAAATGAGCCTGCCGTAGCCAGAACGTTCCGGTTGGGCGTGGGCACCCGTCAGATGAAGGCAACGACACAGGAAAAGGGCATCACGATTCAGACGGTGGAGCCGATAAAGGTACAAGATCGTGTGATCGGTGTGCTGATTATCGAGAAACAGACCAGCGACGAAATACAGCCGCGCGAAAAACTGCATATCTCGATGAGCGGTTACAAAGAGATTGCCGCGGCGGTCACCAAAATCATGCCCGACAACAACTGGCTTGCGGAGTGTATCGACGAGGCATTGCTGCTGGTGGATAAAAAAGGAATCATATCGCTGCGGAACCATGTCGCGAAAGAAATGTATGAAGAACTTGGCTATGTGAAAGATCTTCTGCATCAGCCTTACGCGAACGTGAGACTGACTGCGGAAAGCGTCGACACGTATGATCATGATTATTCGTACGAAGAGGTACTGGTTGGAAGCAGGATCATCAGCGTAAAAACCGTTCCGATCGAATCCGGGCACTATTCCAAAGCTGTGCTGATGCGCGATATCACGCGGCAGAAGGAACAGGAGAAGGAGCTGGTGCTGAGAAAGACAGCGATCCGGGAGATGCATCACCGGGTCAAGAACAGTCTTCAGACGATTATCAGCCTGCTGAATCTTCAGATGCGGAAATCGGATAATGACGAAGTACGGGAAGTGCTGATGGAGACAATGAATCGTATTTTTTCTATCGCAAATACCCACGAGCTGCTGTCGAGCGAGGTTGCCGACTATGTGAGTCTCCGGGAGGTACTGGAGAACCTGAAAAACAACATCACTCTTGCGTTTTCCGGAAACAGAAAGATAGCCATTACGGTGAGCGGAGAGGATTTCAAGGTCGATTCGGATGTCGCCACGTCGGTTTCCGTTGTGGTCAACGAGTTGATACAGAACGCCGTGAAATATGCGTTTCCGGACCGGGAGGAAGGTCAGATCAGTATCCATGTGCATCAGGGAGAGCTGTATTCGGAGCTTACGGTAGAGGATAACGGCGTGGGATATGATGCTTCTGATCAGAGCAGCGAGAATTTCGGCATGTCGATTGTGCGTTCCTTCGTGCGTGACAAGCTTCGGGGTGATATTCGAATCTCCTCCGACAGCAGTGGAACGAGGACCTGGTTCAGCTGGCTTAATCAGATCATGAAACCTATCGATAAGTGCTCGTAGGAGACAAGAGGCTATTAAAAAAATGAGACAGGAAATCAAGAGTATCGGAATTGATATCGGCACATCAACTACACAGCTGGTTTTCAGCCGGCTGGTGATCGAAAACGTTGCCGGAAACTACACGGTTCCGCGGGTTTCGATCATTGAAAAAGAGGTTATCTACCGAAGTAAGATTTACTTCACTCCGCTGAAATCTGCAACGGAGATTGATGCGGACGCGATCAAGAAAATTATCCGGAGTGAGTATCAGGCTGCGGGTATGAAACCGGAGGATCTGTCAACCGGCGCCGTGATCATCACAGGTGAGACAGCGCGCAAGAAAAATGCCAATGAGGTGCTGGAGGCCCTCTCGGATATGGCCGGCGATTTTGTGGTAGCCACTGCCGGACCGGATCTTGAGTCGGTGCTGGCGGCACGCGGCGCCGGCACAGATGCGATTTCTCAGGAAAATCACACGACGGTGGCAAACCTGGATATTGGAGGCGGCACCACCAACATCGCGGTTTATGAAAAAGGCGCGCTTAAAGGCACCTGCTGTCTGGATATCGGCGGACGCCTGATCAAGATCGTGGATGGGAAAATTTCTTATATTTTCCACAAAATCGTGAAACTGGCGGCAAACCACGGAATCAGGATCGCTGAGGGCGACCGCGCAGATCCGGAGGTGCTGATGAAGGTCTGCCGGATCATGGCAGATGAGCTCGCGAAAGCGCTGCGTCTGGCGCAGCCTGACGACGAGCATCGCGCCCTGTATACCAATGACGGCAAGATGCTGAGAGATGATATCGGCATTCGGGCGGTCACATATTCCGGCGGCGTCGCTGACTGCATTTATCAGGAAAACGACAGTGAACTGTTCCGCTACGGAGATATCGGCGTTCTGCTGGGAAAGGCCATCCGTGAGAACAGGACGATCGCGGCACTGACCCGCTATCAGGCGAAGGAGACAATCCGCGCTACGGTCGTGGGCGCAGGAACACATTCAACAGATGTAAGCGGCAGCACCATCCGGTATGACAAAGGAAAGCTTCCTTTGAAAAATGTACCGGTTCTGAAAATATCGGAGGACAGCGAGACTGATTTTGAAACATTCAGTCAGGCAATCGCGACACAGCTTCCCCTGTTTTACACCGAGGGCAGGATGGAACAGGTAGCGATCGCTTTTTCGGGAAAAGGCTGGACCGGCTTTCAACAGATCCAGAAGCTGGCTGCAGCCATCATCAAAGGAGCCAGGGAGGTGATAGAAAGCAACTACCCGCTGATTGTGGTGGTGGAGTGTGATATTGGAAAGGTTCTGGGAAACGCGCTGAATATTCAGCTTGATTTCAAAAAACCGGTTATTTGCATCGACGGGATCCGTGCGGCGGGCGGCGATTATATTGATATCGGTGAGCCGCTGGCCGGCGGAACAGTAGTACCTGTGGTTAATAAAACACTGGTATTTAATTCTTAAGAGAGGTGTGACAATTGATTTTAAAAACAAGACTATTTGGCAAAACTTACGAATTTAAATCCGTAAGAGAAGTAATGGGCAAGGCGAACGAGGAAAAATCAGGTGATAAACTGGCAGGTGTCGCAGCCGAGACAGCGGAGGAGAGAGTTGCGGCAAAGTACGTGCTCGCCAATCTGACGCTGAATGACCTGCGCAACAATCCGGCAGTTCCGTATGAAGAGGACGAGGTTACCCGGATTATCCAGGATGATGTCAACGAGACAATCTTCAATGAGATTAAGAACTGGACGGTTTCCGAGCTTCGCGAGTGGATTCTTGATGTAGATACGACACCGGATATGATCCGCCGTGTCTCCCGGGCGCTCACCGCTGAGATGATCGCCGGTGTCTGCAAGCTGATGAGCAATCTCGACCTCATCTACGCGGCAAAAAAGATTCGTGTATCCGCACACTGCAACACGACAATCGGACTTCCGGGTACGTTCTCATCCCGTCTGCAGCCGAATCATACAACCGATGATCCGAAGGGAATCCTTGCGTCTGTTATGGAAGGACTCTCTTATGGATGCGGCGATGCAGTCATCGGTCTGAACCCGGTTGACGACTCGGTTGAGAGTGTGGCGCGCATCCTGAAGATGTTTGATGAATTTAAACATAAATGGGATATTCCGACTCAGATCTGCGTTCTGGCCCATGTAACGACCCAGACCGAAGCAGCGAAAAGACTCGGAGCCCCGCTTGACCTGATGTTCCAGTCCATTGCCGGTTCCCAGAAGGGAAATGAGGCGTTTGGTCTGACCGCTCAGATGCTGGAGGAAGGCCGTCAGACGATGCTGACGAGGGGAACATGCACCGGACCGAATGTCATGTACTTTGAGACCGGACAGGGATCGGAGCTTTCATCCAACGCGCATAACGGATGGGATCAGGTGACGATGGAGGCTCGCTGCTACGGGTTTGCTAAAAGGTTCCAGCCGTTTTTGGTGAATACGGTTGTCGGCTTCATCGGACCGGAGTATCTGTATGATTCGAAGCAGGTCATTCGTGCCGGATTGGAAGACCATTTCATGGGTAAGCTGACCGGCGTTCCGATGGGATGCGATGCTTGCTACACCAATCACATGAAGGCGGATCAGAATGATATCGAGAACCTGGCAACACTGCTTGTGGCTGCAGGCTGCAATTACATCATGGGTGTTCCGGAAGGCGACGACTGCATGCTGATGTATCAGTGCACAGGATATCATGAGGCGGCAGCTCTCCGTGAGGTTATGGGCCTTCGTCCGATTCACGAATTCGATATGTGGCTTGAGAAGATGGGCTTCTCAGAGAACGGTAAACTGACAAAACTTGCGGGCGATGCTTCCGTATTCATGAGCAAATAAGGGAGGCGGTGAAAGAAAATGGAATCAAAGGACTTAAGAACAGTCATTGAGGAAGTTCTCAAAGAAATGAATCTTAAACCGGGAGCGGAAGGGGTCGGCAGTACAGCTGCCTCCGTCAGCTCTGCAGTAAAAGAGGCGGTCGGCGATTCGAATGCCAGAGGCTGTCAGCTTGTTATTCCGGACAAAGGGGTGAGTCTTGATCCCTCTTATGTTGAAGATGGAGAGCTTCCGGATATCACTGCGATTGATCTGCGCAAGCAGTATCTGGTGGAGAACCCGGTCAATAAAGAGGCATACGCAGAGCAGAAGGCAGCTGCTCCGTGCCGTCTGGGTATCGGAAAGGCAGGAGCCCGTTACAAAACACTTCCGCAGCTCGAGTTCAGAGCGGCGCATTCTGCTGCGCAGGATGCAGTCTTCAACGATGTAGATGAAGAGTTCATCAAGAGTCAGGGACTTTTCATCGTCCAGACACAATGTGACAGCAAGGATACGTATCTGACCAGACCGGATCTCGGACGTAAGCTGAGCCCTGAGGCGGTTGAGACGATTAAAGAGAAATGCAAGAAGAACCCGACAGTTCAGATCTATGTGGCCGATGGTCTGTCCTCTGCGGCAGTAGCAGCGAATATCCCGGATCTTCTTCCGGCGATCATGCAGGGGCTTCAAAGCTATCACATTGATACCGGAACGCCGTTCTTTGTGAAGTACGGCCGCGTAGCGGTAGAGGATGAGATCAGCGAGCTGGTCGGCGCAGAGGTTGTCTGTACACTGATCGGAGAGCGTCCGGGCCTGATTACTGCGACGTCTATGTCTGCCTATATCGCTTACAAGGCGACAGTGGGAATGCCGGAGGCAAGAAGAACAGTTGTTTCCAATATCCACAGCGCAGGAACGAATCCTTCGGAGGCCGGCGCCCACATTGCGGAAATTATTAAAATCATGCTCGAAAAGAAAGCCAGCGGTACAGACCTGAAACTGTAATTTAACCGGAATGGAGGAATTGAAGAATGAAAAGAGATCCACTGTTCGCAAAGGTTCTGGCGACCAGACTAATCGCGAATGTCTCTCCGGACCTTGCAAAAGAGCTGAAATTAAGGCCGGATCAGAAGTCCCTGGCACTTATTACCGCCGACATCGATGATGTCACGTATACAGCACTGGATGAAGCTACAAAGAAAGCAGACTGTGAAGTCGTTTACGCAAAGAGTATGTATGCAGGGGCAGCCAATGCGAACACCGCGCTGGCCGGTGAAATCATCGGTATTCTGGCAGCTCCGAATCCGGCAGAGGCGAGGGCAGGACTGGACGCATGTATTGACATGATTGAGAATGTCTGCCACTTCGTATCTGCGAACGACGATGATTCGATCTGCTATTATGCGCACTGCATATCAAGGACAGGTTCTTACCTGTCTGCTTCCTGCGGCATTAAGGAAGGGGAGGCAATCGCATACCTGATTGCACCGCCGCTTGAGGCTATGTATGCAGTGGATGCGGCACTCAAGGCAGCGGATGTGCAGTGCTGTGTTCTTTACGCACCGCCGTCAGAAACCAACTTCGGAGGCGCGCTGCTGACAGGAAGCCAGTCGGCATGCAAATCTGCCTGCGATGCCTTCGCTGCGGCTGTTGAGGCGATTGCTTCAAGCCCGCGAGAAGAATGATCAGTATCGGAGGTAGTATATGCAGGCATTAGGCATGATCGAAACCAGAGGACTGGTTGCGTCCATCGAAGGAGCGGACGCTATGCTGAAAGCCGCCAATGTAACTCTTCAGTGCAGGGAATACTCCGGAGGAGGACTGGTCTCGGTAATGGTCCGGGGAGATGTCGGAGCGGTGAAAGCTGCGGTTGACGCAGGGGCAGCCGCGGCAGGGAGAATCGGTGAGCTGATTTCGGTTCACGTGATCCCGCGGCCGCACGGTGATGTGGAACAGATCCTCGGTCATGTACACCCGGAAAAACCGGATGATGATCCGGAAGGACCGGACGGGAATCCTGGAGGACCGGATGGGAATCCGGAAGGACCGGACGATCATACGGAAAAAACGGATAATGATCCGGAGGGACCGGCCGATGATCCGAAAGAACCAGACGTAAATCTGGATATCCCGGAGGATAATCTGAAAGAACGTGACGGAGTACAGAGCGGCGCTCCGGATCTGCCGGACACAAAACCGGAGGTGTCGTCGGAAGCGACGGATCCGATCAAGGGGAAACCGGCGTCTTCATTGATTTCATTGGACGAGATTGGCAGCAAGAGTGTTGGCGAACTAAGAAATCTCGCAAAGAAACTTGGAATCGATACGTTGACACGGGAGCAGATCCGATCCGCACGCAAAGACGTGCTGCTGGAAGGTATAAAAGCATTTTGTGACAGAGAGGGATTAAGCAGAACAGAAAAATAACAGGAGAATGGCAGAATGAAGATAATCGATAAAGACCTGATCTCAATGCAGGAAGTGAGGGATCTGGTTGAGTCAGCCAAGGAAGCGCAGAAAGAGCTTGCGCGCATGGATCAGGCTCAGGTAGATCACATTGTACGGTGCATCGCGGACGCTGGTGTCCGCAATGCTGAGCGTCTTGCCAGAATGGCGGTCGAGGATACCGGTTTTGGCAAGGTAAAAGATAAAATTGTCAAGAATGTGTTTGCGAGCCGTGGCGTATATGAGCATATCAAGGATATGAAGACAGTCGGAGAGATTTCCCGCGACGATGAGAAGGGACTGCGCGTGCTGGCGGTTCCGGTAGGTGTCATCGCCGGACTTATCCCGTCCACGAATCCGACCTCTACTGCCTTCTATAAGGCAGAAATTGCTGTTAAGGCGGGAAATGCAATCGTATTCTCCCCGCATCCGACGGCACAGCGCTGCATCATGGAGGCGGTTAAGGTCATTCGTCAGGCCATCGCGGAGGCAGGCGCAAATGAGAATCTTGTATCCTGTATTTCCATCCCGACGATGGAGGCAACGGATACATTGATGCATCACAGAGACGTAGCACTGATCCTCGCCACTGGTGGATCGGCCATGGTAAGGGCAGCGTACTCCTCCGGTACACCGGCGATCGGTGTCGGACCCGGAAACGGCCCTGCCTATATTGAAAGATCCTGTGATCTTCCTCTGGCAGTGAAGAGAATTCTGGACTCCGAGACTTTTGATAATGGAACAATCTGTGCATCTGAGCAGTCGATCATCTGCGACGAGGATATGGTGGAGCCGGTTATGGCTGAACTGAAAAAGCAGGGCGCGTACATCCTGGATCAGGAAGAGAGTGAAAAGCTCGGCAAGTTCATCCTTCGCGCAAATGGAACCATGAATCCGGAGATCGTCGGAAAGAGCGTTGAGACAATCGCAAAGCTGGCTCACCTGGACAAGGTTCCGAAGGATGCGAAGGTTCTGATTGCGAGAGAGACCGGGGTTGGTCGCGGTCATCCATATTCCAATGAGAAGCTCGGACCGATCATGGGATTCTACACAGGTAAGGATTATCACGATGTCTGTGACAAGGTTTGTGAGATCCTTTATTACGAGGGCGCAGGGCACACCTTCTCCATGCACACAAAAAATGAAGCAATCGTTGATTATTTTGCAAAACGTGTTCCGGTATCCCGCATTGTTGTCAACACACCGAGTACACTCGGCGGCATCGGCGCGTCCACAGCACTGCAGCCGGCTCTGACACTCGGATGCGGCGCAGTCGGCGGAAGTGCAACCAGTGAGAATGTCGGCCCGATGCAGCTGATCAACAGGCGATACGTGGCGTATGGGCAGAAAGAGATGGAGGATATCCGCGCGGAAATCGATTCCTGTGTGGAGAGTGCGGATAACCAGCCTGATTTGTCGGACATCAATGTCGATGAGATTGTGAAGAGCGTGATCGCACGGCTGAAGGCGATGTGATCATTCAAACGAACCTGATGCGACGTATCCATCATATACGAACCTGATGAGACATGCCAATTATATTGAGAGGAGAAAACAATGGCAACAGTTAATGATGCACTTGGAATGATTGAGACTAAGGGACTGGTTGCGGCTGTTGAGGCAGCAGACGCTATGGTCAAGGCAGCAAACGTACATCTGATTGGTAAAGAGCGTGTAGGCGGCGGCCTTGTTACCGTTATGGTAAGAGGTGATGTCGGAGCGGTAAAGGCGGCGACTGATGCGGGCGCTGCAGCGGCAGAGAGAGTCGGTGAGCTTCTCTCCGTACATGTCATCCCGAGACCGCACGAGGAAGTTGAGTATATTCTTCCGTCAATTGGAAAGGAGAACGAATAATTATGTCAAAAACTACAGAAGCACTGGGAATGATCGAAACAAAGGGTCTGGTAGCATCCGTTGAAGCGGCAGACGCGATGGTTAAGGCTGCAAACGTACATCTGATCGGAAAAGAGCGTGTCGGCGGCGGCCTTGTCACCGTCATGGTCAGAGGCGATGTCGGAGCGGTAAAGGCGGCGACCGATGCGGGTGCGGCTGCAGCCGAGAGAGTCGGCGAGCTGATTTCGGTACATGTCATTCCGAGACCGCATATGGACGTGGAGTATATTCTTCCGACGCTCGGCAATACTGCAGAACAATAAGGCATAATACCGAGAGGATGACAGGGAGCATACAGCTCCGGAAATGATAAAAGAAGAAGGAGTGAAGGCGTATGAAAGCAATAACCGAGGAACTACTCCGTTATGAGCTGAGAAATTCCGAGCCAGACGTATATATCGTGCCGGACGGAGCCATCCTTACTCCCGCAGCAAAAGAGTATCTGCAGCAGAAAAAAATCAAATATCAGATGAAAAGCAATTTTCATGATCAGGTCCATCCCGGTCAGGGCGGACAGAAGAAAACAGAAAGCACCGGCGCCCCTGCTCCGCAGGAACAGAGGGCACCTGCTGCAGAAAAAACAGAAACAGTGGCCGTTCTGCGTCCGAAATACACGGAGCATGAGACCGGAGCATTTTTCTATGAAAAACCGGAACACATGACCCAGCTTTACGGCAATGAACTGGTGAACAAAGATGATCCGAGAATCGTTTTTCGTGGGAAACTCGATTCGGTACAGTCACTGATCGTCCTGGCTCAGGCAGTTATTTATGAGAACGGCTGTCAGTCACTTGTCGACGATCTCAATGATATTCTGCGCCATCTTCGGGAATTGATGCGCTGTGATGTTCTTGGCGAGGACGTTCCGGAGATGACAACGATCGGACTGACTCATGCTGAGCTGCGCGAGCACTCTCATGATCCGATGAAGTTCTATAAGATTAAGCAGATGCTGCTTCCGGATTACAGCATGGGAATTAACTACGCTTATCTTAATCGTATCCGGACACAGATCAGGGAGACAGAGCTGTCCGCCTGCACTGCGTTCAGGGAAGGACGGAAGTATAAACGCGGAGATATTATTGAAGAACTCAACCGTCTGTCCAGTGCACTTCATATTATGATGTGCAAATATCTGGCCGGAGACTACACAGGAGGAGGCAATTGATGAAGGATATTGTTTCAGCCGTGATGGATTCCATCCATATGGCCGGACTGGTAGAGATCGAGGTCTCTGCAAAGCACGTTCACCTGACGCAGTCAGATTGTGAGGTCCTGTTCGGAAAGGGAGCAACGCTTACGCCGAAAAGAGATCTTTCGCAGCCATTCCAGTTCCTTTCCGATCAGAGAGTGACTCTGATCGGGCCAAAGGGATCCATGAGTCATGTTGCTGTGCTCGGCCCTGTCCGCAGCGCAACACAGGTGGAGCTTTCCAAGAGCGACTGCGTCGCGCTTGGAGTAAATGCTCCGCTGAGGGAATCCGGGGATGTCGAAGGAAGCGGTGCCATCACCATCCAGGGGCCTGCCGGTTCGCTGGAGATCAAACAAGGTGTGATTATTGCACACAATCATATTCATGTGACGGAGAAGGACTCGAAGCTGCTGAATCTTAAGGATAAGGACAGAGTTGCGGTGGAAGTACTCAGTGACAGGCCGGTAATCTTTGAGGATGTGATCATTCGTGTCAGCCAGAATTTCAGCTGCAAGATGCATATCGATTTTGATGAGGCAAATGCAGCGTTCGTGCATGGCTTTACGATGGGAAGAATCATTCGGAAGATTGACCGCAAGGGAATCGGCCGCAGTGAAAACTGGTGACGGACAGGATCGTTGTCCGTAAGGAAAACGGCTGCAGTGAAATCTGGTGACGGGCAGGATAGTCCGGAGCGGGAATTTCAGAATTACACGAATTTGAAATGAAAGGTGCGTTTATGCTTGATCTGAAGCGAATTGACACATACATGGACAAGGTATCACAGTCCCAGGAGGAGGTTTTTCCGTCTTCCGGAAGATTGAAGACGGGGCTTGATCTGGGTACCGCATATATTGTTCTCGTCGTTCTGGATGAGAACAATCAGCCGGTAGCCTGTGAGAAAAAGGCTGCGAGCGTTCTGCGGGACGGTGTCGTGGTTGATTTCAGCGGCGCGCGGACGATTGTGCAGGAATTGAAGGACAAATTGGAAAAGCGGATTGACCGGGAGCTTGTCGAGTGCGCGATTGCCATGCCGGCCGGTACAGACTCCAGTGTTCGGACTCATGAATATGTGGCAGAAGGAGCAGGGTTCGAAGTCACCAATGTGCTCGATGAGCCTACGGCTGCGAATTCTGTATATCAGATTCAGAACGGTGTTGTGGTAGATATCGGCGGCGGCACCACCGGCCTCGCATTGTTTAAAGAGGGAAAGGTCATTGAGATAGAGGATGAGCCGACAGGCGGCACGCATCTGTCTCTGGTGCTTGCCGGAAATTACCATGTATCTTTCGAAGAAGCTGAAAAAATCAAGCAGGACTACAGCCGGCATAAAGAGATTATGCCGGTGGTACGTCCGGTGGTCGAAAAGATGGCTACCATTGTGAAAAAGTATATCGATCCGTCCGAGACAGATACGATCTATCTGTGCGGCGGAACGTCCTGTCTGACAGGAATTGAAAGTGTCTTTGAGAAGGTAACGGGGATCAGAACCATCAAGCCCCGGGATCCCTTCCTTGTGACGCCGGCCGGAATCGCGATGAACTGCATCGTTTCCGGTTAAAGACTGACAGAAAGGAGGAAATATGGAAACAGGAGAATTGACAGACCGCATCGCTGCCAGAGTGAAAGAAAAACTGGAGCAGATGGGGATCACTGTTTCTGACAGTGAGATCACAGCGTGTATGAACGGTTCGAATGATGCGGCGCATGGAGAGTCCTGCCGCGAAAACGGAACGTGCGAATCGTCTGCCGCTTCGAAAAGCGGACGCAGAATTCTGTTGATTTTGACCGAAGAGGAAGGAACGAATGGCAAGGCCTTCCTGGAGAACAGTGAGATTACGGGTAGGTACAATGTACAGTGCGCGGTTCTTTCCGATGGCAGCAGTGACAACAGCATCGATATGGAACGGATAGATACCGTCGTTCTGTACAATCTGACGTGCGCGAATCTTTCAAAACTTTGTGTGGGAATGGCAGATACTCCGTATCTGAAGGCAGCCCTGCAGGCGCTTATGTCCGGCAAAAGATTGCTGGTATCAGAGGATGAAATTGAATATCTGCGATACAGAAAGAATATGCCATCACCCATGTGGAAGAGGATGAGCGGGGATCTGGAGTTTCTGAAAAGCTGCGGACTGACTGTCGTTCCGGCTGAGAAACTGGTCGGTGCTGTCATAGACAGATCGGCGGAGAAACCCGATCGTATTGCCATGGACAAATCGGTGGAGAAACCCGATCGTATTGCCATGGACAAATCGGTGGAGAAACCCGACCGTATTGCCATGGACAAATCGGCGGATAAGATGCCGACCAAGGGAAACTCCTCATCAGGGGAAAATCCCTTATCCGTTGATGGCTGCGAAGCCTGCGGTAAGGAATGCATCATCAGCCGCAAGGCTGTGACAGAAAGGGATGTGATCGAGTCGGTGAAAGCCGGCGCGACATGTATCCGGGTCAGAAAGGACTGCATCATCACAGAACTCGCGAGAGAAACCGCTGAGCGCAAGGGTATCCGCTTCTGCTGCGATTAAAAGGGGGATAAAAGATGAAGGTTGCAAAGGTCATCGGGAATATCTGGGCCACAAGAAAGGATGAAAGGCTCTCCGGTCTGAAGCTTCTGGTTGTCCAGCCGTTGGACGTCAGTAATGAGAAATCGCACAGCGTTCCAACTGTCGCGGCTGATCTCATCGGCGCAGGCGTCGGAGAGACGGTGCTCATCGTCAATGGCAGCTCGGCAAGAAGTGCGGTCAATGACATGAGCGCGCCCGTTGATGCAACTGTAGTCGGAATCGTGGACGACCTGGAAATCGTTTATCAGGAGTAATCAGAGGATAGAAAGACAGGAGTCCGGAGTCCGGTATTCCTGAATCACAGGATCCTCATCGGTCGCGGTTATTTTAGCAGCAACTATAAAAAATGTTTATTCTTAGGGGCAAAATATGAGCACATTTACATCAAGCCTGAGGGAGTGGGCGACGACCCTCTCCATTAATAAAGTAATCATGATGATCATGATGATATTCATGGTTGTCGGCGCGATAGACAAGATCTGCGGCAATAAAAAGGGATATGGTGAGAAATTTGAAGAAGGCTTTAACGCCATCGGACCTCTCGCGCTTTCCATGGCCGGCGTTGTAGCGGCAGCTCCGGTGCTTGCGGAGGTGCTGGGGCCGGTCATCAAGCCGATATACAATTTCTTCGGTGCGGATTCTTCGATGTTTGCAACCACACTGCTGGCGTGCGATATGGGAGGCTATCCGTTGGCGATGCAGCTGGCTGGAGATGAAGCAATCGGAAAATTCGCGGGATTGATACTGGGAACGATGATGGGACCGACGATTGTATTTACAATTCCGGTCGCACTTGGTATCATTGATAAGAAGGACAGAGGTTACCTCGGAGCAGGTGTGCTCGCGGGTATGATCACTATTCCGATCGGCTGTATCGTCGGCGGCCTGTGTATGACAGCGATGACGAGCTATAAGCTGAGTCTCGGGCGTATCGTGCAGAACCTGATACCGGTTATCATCATCGCGGCACTGATCGTTATCGGTCTGTGGTTCCGTCCCGGCCGTATGATCCGCGGATTCAACCGCTTCGGGATCGGCGTTACCGTCGTGATCACTGCCCTGACTGCAATTGCTGTATTTGAGCAGATCACTGGTATCATGTTCCCGCTGTTTGATCAGATGGCAACACCGGATGCTTCAACAGGGCTGACACCGCTCGATTCAGGACTTCTGACCTGCGGACAGATCGGTATTGTACTGATCGGTGCCTTCCCAATGGTTGAGTGGATCACCAGGACTTTCGGAGGCGGACTGAAGAAGCTTGGTCACCTTCTCGGAATCAACGAGACGGCTTCCGCAGGTATGGTTGCGAATCTTGCGAACAATATCGCCATGTTCAACATTTTCGGTGAAATGGATCCGAAAGGAAAACTTCTGAATGTCGCGTTTGCCGTATCCGCTGCTTTCGTATTTGGCGATCACCTGGGATTCACAGCAGGCGTTGACCAGACCATGGTTACTCCGGTCATCATCGGAAAGCTTGTAGCAGGTATTACCGCTCTGATCGTTGCGAATATTCTGTCGCCGAAACTGCTGCAGAAGGTTAATGCAACGATGGAGAAGTAGATGATTTGACAGGCCCTGATTGAAGAAAGGAATGTATACCATGAGTATTACGGAAGAAATGATCCGTGAAATTATCACAAAAGTTATGGAGCAGTCTGCTGCTCCATCTAAGAATAGTAACTGCGGGTTTGAGAAAAAAATCGATCCGAGCGGAATCATCGGAATAAAGACCTCGACAGTGAAATGCGAACCGTTCAAGCAGGACGGTGTTGCTCTCAAGGATGTCGTGACGCTGGACGAAGCTCCGAGAATGGGAGCAGGTGTGATGGAACTGGATCACACCAGCTTTGAGTGGACACTGACTTATGATGAGTACGACGTGGTTCTTGAGGGCAGGCTGGAGATTGAGATTGATGGAAGAATTGTTTCCGGAGATCCGGGAGATATCATCTATATCCCGAAGGGAAGCCATATTCACTTCCAGACACCGGAGACATGCCGCTACGCATATTTTGTATATCCTGCAAACTGGGCGGATCTTGCGTAAAACTACGCAGCAGGTATATAACATAATGGATGACTGTGATCAGGCTGCGCGTATGCGCAGTCTGAATCACTATCGAAAAGATGAAGGCTGACGGCAAGACCGGGGCGTGATTTATCTCGAAAATGTTGGAGGAAACAGATGGACAACCGTGATGAACAGATTCGAATCGTACAGGAGACGGTGGCTGGCAAGGAAATCACCCTTGCGCACATAATGGGCAGCCCGTCTCCGATCATATATCAGAAGCTTGGCATGAACCCTGCCATTAACTACAGCTCATCGGCGATCGGCATTATGAATATGACGCCGCCGGAGTCTGCAGTCATTGCGTCTGATATTGCTGTCAAAAGCGGCGATGTCTATCTGGGCTTTGCAGACCGTTTCACGGGAACACTGATCGTGTCGGGCGATATTGCGGGTGTGACAGCCGCGATCACGGCTGTTGTTGATTATTTTCGTGATGAGTTGCACTATGTCGTCTGCCCGGTCACGAAACGATAGGAGTGTCTATGGCTGACAGGATGACGGCTGAAGAACTCCTGAAGTGGATCAGCAGCCAGAAAAGAAGAGACAAAAACAAACAGCTGAGGATTGTGCGCGTACGGACTCCGGGCAGAGATATGACGATGGCACATGTGATCGGGACATCCGTGCAGGAGGTCTACAAGAATCTTGGGCTGCACATCGGTGTGCATGCCGGTGAAGATCACACGGGAGAGACCATCGGTATCATGAAGTTTACACCCTGGGAATGCACGGTTCCGGCAGCGGATATCTCCCTGAAATCGGCACATGTGGAAATCGGTTTTATGGACCGGTTTAACGGTACCGTGATTATACTGGGCAGCAGGGAGGAAGTACGGACGGCACTCGAGAACGTCCGTTCTTTTTTCAAGGATGATCTGCATTTTCACGTCTGTGATATAGAGGAAAGCTGAAGCAATGAGAAAACTGTTTCTGATGGGCCGCAGTGAGGCCGGGAAGACAACGCTCTCCCAGGTTCTGAAGGGAGAGGAGATTGTATATAAGAAGACGCAGTACACGTATGCTGGCGATTCTGTAATCGATACACCGGGCGAGTACGCGGAGTCGAAGGAAGTCGGCGTCGGACTGGCCTGCTTCTCGTTCGAGGCGGATGTCGTCGCGATCGTAGTGGCCGCGGATGAACCGTTCTCGCTTTTCACGCCGAACTGCAATGCATTTTTGAACAGGCCGCTCATCGGCATCATCACGAAGATCGACTCTCCGTACGCAAATGTGCCGATGGTGAGGCAGTGGCTTCAGAATTGCTGCTGTGAGAAAATTTTCTGCATCAACAATATGAACGGTGACGGGCTGAAGGAGCTTAAGGAGTATTTAAGTCTCCCGGTCAAGAAGATCAGTCTGGATGAGGCCATGGAAAAGCAGAGCAGGGGACTGGCTGATTGGGAATGAAACGGAGCTGCGAAATTGCAGGTATACGGAGGGCAGCGGCAAAGCGGTGTTTGCTTTTTAGAAATGTTTGTATTATCCTCAATTTATATCATGTGCATGGGAAGAGGGTGAGAAACAGTGACTGCAGAATCAGACAGAAGCGAAGAGCATGCTTTGACGCTTCAGGAGCTGGCGGAGCATTTCTATTATCAAGACATCAAAGGACATGATAAGTCTGGGCAGGAAGAAAATGAAGAAATTCAGCAGTCAGACGCAAGGTACCGGGGCGTACCGGTCAAGATGCTGTATTTTCCCAAGTTATTCACAGAGGAGGGCTTTCTGAAGATCCGTGAGGCAGGCGAGACGGCCTGGAAGATCCTGGTGAAGGTGATCCGGGAATACTTGGATGATCCGGATTACCGGAAGCTTTTCGGCTTTCCGAAGGAGCTGGAGGAAATGATTTGCAGGGGACCGGAGTATTCCGTTCTGCTCCCGGTGTGCAGGCTGGATATGTTTTTTGATGAGAAGACGGGGGACTTTAAGTTCTGCGAGTTCAACGCGGATGGCAGCAGCGCGATGAACGAAAACCGGATCATGACGGAGGCCTACCGCAAAACCCTGATGTACCGGTGCTTCTCGGAGGAATATGAACAACAGGAGTTTGAGCTTTTTGATTCATGGGCACGTGTGTTCCTCGATCTGGTGAAGGAGACGGGCCGTTATCCGGAGCATCCGCAGGTGGCCATTGTGGATTTTCTTGAAAAGAGCATTGCTTCGGCGGAGCTGGAGCGATTTGCCGAAGCCTTCCGCAAGAGAGGCAGCCGCTCATGTGTGGCGGATATTCGCAGCCTTACCTATGACGGCGAGCACCTGTATACGCCGGAGGGATTTCGCGTGGACGCGATTTACCGGCGGGCGGTGACGAGTGATATTCTGGAGCATCGGGAGGAGATCCGGCCGTTTCTGGATGCAGTGAGGGACCGTAAGGTCTGTCTGATTGGCGACTTCTGTACACAGGTCGTTCATGACAAGATTCTGTTTAAGGTTCTGCACCTCGATCGCACAAAAGCGTTCCTGACGGAGGAGGAAAACCGGTATGTCGCGCAGCACATTCCATACACGGCGGACCTTGTTTCCGGGCTTCTGCATGTGGAAAAATTCATGCATACGACGTGGTCAGATGAGGGAGGCAGAAGCCGCAGATGGATTCTGAAGCCGGAGGATTCCTACGGCGCGCACGGAATTTATTACAGCGGCAATTTCACGGATGAACAGTGGCAGAAATTGCTGAGGGACCGCGCGGGAAAAGGGTATGTAATTCAGGAGTATGTCAGCCCGTACCGGACTCTGAATGCGGACTACACGGATACAGATTACACGGACAATCCCTGGCAGGAGCAGGCGAAAGGGCAGAAGAGCCCACGGGTGCACAGCTTCGCGAACATGACGGGGATGTACCTGTATGCGGGACACCTCGCCGGTATCTATTCCAGGCTCTCTCCGCTGAATATTATTTCGGTAGAGGGAGACGAGCATGAGATGGTCTCTATGGTTGCGCGACGGAAAAACAGCCAGTGAAATTGCGGAACGGAAAGGCGGCAGGGGAGATTCTGGGATTGCCACTGGCAAAATCGTCAGGAATATGTAAGACTGGAAATATAAGAAAATGAGGACAACAGAAAGGAGAGAAAGGATGGTACTTGAACTTTACAAGAAGGATACCTGCCCGTACTGTCAGAGAGTGATGGGATGGATCCGCGAAAACGGAAGAACTGATGTGGTCTACAGGGATATCCTGGAGGATCCGGAGAACCATGCGCGTCTCATCCGCGACGGCGGCATGGATCAGGTTCCGTGCCTGTTCATCGATGGAAAACCGCTGTATGAGAGCATGGATATCATTCAGTATCTGGCGGATCATCCGATGTAAGGAAGAAAAAACAATAGGATTTCATCTGTGAAGCTATGAAACAGCCCGTACCGCAGGGGGACAGTGTTCCCCTGCGGTACGGGCTGTTTTTGAGCTATTTGTTTTTGGTTCCGGAAGATTTCTTCCGGCTGATTTTTCAAGAAGTTTCCAGAGCACATTATCCGGCCGCTTTTTCAAGAGGTTTCCAGAGCGCGTTTTCAGGCGACCTTTTCCGGCTGTGGAGTCTCTGTCTTTTCGGATTTTGCGTACAGCGCCTTCAGAGCGATCGGAGTGATGATCGAACTGATGATGATCAGAAGGATGACCGAGGTAAAATAGCGGCTGTCCATCATTCCTGCCTTGAGACCTCGCTGCGCGACGATCAGGGCGACCTCGCCGCGGGTCATCATACCTACGCCGATCTTCAGGCTGTCCGGGCCGCTGAATCCGCAGACCCGTGCGACGGCGCCGCAGCCGATGATCTTTCCGACCAGGCCGACCACTACAAATGCGGCGGAGAACAGGAGGATGGTAGTGTCCAGCTGTCTCAGATTGGTCTGAAGACCTATGCTTGCGAAGAAAACCGGTCCGAAGATCATATAGGAATTGATGTCCATTTTCCGGCCGATATATTCCGCGTCATTCAGAGAACAGAGAATGACGCCTGCGCAGTAGGCACCGGTGATGTCGGCCACGCCGAAGTATTTGTCGGCGACGTAGGAGAGCGCAAAGGCGAGGGCGAGTCCGATGATCGGAATCCGGCGGGTATGCGGGTACCGGCTGTCGATTTTTTTCATGAGCTGGTAAACGAGATACCCAGCGATCAGAGCAAACACAAAGAACAGAAGTGTCTTCAGCGCAACAAGTCCGATATTTGCCTTCGGGTTCTTGAGACTGATGACAGCGGTGAGGACGAGGATACCAATGACGTCATCGATGATCGCTGCGCTCATGATTGTGGTTCCGACTTCGGTTGAAAGCTTTCCGAGCTCGCGCAGCGCCTGAACCGTAATGCTGACAGAGGTCGCGGCAAGAATCGTTCCGATGAACAGGCCGCGGGTAAAGTTCTCGGTGCCCGGTGCGGAAAAACCGTAGAAGCACATGAAGAGAAGGGTTCCGAGTGCCATTGGAACCGCGACTCCAGCACAGGCGATGAGGGTCGCCTTTATTCCGGATTTCTTCAGCTGATCGAGGTCGGTCTCGAGGCCGGCGTTGAACATCAGAAGGATGACGCCGATTTCGGCCATTCCGGTTAGGAAATCATTGGTCTGAACGATATTGAAGACACTTGGCCCGATGAGAAGACCGGCGATGATCTCGCCCGCGACTTGAGGCGCCTTGAGTTTTCGCGCAATGAGGCCCAGAAACTTGGCTGCGATAATAATAATAGCTATGTCCTTTAAAATACTTAGCGTATCCATTTAAACACCCCAACTCCTAATAATATTTTATAAAATTGATAATAATTTCACACTTTATTATACAACAAATAAAACGTCTTCGCAGTATTTTTTTTAAGCCGTCTGAGCACGTGTTATCTTAATAAAATCTTAATACCAGACCGGCAACATTAATACTGTCTTTATGATCGTTGCCGGATAATAAGAATATAAAAAGGTTAATATGACGTCTTTGCTGATTCTGATGAAGAGATAATAGAATGTCATTTGATTGTGGATCTGATAAGAGACAATAGGATGTCATTTGATTGTGGATCTGATAAGAGATAATACGATGTCATCTGATTGTGGATCTGATAAGAGATAAATACGATGTTATTTGATCCTGGAAAAGAGATGCCTGATATGATGAGACAACTAGTGAATAAGCTGGAGCACCTGAAGCCGGTACAGGTGATCATACTCGGATTTCTGATGGTAATCATTGCGGGAACGCTGCTTTTGATGCTTCCTTTTTCCTCGCGTGGCGCAGGATCTGCGGGATTCGCGGATTCGCTGTTTACGGCGGTCTCCGCCGTGTGTGTGACGGGACTGGTCGTGCAGGACACGGCGACGTTCTGGAGTTTTTTCGGTCAGGCTGTGATTCTGACACTGATTCAGGTAGGCGGTCTTGGTGTATTTACGGTGGCGATCGCACTGGCTCTTGTATCCGGCAAAAAGATTGGTCTGATTCAGAGAAACATCATGCAGGAATCGATCTCCGCTCCGCAGATCAGCGGGATTGTGAAGTTTACGAGGTTTATCCTGGAGACCACCTTCGTCTGTGAGGGGATCGGAGCGGCGGTGATGATGCCGGTATTTATCCGTAGATTCGGCGCGGGAAAGGGAATCTGGTACGCGGTTTTTCATTCAGTGTCGGCGTTCTGCAATGCCGGATTTGACCTGATGGGGGAGAGTGGAAAATACGGATCACTGACGCATTTCGCTGCAAATCCGTTGATTAATATCACAATCATGACGCTTATTATTGTGGGCGGAATCGGTTTTCTGACGTGGATGGACGTGGCAATCAATGGTTTTCACCTGAAGCGGTTCCGCCTGCAGAGCAAGGTGATTCTGACGATGACACTGACACTCATATTGGTACCGGCCATTTACTTTTATTTCGGCGAATTCACGGAGGGACCGGCAGGTGAGCGCGTACTGCTTTCGTTTTTTCAGTCGGTGACACCCAGGACTGCCGGCTTTAATACCGCGGACCTGACAAAAATGAGTGAGACAGGGATCTTCGTTTTAATCATTCTGATGCTGATTGGCGGATCACCGGCATCAACGGCGGGCGGGATGAAGACGACGACGGCAGCGGTTCTTCTGGCGTCTGCCGCCGCGGTGTTCCGACAGCGCAAGGACGCGGAAATTTTCGGGAGAAGAATACCACTGGACGCAATCCGGAGTGCCGGCGCCATCCTTCTGCTCTATACCATGCTTTTTGCTCTCGGGGGAATGGTGATCAGCAGGATCGAAGGACTGCCTCTTCTGGACTGCCTGTTTGAGACGGCGTCCGCGATCGGAACGGTGGGTCTGACCATGGGAATCACACCGGGACTGTCGCTGGTATCGAGGGGAATTCTGACTTTCCTGATGTATTTCGGAAGAGTCGGAGGACTGACGCTGATCTTTGCGACAGTGTCAGAGAAGGGAATGAACAACGGGCGACTTCCGGAGGAACGGATCACAGTGGGATGAAGCCTTGCTTTTGGGGAATATGGAGGAGGAGAGATGCAGATGAAGTCAATTTTACTGATCGGACTCGGCCGTTTCGGAAAAAATATTGCGATGAAGCTCCGGGAGATGAATCACGAGGTCATGGCAGTTGACCGCAATGAAAAGCGCGTCAATGAGATCATGCCCTATGTGACCAATGCCAGAATCGGAGACAGCACGGACGAGGAGTTTCTGAAGTCGCTGGGAATCCGGAATTATGATCTGTGCTTTGTGGCGATCGGGGACTGTTTTCAGGATTCCCTGGAGACGACATCACTGGTGAAGGAGCTCGGCGGCAAGCTTGTGGTGGCCAGGGCCGCCAGCGAGGTTCAGGCGAAATTCCTGAAGAGGAACGGGGCAGACGAGGTTGTTTTTCCGGAACAGCAGATCGCGAGATGGGCGGCTATCCGGTACAGCTCGGATCACGTTTTTGATTATTTTGCCATGGATGATGACTGTGCCATCTTCGAGGTGTCCGTTCCCGATAACTGGGTCGGGAAGTCGGTCGGGGAGCTGAATATCCGGAAACGTTACCGGATCAATATCCTTGCCATAAAAGCTGATGAGAGGATTGATATGAATATCACATCCGAGACAGTTCTGACAGCAGAAGAAAATCTTCTGGTGCTCGGGAAGAACAAGGATATGCAGAAATGCTTCAGGATCTGAGAAAGCTGGCGTAACGGCGGGACAGCAGATGCGGCTCACGTAAAAACAGAAGGACAGCGGAATTGCAATAACTGCGATACGGCAGATGCGGCTCACGTAAAGACAGGAGGACAGCGGAATTGCAATAACTGCGTTACGGCATATGGGGCTCATATAAAGGCCGAAGACAGCGGAGATGCCGGGGAAAGTGAGACAGATCGGAAGGAGGGATCGTTATGAAGATATTGTTGTTGATAGCGTTCCTTGCGGTGCTTGCGATTGTGGGTGACCACCTGATATCTTCATTTGACGAACTGATAGAGAAATACTACCATAATAAGAATAAGGACAGCAAGGACAGAAAATGATGATTTGGAAGGGGCTGCGGAATCTGTATGGAGAATGGACAGGTCAGGAATGCCGGAGCAAAGGAGAGAGAAAAAATACCGGTTGAAACCGCGATATCGTCGATAAACGACAGGGTGAGCACGCGGGAAAGAATCCGGGAGATTTTATTTTCTGCAGGGATGCTGGGACTATGCTCCGTGATCTGCTGGTGGTTTAAGCTGCTGAACGGTGTGGAATCCAATATCGTGGTGCTCTATATCTTCTTTGTTTTTCTGATTTCGGTGCGCACGGCAAACTGGATCTACAGTGTTTGCGCTGCCGGACTAAGTGTCGTGATCTATAATTTTCTGTTTACGGCTCCGGAATTCACGCTTCACGCCTATGACAACCGCTATACAGTTTCCTTCGGTGTGATGCTGCTGATCGCTCTGCTGACCGGTGTAATGGCCGCCAGACTGCGGACGCAGGCGAGGAATTCCGCGCGCATGGCATTTCGGGTCAGTGTTTTGTACGAGACGAATCAGCTCGTGGAAAAGTGCAGGAGTCAGGACGAGATCAAGGAGATCACAGCGAAGCAGCTTGTGAGGCTTCTCCACAGGAATGTGCTTCTGTACAGAGACAGGGGGAGCGTTGACGGGAAACCCGCCATGTTCCTGTCGGACAATTCCGGGGAACCCGGTTTTGCTGCCGAACAAGAGAAGGTTGCGGCAGAACTGGCGTTTGAACATGGCGAAAAAACCGGGAGAGGTACGAATTCTGTTCCGGAAGCGTCCTGTGTGTACCTGACGATCCGACTGAATCAGGTGGTGTACGGCGTCATGGGAATTGATGTCCGGGAAAATGAGCTGGACACCTATGAGGAGAGCATGGTGACGGCGATACTCGGGGAAGCCGCGATTGCCCTGGAGAATAAGCGGAACGAGCAGGAAAAGGAACAGGCACGGCTGATGGCGAAGAACGAACAGCTTCGCGCGAATCTTCTTCGCTCGATTTCTCATGACCTGAGGACTCCGCTGACATCGATTTCAGGCACAGCGAGCCTCCTGCTGTCCGATGGGGACAGGCTGGATGATGCGTCGAGGAAAAATCTTTATTCCAATATATATGAGGATTCTATGTGGCTGGAGGATCTGGTGGAGAATCTGCTGTCCATTACGCGGCTGAAGGATGATCAGACCAGAATTCATACCTCTGCGGAATTCGTCAGCGAGGTGATTGAAGAGGCGCGGAGGCATTGCAGCCGGAAGCTTTCCGAGCATCGGTTTTCCACAGAGCAGTCGTCGGAGGTGTTGCTTGGAAAAATGGACGCGCACCTGATTATCCAGGTACTGGTCAATCTGGTGAATAACGCCGTGAAGTATACGCCGCCGGGTTCGGATATCCGGATCTGCACGGAGCGGAAGGGGGATATGATTCAGATTTCAGTAAAGGATAACGGGGCTGGTGTGTCTGAGACAGACCGGCCGCATATCTTTGACATGTTTTACAGCGGTAAAAAGACAGTGGCGGACAGTAGCAGAAGTCTCGGCCTCGGTCTTGCCCTTTGCAGGGAAATTGTGCAGGCGCACGGCGGGAAGATCTGGTACGAGGAGAATGTTCCGCACGGCAGCATTTTCCGGTTTACAATACCGGCGGAGGAGGTTCGGACGGATGTCTAAGGCAACGATTCTTGTGGTAGAGGATGATCCCTCTGTGCAGAACCTGATTACGACGGCTCTGAAGATGTATGGATACGATTCGGTTACAGCCGGGAACGGGCAGACTGCGGTGATGCAGGCGGCTACCCGCAGCCCGGATGTTATTTTTCTGGATCTGGGACTGCCGGACATGGATGGCGTAGAGGTAATCCGAAAAGTGCGGACCTGGTCCGCGCTTCCGATCATTGTGATCAGCGCGAGAAGCGAGGAGACCGACAAGATCGAGGCACTCGACGCGGGGGCGGACGATTATCTGACAAAACCGTTTTCTGTGGAGGAGCTTTTGGCAAGACTCCGCGTCTCACTGAGACGTCTGCCGTTTCTGAAGCAGGCGGCGGAACCGACGCCGGTGTTCACAAACGGGGGACTGGTCATCGATTTTCCGGCGGAGACGGTGACTCTGGACGGAAGGGAGCTCCACCTGACGCCGATTGAATATAAGCTGATCTCTCTGCTCGCGCACAATGAGGGAAAGGTTCTGACCTATTCCTATATCACGAAGGCGATCTGGGGAGAATCCGCGGAGAGCGAAATGGCGTCGCTGCGGGTATTTATGGCAAATCTGCGAAAAAAGCTGGAAGATAAGGAGGGCTCGCAGCATTTCATTCAGACGCACATCGGCATCGGATACCGGATGCTGAAGGCAGAAGAAGACGGAAGGGGAAAGAACCGACAGCCCGGGAATTGCTGAGATCTGTGCTTCATGCGCCCAGATCATCCCCGGCTTTGCATTCTCGCATTTGGCGTTTTACCATTTCATGCACTGGCAGGGACGTGTCAATAAAGTCCCTGCCTTTTTGTGTGCAAGGTGATGCGGGCCATTTCCGGTCAGAGGCTGTCTGGTGATGAAGACTGCCTTTTTGTACAGAAGGTGAGGCCGGTCAGGACTTCTGACCGGGTGATTCCGTTGCGTAAAAATGAGAAAATATAAAAATATTACGTAAAAAAACAGAAAATCACAGGACAGTGTCTGGAAAATGAAGTATAGTGTATAGGAAACCGAAAGAACGGACATCAACTGAGTTCAGCATCGCAGTGAGAACTGCAGAAAGGACAGATTATGTGCACAGCGGCAACATATACAGGTAAGGACCATTATTTTGGAAGAAATCTTGATCTGGAGTATTCGTATCATGAGTCGGTAACGGTCACACCGAGAAACAAGGAACTTGTGTTCCGTCATCTGGCCCCTATACCAAACCACCTGGCAATGATCGGCATGGCATATGTGGTTGGAGATTACCCGCTATATTATGATGCAATGAATGAAAAGGGACTGTCGATGGCAGGTCTGAACTTTCCCGGAAACGCAGATTACAGAAAGCCGGAGGAGGGAAAGGACAATGTCGCTTCCTTTGAATTCATTTCATGGATTCTGGGTCAGTGCGGAAGTGTGGAGGAAGCCAGAAAGTATCTTTCAAGAATCAACCTGACCGATGACGCTTTTGCGGCGGAGCTTCCGCCTTCACCGCTTCACTGGATTGTCGCCGATCAGAAGGAGTGCGTGGTATTTGAACAGACGGCACGGGGCGCGCAGATCTACGATAACCCGGTAGGAGTGATGACCAATAATCCGACCTTTGATTATCAGATGACACATCTCGCAGATTATATGAACGCATCCGCCGGGCTTCCGGAGCAGAAGCTGATCCCGGGCGTGGAGCTGAACGCGTACAGCCGCGGCATGGGCGGAATGGGAATTCCGGGAGATCTTTCCTCGGCCTCAAGATTTGTAAAGGTTGCATTTACAAAGATGAATTCCCTGAAGGCGGAGGATGAATCCGCAAGTATCAGCCAGTTTTTCAAGATCCTCGGATCTGTCGAGCAGCAGAAAGGATGCTGCCGTCTTGCGACGGACAAGGACGGGAATCCGGTCTGCGAGTATACGATCTACAGCTCCTGCTGCAATATGGACAAAGGAATCTATTATTACACGACGTATGAGAACAGTCAGATCACGGCGGTTGACATGCATCACACAGATCTTGACGGGAGCAGTCTCACCTCGTACGAACTCATAAAGGGACAGCAGATCCGGATGCAGAATTAAAAGATAATGCTGACAACTGTGGCATGACAATTACAGCACTGAGAATCGGCAATATTGTGACTGGACTTATCATGACAATATCGGGTATAATACAGTTACGTGCTGAATATTGTGATGGATAGGATGGAATTATCACAAAAGCTCAGACAGCACAAATCAGGAAAGAATCATACAGGAGCAATCAGAAGAGGAGCGGATCGGAAGAGACGGCGGCAGAAGAGAAGCGGATTTCAGCGGTGAAAGCGGAGTCTGTCTGCCTGACGACTGAGACGCAATCAGACAGGAGGCGTGTTATGAAGTTCAAATGTAAGGTTTGTGGGTATATCTACGAGGGAGATCAGGCTCCGGAGGAGTGCCCGAAGTGTCATCAGAAGAATGTATTTGAGCCGGTGGATGAAGAAAAGAAGAATCCTTATGCCGGTACCAAGACGGAAAAGAACCTGCTGGAGGCTTTCTCCGGTGAGTCACAGGCGCGCAACAAATACACATTCTTCGCTTCCGTTGCGAAGAAGCAGGGATTTGAGCAGATTGCGGCACTTTTCCTGAAAACAGCGGACAACGAGAAAGAGCATGCAAAGCTCTGGTTCAAGGAACTCGGTATGCTCGGCGACACAGAAGAGAATCTGCTGTCCGGTGCTCTTGGCGAGAATTATGAGTGGACCGATATGTATGTGCGTATGGCAAAGGATGCCGACGAGGAAGGCTTCCACGAGCTGGCCGAGAAGTTCCGCGGTGTTGCCGCGATCGAGAAGACACACGAGGAGCGCTACCGCAAGCTGCTTCACAACGTAGAGATGAAAGAGGTCTTCAAGAAGAGCGAGGTCAAGGTCTGGGAGTGCAGAAACTGCGGACATATCGTTGTGGGAACAGAAGCTCCGGAGGTTTGTCCGGTATGCAATCATCCGCAGTCCTTCTTTGAGGTGCATGAAGAGAACTATTAATTTCCGGGTTTAATGGTAAATATAAATCAACCCATACACAAAGGACAGGCAGGAACTGCTCAAAAGCAGTACCTGCCTGTCTTGCTGTGCGCCTAGCGGCGCACGTTTCCAACGGGTTCAAGTCCCGAATCCACCCGGTAGTGGGAAGGATATAGCCGAAGGCAAGGGTGTCCGCCGCGAGACGGAATCTGAAGGAAGCTGGATGTGGGGAACATACTAACCCACGGGCAAATCTCCGGTCTGACGTACAGAAATCTTATACGAGGTTATGCATGAGGGTAAGGCTGCTGCACAAGTCGAAGCCCAATAACTACACAGAATCATGCATGATAAATGAGGCAGATGGATGGAGAGGAAGAAACGTGTGGTACCTAGGGAGGTCTGCGTGAAACGCTCTGAAAGGAGTAACCACCGTACAAGGTAACGAG